>NZ_JAVESS010000001.1:322961-645922 GCF_034006445.1 Desulfovibrio sp. | reverse complement strand
CATAACGTCATGTGGGAAAGTAGGCCGCTGCCAACATCTTTTAAAGCTCCCCGCTGCTACTCGCGCGGGGAGCTTTGTGATTTTACCCCAAAGCTATTTCCTCGCTCTGCTGTCCTTATCCGTAAAGTGCTTGCAGCGCTAACGGCTAAGGCAACGTCATGTGGGAAAGTAGGCCGCTGCCAACATCTTTTAAGAAGCCCTTCGCTGCTAAAGCGCGAAGGGCTTTTTGTCGTTCTGGGGCAAGGTTTTCCTTCCTTCCTTCCTTCCTTCCTTCCTATTTCCTATGCTCTTCATTTGGGCCGCTTCCGGCGGACAGGGCTTCGTGTTGCTCGTGTATTTTGGCTTGTCGCTCGATTGAACGGCATGTGCCCTGCGGGCATGGCGGCATTTCTTTTTATGTTGATTTGGCCGCCTCCGGCAGGGGCAGATGGGGGCCTGTTAGGGGCTGCCGCCCCTCCGAGGCCCCCTCTGCACTCCCCCCGGACGACCCCGCTGGGCTTGTCGTATATCCCCACTCCCACGGGTTGGCCCTAAGGGGCTTTCCATATTCCACTATTCACCGAGGGCTGCGCGGCCTCTGCTGCGGGAGCTTCCTCGCTGCGCTCGGCGATCTCCCTGCGCGCCGCGCAATGCCAGCGCACGCCTTCGCGTTGAATGTGGGCCTGAGAGGACGTCTTATTCTGCCGAGTACCTGTATACTGATGGAGTATTGCTGTGATTATTCCATTTGTTCAGAGCAGGCAGGTTCCTCCTGATTTCCGAATCTTCCATTTGGACCGCCTGCGCGGCGGGCGACGTAGTGTGGGCTGCAGGTTGGCGCTCTGAAGAAAATAAAGCAGGGCTTGTCCTTTGAGAGTGAGCTTCTGTGCCCTGCGGGCACGAGGGCTTTTCTTTTTATGCTGTTTTGGCCGCCTGCGCGGCGGGCGGCAGAGGGGGCCTGTTTGGGGCTGCGCCCCTCCGAGGCCCCCTCTGCACTCCCCCCGGACGACCCCGCTGGGGCTTTCGTATATCCCCACTCCCACGGGTTGGCCCTAAGGGGCTTTCCATATTCCACCATTCCCCGAGGGCTGCACGGCTTCGGCTCCGGGAGCTTCCTCGCTGCGCTCGGCGATCTCCCTGCGCGCCGCGCAATGCCAGCGCACGCCTTCGCGTTGAATGTGGGCCGGAGAGGACGTCTTATTCTGCCGAGTGCACTGTATACTGATGGAAGATAGCTGTAATTATTTCATTCAGCGCAGCCTGATTCCGCTCTATTTCCAATGTCTTGCACTTGGGCCGCCTCCGGCGGGGGCAGATGGGGGCCTGTTAGGGGCTGCCGCCCCTCCGAGGCCCCCTCTGCACTCCCCCCTGACGACCCTGCTGGGGCTTGTCGTATATCCCCACTCCCAGGGTTGGCCCTAAGGGGCTTTCCATATTCCACCATTCACTGAGGGCTGCGCGGCTTCGGCTCCGGGAGCTTCCTCGCTGCGCTCGGCGATCTCCCTGCGCGCCGCGCAATGCCAGCGACGGATCATTCAAGGAACACAGCAACATGCTATCACCTGGGCTATTAGTCAGCCGTAGTGTGCCCAATGTGTACCTGATGGGGGTCATAGCTGTCCGCAGGACATAACAAACACCTCTCAAAGGACAAGCCTGCTTTTAACCCGCCCAGAGTACTGCCCGCGTACGCTCTCCCGCGCAGGCGCCCCAACCGACAGTAAAAGTTAAGCTTCCGTGCCCGCATGGCACAGAACCTGCCACTCAAAGTGCATGCTTTGTATGCTTGTGGTTTGACAACACACTCTTGAAGTTCGCCTTGTGATTGCGTTAACGGCGCTCATATTCAGAGTTTATTAGAGGGGCGTCCTGCGGAGTTCAAAAGGCGCTGCCTAAGAAAAGACGTGACAGCGCCTATTGCGTAGCAACAGAGAAGGTTTGCAGCAATGCAAACAATAAGATGGACAGATCGGACTTATGCTTGCGCCCAAGACTTTACTATTCTTTGCTTTTGTCTGTGGTCAATAAAAGCACGGCGCCGAGCACGAGGGCGCACCCCAGCCAGCCGAGGGGAGTAAAGTTTTCATCCCAAAACAACCAGACCCACAGAGTTCCGAGTACGGGTTCCAAATGGCAGGTAACAGCGGCACGGACGAGGCTGATGCGCTTTAGCCCCATACCATAACAAAAATAAGCCAGGTAGCAGGTTAAAAAACCGAGGACTATGAGCCAGGCCCATATGTCAGGGCTGTGGTTCACATGTATGGGTTCAAAAAGGCCCAGTGCAATGCTGCCGCCAAGAAGCATGTAGGCGTAGATGGCGGCAGTTGAGTATCGCGTCTGCCACCAGCGATAAAAAGGGTAGTGTGTTGCATAGCAGAAGCCAGACAGCAGCCCGAACAGTATGCCCACAATAGATGCCTCGCCGGGGGTGCTTCCCCCAGTGAAGCAAACCAGTGCAGTGCCACAGAGCGCTATGCCAATGGCCAGTATTTTACGCTTTGTGATCCGCTCTTTAAAAAGAAAACGGGAAAAAACGGCGACCCATACAGGGGCAGTGTACAAAAGCACAACGGCGGTGCCCCCGCCACTGAGCTTGATGGAAATCTGCATTGCGGCAAAAAGGACTGCCGACCCCCATAGTCCAAAAAACATAAAAATAAGCGCATCACGAACATTAACGCGCCATGAGCCTGTTATTGCGGCGTGGATTATGAAACACAGGCAGCCGATAGCCGCCCGCCAGAATGCTGTTTCAAGAGGGAACACGCCGCCGGCAATGCAAAACTTGGATGCAACGCCCAGCAAAGACCAGAAAAACGCCGCAAACAGAATCCACACATAGCCACTGCCTTGTGGATTTACCTGCAACATGGGGCCTCCGGCCGTGCCGACTTTTTGCATTGTCCGCTCCTTATATTGACTGCCTGTCCACTGCCAGCCCCAGCGCCCGCAAAACAAGATCGGCTATCTCGGTCTGTTGTGAAGGTATGGTCTGATTTTTCCAGGCTGTCCCCAACAGCCATAGCGGAACACGTCGGGTCGCTTCTGTATTGTCATTGTGCCCGTGGTCTTCGTCCATGCCATGATCACTGGTCACCAGAACAGAATATCCGTGACTTAGCCACTGTGGGAGCCACCTGGCCAACAGGCCGTCAGCATGGCGAGCGGCATCGCGATATTCGCGGCTGTGGGCTCCGTAACCGTGCCCCGCATAGTCAATGCCCATAGAATGCACCAGTAAGAGATCCGGCGCAAAGCACTGGCAAAGTGCCGCAGCATCATGAAAAAGTTCATCGTCAGGGTAAGCGTCGTTACTGTAAAACAGGCCATGTTCGATGGGCATGCCCGGGGCGTTGGTCAAACGATGTCGCGCTGGCTCAAAGGGGGAGGTGTTGCACAACTCGCTCATCCAGTAGTAGGCAGCTGCGGCGGTTACAAGTCCCGCATTTTGCGCCCTGGAAAAGATGGTAGGCGCGGGGCAAGGCCGCAGGTCGTCATTATGAAAAATACCGCTTTGCGCGGGTGGTAATCCGCAGAGCAGCGTTACATAGGCAGGCCGGGAAAGTGGGGGGAGAAAACACTTGAGTTCGGCGTATTGAGCTTCGCCAGCCTCCTCAAGGGCTTGCGGATAGGAGAGGCATTGCCGGGCTGTGGAAGCAGTGAGTCCGTCCAGCAGGACCATGATTACGCGGGGCATTACCAGTCACCATCTCCCGTTGGGCGCGTTCCAAAATGCAGTGATGGCGCAAGAGCACGAAATTCCGCCGCAGTAACTCCCATGACATCATAGTTTTCACGCAACCAGTGCAGAAAGTCATAAATTTTTTGGTACAAGGCGTCGGCTGCGGCTTTGTCTGGTATGTTTGGAGAACCGCCAGGCAGCATTTCGGAAGAATGCCAAAAAAGGCTGAGTACCCGTCCCCCCCGTCGTAACAACATTTTGGTCGCTGTACGCATGACGGACTGGCTGTGCCATACCGGGTTGGGGCTTAAGGCTCCCCAGAAATGAAAAGAATCCACCACAGGCCGCCTGCGGGTCAAGCCGTACCATAGGCGGGCCAGAAGCGGATGCAGTGGCAGCTGTGTAACCGGAGACTCCAGAAGGCCGGGGGCATCATCAACCCAGTACGGGTCAGTCGGCGCAAGAAAATGGTCAGGCCCGCCAGGAAAAACCCGTAACGGACAGACAGAACTGTCGAAGGTAATGCCTTCCTCGGCCAGCAAGGGGCGTACATTGGATTTCAGATCCCAGCGTCCCATGCGGAAGCTGGTCAGGGGTGCACCTTGAAAATCACGCCCGGCGTCCAGCAGAGTTCCCAGGCGTTGCCGCAGCAGTTCGCGCGGCAATGCATCAGTGCGGATCGGAGGCCCCTCCGCGCAATGGGGAGATCCCTCGCACGAGAGGAACGGAGGCGTACTCCAATGATGGAGGTGAGCGGCAATTTCAGCCTGGCACTTGTCACGCATCCAGGCCAGGTGGGGGCGGGCTTCATTGCTACTGAAAACAGTATGGGCGCAAAAAAGCGTCAAGGGGAAGCCCAGGTCACGGGTGAGGGGGGCAAGTTGTGGGAGCAGGCTCACATTGCGCACACCGCATCCCGAAGACGCATACCGCCCTGAAAAAAGCCCTTCTTCTTCCACATCAAGGCTGACAATGACGTAAAGAGGTTGGCTGACATTCTGCTGTGCAGCTGATGGCTTGGTCATTGCGGCATTGTAAACTCAACGTCCTGGTATGGCAATGCAACAGATTTGCAACAAAGGAGAAAAACTGGCGCAAGCCGGGCAGGGCGTCGCTTGCAAATAGCTCTGGAATACATAAAAATGGGCGCAAGCTTTCACCTGGTACGGGTTGTCCTGGTCGGGGTGAAGCTTAGCGCAGAAAGGTTCAGTTAAGGCTTTTCGCGCCATAAGGAGAATCATGCCCACACCCCTGCGCGTTCTTTTTTTGATGGAAGACCTTTGCTTCGGCGGAACACAACGTCAAACGCTGGAATTGGCCCACCGCCTCGATAGAAAAAGATTCACTCCGGTCATGCTGACCCTTACGGGGCCGACAGATCTCGACGCTTCCGCCATTGAAGCTGGAATTGAGCTGCATCATATAGGCATGGGGCGGCGGGTGCCTGTTTTCTTCTTTATGCACCTGGCCGCCAACCTGAGAAGGCTGACCCCGGATATCATTGTGCCCTGCACGGCCTTGCCCAATATTTGGGGCCGTATATGGGGGCGCGCACTGCGCCTTTTTGACGGGGCAAGGCGTCCATTAATAGTTGGCACCTGCCGTGGCGGAGGTGCCCCGGCGCGCCAGCATGAAAAGTACTTTTGGCGTTTGGCTGACCATATGGTATGCAATTCTGAGGCCCTGCTTAAGATATTACAGGGCTTTGGCATTCCTTCTGGCCGGGTCAGCTATATACCGAATGGTGTGGATACAGAGTTTTTTGTTCCCGCAGAACCTGCACCTTCACAACGGGAACCCCTCATACTTTGCGTTGCTCGCCTGGCAGGAGACAAGGATCATCTGACACTACTGCGCGCCTTTGAACTTGTGTTGCAGCGCTGTCCTTCTGCCCGTTTGCGCCTGGTAGGCGATGGGCCTGAAGAAGCCGCGCTCAAGCGTTGGGCCGCAGAAAATCCTGCGGGCAGCAGGGTTGATTTTGTTCCCGGTGGGCTGGACATGCGGCCCCATTATGCAGCGGCGCGCATTTTTGCCTTGTCTTCGGCGCGGGAAGGGCAGCCAAATGTGATTCTTGAAGCCATGTCCAGCGGATTGCCTGTATGCGCTACTTCGGTGGGTGGAATTCCGCGCCTGGTTGAGCACGAAAATAGCGGGTTGCTTTCGCCAGCGGGAGATGCCGCCACGCTGGCGCGTCATTGCTGCCGCCTGCTTGAAGACAGCGCCTTGTGTGATTCAATGGGGGCTGTGGCCAGGCACAGGGTTGAGAGGGATTTTTCCTTTGCGGCAATGGTAGCGGCGCATGAAAAAATATTCAGCCATCTTGGCATGTTGATTTGATTTTGTGCATAAGAGAGCCATGTATGAATTGTATGAATAAAGCTCAAGCAATACTTGAAGTATTGAGTGGGCTAGAACCCATCCCTGGAAAGGGGATGGCCGGTCTTGCCCAAAGAATAAAATATATTTTCGCTTGTTGCGTGCCTGATGCTTGTAACAGGGACATTTTGCTGCACAAGGGGCAGTTGTGGATTGGCTGCCTGCTGTTGGCCAGCTTGATGGTTCTTTGCCAGGGAGGCTTTTATGAACCCCAGGCTCAGGAAAATGCATCCACATCTGTTGAACCTACAGGTGCAGCAGCGGATGTTGACGGCGAAAACAAGCCTCACGCCGACGCGGCCAAGGAAGAGTCCGTGACTTTGGAGCCATCGGGGGGGCCTGTTGAGGTGAGGGAGCTTTGGACGGGTTCCCTCTATTCTTCAACCTACAGGGTTGGCCTATGCTTTTCGGCCGACGGAAATGTGCGTGGCGTCGTATACTTGCGCCTGTACAACGGCAAGGTAGACGTGTACCACATTGTCGGCAGCGTCAAGAACAATGAAGTCCGGGCGCGGCATTCTTCAGGTCATGCCTTTAAAGGGCGTCTTGTTTCCAATGATAAGGTTGAGGGCACTATTACGTTGAAAAACGGCATGAAGGTGCAGCTTGAGGGCAAACGCACTCTTGACGTTCCCCTTGCACCCGAAAATTGTGCGCCCTTGCCGGAATAGCGCGAATACTGTGAAAAAGGCAAAAATCTTGATCCGCAAGGCTAGAGCATTTTACCTTTGAAAAAGTGTAAGTGCTCGAGCACTGTACGAAAGTGCAGCGCGCACCACGTGACGGGGATTCAGCCGGGCTTTGGCTGTTGCGACGCAGGACGTTATGGATGCTTAAAGCGTTGTGACGCAGGAAGCTACGCTTGCTTCAGCCGTTGTGACGCAGGAAACTACGCTTGAAGACAGCATGAGTAACTATACGTCTTGTTCTGTGTAATCGCTATCGCCATTCGTAAGGCTCGTAGACTCGCCAACGACTGCCGCGAAGACAGCATGAGTAACTATACGTCTTGTTCTATGTAATCGCTGTCGCCATTCGTAAGGCTCGTAGACTCGCCAACGACTGCCGCAAAGACAGCATGAGTAACTATATGTCTTGTTCTGTGCAATCGCTGTCGCCATTCGTAAGCGGAAAAACCCGCTACGGCTACCGCAAATCGCATTTTTTTGCTGACTGAAAACTTTGAATTGTAAAATATTTCAAAGTTAATCTGCTCTAGGGTTCGTGTTGTCGTGAAGGAGTAGTTATGTTCTGGCTTTGGTTTGTACTGGCAAGCTTCAAATGTTTGTTGCTTTATATCCTGGCAAAGACGGGTCAATCCTTGTCCCGCCGAGCGCGCCTTGACGAGGCGGCCAACCGTACCCTGCCGGAAGACCGGTGGCCTGTGGTGGGGATGATTGTGCCCATGGCAGGAACGGACAGGCGTATGTCTGCGGCAGTGCGAAGCTTGCTTATCCAGAACTATCCCCAATATATTCCTGTTCTTGTTACGGCAAAGAATGAAGAACCAGCGGCAGATCTCGTCCGCAGTATACAGAAAGACTATCCTCATGTGCGGCATGTAGTTGCTGGAGCGGCACAACATTGCGGACAAAAAAATCATAACAGCCTTCACGGTGTGGCCGCTGTAAAGGATGATGTGGAAGTTTTTGTCTTTTGCGACAGCACACACACGGCGAGGCCAAACTTTTTGCGTCATCTTGTGGGCCCCATTGCCACGGGAGAAGCAGAGTTTTCCACTGGCTATCATGTCGTGGACCCGCGAGATCACCGTCTGGTAACGCTTGCCTACGCCTTGTGTGTTTTGCTTATGCGGCTTTTGCAGGCTGTATCGTCCTTTACTCAGCTCTGGGGCGGGGCCATGGCAATGACGCGCGAAGCCTTCAGCAGGTTCGCTGTTGAAGAACTGTGGGCAAGTAACGTTGTTGACGACTGCTCTCTTTCCGCCCGGCTGCAAAGTTTGCGGGTGCCGGTGCGCTTATGCCCCGGTGCGCTTCTGCATACGGAGGCCGTAAAACATGAACGCCAGGTCTGGCGTGCCTGGATGGAGCGGCAGGTTCTTTTTCTCAAATTTTGCATGCCCTTGCAGTGGGGTTTGCTGGGCTTCATGTGCGTGGCCATGGTTCTGCCCCCTGTGCTGGCAGTCTTCATGCTGCTTGGGTGGCTTTTTGCCAAGGTCAGCGGACTGAGCTTGGCATTGGTGCTGCTGTGGGTGGTGCTGCTGGCCAAGGTTCTGTATTTGTGGCGAAACCTCTTAAAACGCTCCATTTCACTCGCGCGGTGGTGTCTGAGCTTTTTGGATGCCGTGGTGATGTTTGCACTGGTCTATGTTTACAGTCTGCCCGCCAGAAGCATTGTCTGGCACGGTCAACGTTATGTGGTTGGGGCGTGCGGCAAGGTACTGCGGATAGAGCGGCGTTTTGAATGAAGTGGCAAAATTTTTGCGGCAAGATATCTGTGTGTTCGGCAGCAGGCAGGCAAGCAGGCGTGATGGGTAGATAGCCTTTGACATATGGCTGTTCTGACATATATACTACTTTGCCCATTTTGAGTAAAAATGAAAATTCTCCTGTCATACTGTTTGGAGAAAGATTGATACGTTACGTATGCGGCGACTGACTACGCTTTGTTTACACCACGCGCGTTACAGTTTGTTCCAATGATATTTTTACAGTGGTTTTGTCATGATTGCCATGTCCGACCTTTTTCGCGTCAGCCTGCGTCAGGTTGTACGCCAGCGCGGCTTCGGGGTGATATTGTCTATCGCCCTGGGCATCACGGCCTTTATTGTTCTGTCAGTGCTTGGGCGAGAAATTCGCTATAAAGTCGGCCAGGATATGGTATTGATGGGGGGGGTAAACGTTGTCCGCGTATATATGGATGACGCCCAGTACCCCGGTCAGCCCATGCGGGGTTTTTACCCCGACTCCGTTGAAGCCCTGCGCCGCCTGCCCGGTGTGGGCATGGTCAGCCAGAACATTCGAGAGGGCAAAGGGTTTGCCTTGCGCGGAGAGGGCGAACGTACGCTCAATGTGTACTTTATTGGCATTGACCAGTATTTTTCTGATGTGTTTTCCTTGTCGCTGGTTGCCGGGCGCTTTATGGACGTTGAAGATGTCACTGCCCATAAACGCGTATGTATGCTTGGCCGTGAGGCCGCCCAGGACCTTTACGGTGATCCTGCACATGCTGTGGGGAAACTGCTGTTTCTTCAACAGGATGTTTTTGAAGTGGTGGGAGTGGTCAGCGGCGTGATGCTTGGCAGTTGGTCGCAGGGGGGCTTTTTGCCCTATACGACCATGATTGACCGAAACTGGGCAGGCGACAAGGTGACGCGACTTTTTGTCCGCGCCATCGGCTGGCAGGATGTCCCCCCTCTGGTAAAAGAAATTCCCACTGTTGTCAGGGATTATCAGGCTGCTCCTTACCTTGTCGTGCACACCCAAGAGGACCAACTGGCCCGTATTCAGGATACTTTTCTGTGGGTTGAGGTACTTCTCTGGCTTGGTATCGCCGCGTCTCTGATGCTAGGCGGCTTTGGCATCTGGTATGGCACTTTTGCCGCTGTGCGTGCGCGTACACGTGAAGTGGGCCTCAAGAAGGCCATGGGCGGCTCGGACACGGATATTCTGGCCCAGTTTTTGGCTGAAGCCTTGTGCAAATCCGTGGCTGGCGGCATGTTGGGTATTGCCTTGGGCATTACGCTGGTTGAAGTGGGGGCCTTGTCCTTGGGCACAGGCATTTCTTACCCGCTGCTGCTGGTCAGCAGTCTGGGCAGTATTGTTTTTTCTGCCGTTATCGGTGTGGCTGGCGGCCTGTATCCGGCTGTTCAGGCAAGCCGGATGGATGTTGTTACGGCTCTGCGTTTTGAGTAAAAATTCTGGCGGCCTGTTCACCGCAATGGTGGAATCGGCTGCTTATGGATAGGGTGATTCATGGCTCCTGTGATCGTCGCCAAAGATCTGTACAAATGCTACGCAGGTTTTGCGCCAGTTTTGCGTGGCGTGAACATTGAGGTGGAGCCGGGTGAAATGGTCGCCATCATGGGGCCATCCGGTTGTGGTAAATCTACCATGCTGCACGTGCTCGGCATGCTGCACGCGCCGGATTCCGGCTCGCTGGAAATCCTCGGCAAGGATGTGCTGCACCTCGACAGAGAACAGACCGCAGCCTTCAGGCGTGGCACCATGGGCTTTGTCATGCAGTCCAGCAACCTTTTCGACCACTCCACTGTTTTTGAAAACGTGGAATTTCCGCTCATCTACGAAAAGTTGCCCCCCCAGGAACGCTGGGAAAGGGTTATCCAGGCGCTGGAACTGGTGCGCCTCTCGACCCGGGTACACTATCGCAGCAACAGGCTTTCGGGTGGTGAACAGCAGCGTGTGGCCATCGCACGCGCCATGGTCAACAATCCCCGTATTCTTCTTGCCGACGAACCCACTGGTGCGCTGGATGCCAAGACCAGCCGCCTTATTATGGATAATTTCCGTACGCTCTGCCATACCGGCGGCGTGTCCATGGTTGTTGTGACGCATGATCCCAAGATGGCCGAGTTTTGCGACAGTGTGTACACTCTTGAAGACGGTATTTTGCATTGCCGCAAGCGTGAGATCCCCAAAATTGCCGTTCAGGAGGCGTATAACCTTCTTGCCGGCCCCAAGCCCGTTGTGCGCGGCGCTCTGGTTGCGGAGCGGTTTCCTGAAGCGTCTGGTCAGAGCCTCATGTATGAAGCGCATAACATGTACGCTTCCGGCCTGCTTAGCCGCATTTACGCCATTCATGACAACGGCCTGTTGGGCAGCCCCGAAGGGTATGCTTTGCCCCTTGCTGTGCGCCGCATCGGCGCATGGCGCATACTCGGCGCATACATGACCATGTTCCGCCATATGCACGGCTCTTCAGCAAGCATGTGGAGTCTTTGGCGCACTTTGCCTGGTCGCGGTCGCTGGGGGCACTGGCTGTGGGATCATTTGCGCTCTTTTGGTTCCGGCGCACTGCTGGCCCGATGGGGACTGGAAGAAAATATTGAAATATTTTACGCCGCTGGCGCGCATGGGCCAGCTACTGCGGCCTGGGTTGCCTCGCGTCTGCTGGAAGTGCCCTATGCGTTTGCCGTAAAGTCGCACGATCTGGTCAGCCCTGGGCAGAACTGGGCAGCCAAGGTCAAAGATGCGGTTTTTGTGCGCTGTGATACCGAAGCAACGCGCAAGACCATGTGCGAACTGTTGCCAGAAACGCCCGGGAACAAGTTTGTGGTTTTGCGTGATCCTCTGACGCTGGCGCCCGCACTTTCCGAAGACGATGCGGGGCAGGCGGCTCCCGGCGGCAAGGTAGAGAGCGCTCTGAATATTCTGGCTGTGGGGTCCATTTGTCGCCGCAAAGGATACGATATTCTCCTGCAAGCCTGCGCTGCCCTGAAAAACAGGGGAATAAATTTCAATCTCAAAATAGTCGGGCGCGGGCCTGCGCGCTTGCGTTTGCGCTGGTTGGCCCTGCGTTTGGGCTTGCGCGGCCATGTGCAGTTTATGGGCCAGGTGCCCCACGAAAACATGCCAGAATTCTACAATAAGGCGGATATTTTCGTGGCCCCCGGCCGCCGGACACGGCAGGGGGATATGGACGGTCTGCCGTCGGCGCTGGTAGAGGCCCTGGCTTTCGGGGTGGCCGTTGTTGTGAGCGATCTTCCTGGTCAGACCGAAGCCGTGACTGATGGGCGCAATGGACGTGTCGTGCCGCAAAATGACGTGGCCAGTCTGGCTTCCGTTCTTGAAGAACTGGCTGCGGCTCCGCATGAACGTCATCGTCTGGGCGAAGCCGCACGACGCGCTCTGCCCGACTTCCTTGATGAAGAGGGCGTTGAGGCGCGAATGAGCGCTTTTTTCAAAGAAGCATGTCATAAACCGTGAGGCTGCATCGACGCGTTCACGTCTTGAAACGGAATTGCCATGAATTTTGACAAGGTACGTGTGCTGGTTGTGGGCGATGTTATGCTTGACCGCTATATAACCGGCAAGGTGGGACGCATTTCTCCTGAAGCTCCTGTGCCGGTGCTTGGTGTGAACAAACGTTGGTTTGCGCCAGGCGGTGCGGCCAACGTTGCCCGAAACCTGGTGCATCTTGGCGCGCAAGCCGCTCTGGTTGGGCTTACCGGGGCCGATGCCGATGCTGCGGATCTTTGTCAATGCCTTGAACAGACAGGCATCACACACCGCCTTGTGCCATCGTTGACACGCGCCACTACCTGCAAAACCAGGATGATCGCACAGGGCCAGCAATTACTGCGTCTGGATGAAGAACAATGCCGCTGCCCCTCGGCGCAAGAACTTGAAGCCTTGTGGCAGGCTGCGCGGGATTTGCTGCCTGCATGCCAGGCTGTCGTTATTTCCGACTATGGCAAAGGTGTATTGCTGGACACTGAACAGGGCCGCAATTTATGCCGCCTTGTCATAGAAGAGGCGCGCCGCCTTGGCATCAAGGTGCTGGTTGATCCCAAGGGCGTACGGTGGGAGCGCTATGCGGGCGCGCACTGCGTCACGCCGAACAGGGCAGAGTTTGATATCATTAGCGGCAGGGACGCCAATATGCCACTTGATCGTGAAACACGCGAAAAGCTTGCGGATCGAGTGCGCGGCGACTACGCCATTGAAAGGCTGCTTATAACCCGCGGGGCCAAGGGAATGGCCTTGTTCACGCCAGATACGCCGCCGCGCTACGTTCCGTCTGTGGTGCGTGAGGTGGCGGATGTTTCTGGAGCGGGAGACACCGTCATCGCTACCCTGGCGGCCTGCATAGGCAGCGGTCTGACCTGGGAAGAAAGCATGGATGTGGCCAATGCCGCTGCCGGTGTGGCCGTGGGTAAAATGGGCACAGCCCCCGTAAGCCTCAGCGAATTGCGCCAGGCTCTGCGACAGGGGGCAGACAATCCCAAGCTTTACGCCCTGCCGGATCTGCTTGAAAAAGCGGAAGACTGGCGTCGCAAGAACGAAAGTATCGTCTTCACAAATGGCTGCTTTGACTTACTGCATCCTGGTCATATTTCTCTTATTCGTCAAAGCGCCTCCCAGGGAACAAGGCTTGTGGTGGGCCTGAACTCCGACGCATCTGTACGCCGCCTCAAGGGGCCCAGCCGCCCGGTTCAAAATGAACAAAGCCGTGCCATGCTGCTGGCTGCCTTAAGCGGTGTAGACGCTGTGGTGCTCTTTGACGAAGACACTCCCCTGAACCTTATTATGGCCCTACGCCCTGATGTGCTTGTCAAAGGCAGCGACTACACGGTGGACAGCGTTGTGGGGGCGGATGTCGTTCTCGCCTCCGGCGGACGGGTATTCCTGGCGGATCTGGTGCAGGGATGCAGCACTACCAGCATTGTGCGCAAAATTGACGAGTCTGGCGCAAGCGCCTCTTCACGGTAAGAGAGGTAGCCATGCAGAGGATACTTGTAGCTGACGTTGGCGGCACAAACTGTCGGTTCGCCAGTTTCAGCCTTGAGGATGACAGGCTTTCCCTGGAAGTGGCAACTCGCATTGATTCCAAGATATTGACCAGCAGACAGTCGCTGTTTGCCGCACTGTCAGAAACGCTGTCGCAGCCTGTTGAAAGCGCCGATGCCATTGTGGTGGGATTGGCCGGGCCTGTGGACAGGCAGCGGGGACGCCTTACCAATGGCAGTCTGTACATTAATATTGCGGACATGCCAGCCTGCCAGGCCGCCCGGTGCCTGCTTCTCAATGACTTTACTCTCCAGGCTTACGCCACGCTGACCCCGCCGGGAATGAGCGCGTTGCACGTAGCGGGCCCTGCCAAAGAGCGGAGCGTCGCTGTGGAAGCCTCATCAAAACCCGCTTGGGGCAGTGGCTCAAACGAGCCGGGCCGCATGGGGGCGCGTTCGGTTGTCGGCGCAGGAACCGGGCTTGGCGCTGCCAGCCTCCTGCCTGTCGGAACTGATGAGTGGCTGCCTTTTTCCAGCGAGGCCGGGCATGCCGCTTTTGCTTTTTTTGAGGACGAAGAACAGGAATTCAGGCGCTTTTTGTGCAGAGAACTGGGGCGGCCTTTTGCCAGCGCCGAAAATGTTCTTTGTGGCGATGGTCTTTCCATCCTGCACTATTATCTTACCGGACAGTTTCTGCAGCCACGGCAAGTCGGCGAGCGTGCGCTTTCGTGTGATACGCCAACCCTTCAATGGTATGCCCGCTTTTTAGGACGTTTTTGCAGGGGGTGGATGCTCTCTACCCTTTGCCGGGGTGGTTTGTGGATAGCGGGTGGAGTGGCCGCCGCCAATCCGCTTTGCGTCACCAGCTCCACATTTCTTGAAAGCCTATACGCTTCTTCTGAGGCTACGCTAACTCTTTTACAGCACATTCCTGTGTATCTTGTTACAGATACAGACAGCGGGCTTTGGGGAGCGGCCTTTGCCGGACAGACACTGTTGCGAAAATATGGGCATACACATACAAGTGTACCGCTGTAGCAGGATGTATTTTGCAGCATATGCCACAGTTATGCGCATTTGAACAAAAATAAAATTTCAAATAATACACGTTATTGCCTTGAAAATTGCGAATACTGCAGTTTGCATGGCCCTCCATACTTGACCTCATGATAGAAGTTTTATACCTTACCATACTCCTTTGATTCACACACAGCAGTGGAAGTGCAGGACGAAGCAGTAATGCCGAATTTTGTGGCTCGTATTCTACGCCGCATCACGGTAAAGCAACGTCCGGACTGAGCATTGTTGCGTTGGTTATCACTTGGCCCGGAGTAGTTTTGGGTGAACACTCAAAATGACCATGGCCAGGCGATCGATATGACGCGTGAGACGACAGGCCGGTAGTTCTTTTTTGGAGCCGGGTGTCTTGTTGGTGAAAAACGGCCGGGGGCAACCGGGCGTTTTTGCCAGAAAACCAGGCGGGAGAAGCGTAGATCCGTACCGGTCTATGCCGCTTGCAAGATATCTGTAGGCTTTTGGAACTGGGGGCCTTTTGTTCCATGCCTCAGCGGAGAATGAAGGAGAACGTGAAGCCTTCGAGCCGAAGCAATGCTGACCCTGGCTATGAGACAGTTTAGGGGCACGGTTGCCAGCGGGTGCGTGACGCCCGTGGCTGCAGTTCATTGGTTACGCTTAGGTTCGAGGCAGAGCATGAGGGTGGGGGAAACGGGCGCTCTGTGGCAACATTGCGCTCTGTTAAGGGTTCTGTGTTCAAACTCAAAAATATCACTGCAGGTTATACTAGGGTAAAAGCATCAGACCGTCATGTCGGCGTGTGTGTTGCGTTGTTTTTATAAGGCTCTTGATTAACAGCCTTTTTAAATAATGACAGGCACATGATGCGCGCTTTGTACAAGGACGCGGCTCCAGACGATATACGGTCGCATGGTGTGAGACTCAGGCTTTTTCGCTCAAGACAACCGCGTAGCAGCGTGACCGTGAACCGCGATCTTTGATCTCGGTTCAATTCAAGCCATAGATTCGGTCATTCTGCTTATTGGACCCAGATAGCAAAAAAAGAATGCTTTCTGGGTGAAATGGGCTTGACAGTATCCTGCGGTAACAGTAATTTTTACTATCAAATGGAGACCGATATGGCCCAAATTCAAACAAGAATGACCCGGCAGCGCGCGGTGATTTTGGAAGAACTGCGTAAGGCAAAAACGCACCCAACCGCAGATGAGCTCTACAGCATCGTGCGTGAACGCTTGCCCCGCATCAGTTTGGGGACTGTGTACCGCAATCTCGACTTTTTGGCGGATAGCGGTGAGATCCGTCGCCTTGAAGCGGCTGGTTCCACAAAGCGTTTTGACGGCGATATTTCCCGGCATCAGCATGTGCGTTGCATCCAGTGCGGCCGCATCGGCGATGTAATGGAACCACGAGAGGCGCCTTCAGTTACGGGCATGAGTGTTGATGGCTTTTCTAGCATTCTGAATTCGCGCATCGAATATGACGGAATTTGCAAAGAGTGCGCTGGCCGCATTCGCAGCACCAGTCATTAGGAAACCTTCGCTGTTTTTTCGCCTTTCAGGCGAATAAAATTTGCCCGTCGTTGAGGAGTTGCCTCGAGGCGGGCAAATTTTATATACTCATGTGCGGGATAAGAGAACGTGCCGTAACGGGCAATTCTTGCTTTCTTAATCCTACGCATTCCAGAGCCTGTCTGGCTTGTGCGTTTATTCAAATCGGTTTATAAATGTACCATACCTGCTTAACACCAAGGAGTTTTGGAATGGCAGAAAATAGAGATAATCGTAAGGCCAAGGTGATTGAAGTTCTTAACAAAGCTCGCGCCCTGGAGCTGCACGCCATTCACCAATACATGAACCAGCATTATAGCCTGGACGACATGGACTATGGTGAACTGGCTGCCAACATGAAACTTATCGCCATTGATGAAATGCGCCACGCTGAAAATTTTGCCGAACGCATCAAAGAGCTGGGTGGTGAGCCCACAACCAATAAAGAGGGCAAAGTCGTTACCGGACAGGACGTGCCCGCAATCTATGAAAGTGACGCAAATCAAGAAGATGCAACCATTGAGGCGTACAGCCAGTTCCTTGCAGTCTGTAAGGAGCAGGGCGACATCGTCTCGGCGCGTCTGTTTGAACGTATTATTGATGAAGAACAGGCACATCTGACCTATTACGAAAATATTGGCAACCACATCGCCAAGCTGGGCGACACCTATCTTGCCAAGATTGCCGGCACGCCCTCGACCACCGGAACCTCCAGCAAGGGATTTGTTACCGGGACTCCGGCTGCTTAATAATTGTTTACAAGGGAGGCTCCATGGCTGATCCTCATGACATGTGGCGTTGCCAGATGGTGAACTGTGGTTACGTATATGACCCCGATCGCGGTGACAAGCGCCACAAGATTCCGGCGGGAACCAAGTTTGAAGATTTGCCGGATGATTGGCATTGCCCGGTTTGCGGTGCTGGTAAAAAAAGCTTTCGCAGGTTGAGCGACGAGGCCTAGGCATCGTCGCGGGATCGGTGCAAGCGCATTGATTGTTGAATAATCCCGGCCAATGGGCTGCCCCCACAAACCGGCAGGTAAAACGACCCTGAGGCCATACGTTGGCGGCCAGCTTTTCCCTTTGGGAAGCTGGCCGCTTTTTGTTGCAAGCATGTAATCTTTGAAAAAGCGTACGTGCGCAAAAGGCAGGGGAATGTGAAATTCAGCGGGGCAGGCTCCTGCGGATTTTCCCAAAAAATCTGCTTCAGATGCGCATAGATGACTGCACATCCAGGACGTAGGGCTTACTGCCAGGACGTCGGGCTTAGTGAAGCAAATTTTCGAGGATCTGTGGTTTCTTGCCTGTTCATGTCTGCCGCGTTCAGTACCGACTTTTTTTCTGGGCGCCTGGAGCCAATGGAGCAGCCTCAAAGTGCGGCAAAGGCCCAGTACCATGCCAGGACAAGAACCGCCACAGCCAGTGCTCCGGCCAGCAGTTGAGGAAGGGCGGGCCAGTTTTTTCCCAAGCGCCAGGCCTCCCATGCGCCCAAGGCCATGCCGCTGCAAAGGCCTGCAATATGCGCAGCGTAGTCAGTGCGTTCGCCTTCAGTGCCGAGCATGGCCAGGATGGCGATTCCCGCCGCGATTGGCAGGATGGCCTTGCCGCGCTGGCTGTGTTGCAGGGCCATAAATCCGGCCAATGCCCCCACTGCGGCAAAGAGTGCGGTGGAAAAGCCCATGCTAGTGACCAGGCGTGGGCGAAAAAGCACTGTCAGTCCGTTGCCCAGGATGCCGCCAGCCACAGTAAGCCACAGGGCGCGACCTATTCCGGTGAGCCGGGCAAGCAAGGGGAGGAAGATGGCGCCAAAGGCCAGATTACCGCATAAATGCGTCAGCCCTGCATGCAGGGTCAGTGCGGTGGCCAGTCGGTACCATTGTCCGTAGATGCGTACCAGAACATTATCAAGCATGCCCGCCCCTGACCATGTTTCGGGCGGAGGCAAAAGACGGGGTGCTGGCCACCAGTCCACGCGCCAGCCATGCCAGACAAGCAGGGGCAAAAGAAAAAGCGCGGCAAAGGCATAATGCCTGTGCATGCGCAAAGGCTTGGGAACTGGCGCAGGCCTGCTGCTTTCAGCAGAAAACTCGCCAAGCTCCGCAAGGGCGATGCCTTCGAGCAGGGGAGGAACATAAATTTGTTCCCTGCCCGACAGTGAAACTGTTTTGTGAGGAATGGCGCGGGCATTGAGCACCAGCAGCCAGTCGCGAAAGCGCACGTAATTGTCCGCTCCACTGGCCTGGCTGATGTTTCGCCAGAACCGTGGCAAGCTGTTGGGTCTTCTACGAATAAGCCAGCGCCCGCTGGTGGGCTTTGAAGCGCGCGAAAATGTCGGCGGCATATAGCAAAAAAGGCCCCGACAGAATACTGACGGGGCCTCAGATGCGAAAAAAGGTGCTAACCCTGCTTGCGAACCAGGGGCTTGGACACCACGCCAGAACGGATGCAACGGGTGCAGACGGTAAGGGTCCGCACGCTGCCATCGGCGAACTGGTGCCGAACGCGCTGGAGGTTGGGGTTGAAGCGACGCTTGGTCTTGATGTTGGAATGGCTGACGAGATTTCCAACCTGGGGCTTTTTGCCGCAGAAAATGCATTCCTTGCTCATACTATCCTCCGTATATGCAAAAAAGTTGTTCACTTCACATGCGGCAAAAACGAGGCCCTGCGCCGGAAGATGTTCAGCGTATGAGTGGGCGTAACCGCGCGAAGAAGTGCTATAGCTGATGCAGCACTAAAAGGCAAGAAATTTTCTCGAAACCGATGGGCACAACGGTGTGGTGTCGTTATCAGGAAAAGTTCTCTGCATCATATACCTGTCAAACTCTGGCTGATGAAGCGGGCTGCTTGCTTTCTCCTGCCGGAGGAGCCATGGACGACGCCTTGGATGTGGCCATCAGATAGATTTCATGTGGATCCAGAATCAGGATAACAGAACCATCACCCATAATGGTCGCGCCGGAAATGCCCTTGAGATCCCCAAGGTAGGCTCCAAGGGGCTTGATGACGATTTCCTGCCTTTCCAGCAACCTGTCCACAACCAGGCCAAGGCGGCGGTCATTATCGTGAATGACCACAACGGAAAGCACATCGGGGAGGGGATCACTGGCGCGGGGCAGTCCAAGCATTTCTGCCATTTCAACAATACCAAGCACCTCACCGCGCAATGTGACGGCCTTGCGGCCCTTTACGTCGGTAAGACGCTTGGCCTCGATCTTTGTCGTTTCAGACACCGCATCAAGGGGGATGGCATACATCTGGCCTGAAACATTAACCATAAGGGCATCAATAATGGCCAGAGTCAGCGGCAGGCTGAGGGTGAAGCGCGTTCCCTTGCCGACCTCGGAGTGGGTGCTGACGCTGCCCTTTAGGTTCTTGATATTGGTACGCACAACGTCCATGCCAACACCTCGGCCGGAAATGTCAGTGATCTGGTCGGCAGAGGAGAAGCCGGGCGCGAAGATGAGTTCCACAGCCTCTCGGTCGTCAAGCTGGGCGGCTTCTTCTGTGGTAATCAGGCCCTTGCGCACGGCGATTTCGCGCATCTTGACCGGGTCTATGCCCTTGCCGTCATCTTCAATTTCAATGGCAACAGAATTGCCCTTGTGGAAGGCACGCAACGTGACCTTGCCCTTGGGGGGCTTGCCTGCGGCAATGCGCACATCCTCAGGTTCAATGCCGTGATCGACAGAGTTGCGGATAAGGTGTACCAGCGGGTCTCCGATAACTTCCACCACGCTTTTGTCCAGTTCTGTTTCCTCGCCTTCCATGATCAGGTCCACTTCTTTTCCGCTTTTGCGCGAAAGGTCGCGCACGAGGCGGGGGAAGCGTGAAAATACAGAAGAAACCGGAACCATGCGTACTTTCATGATGGTGTCTTGCAGATCATCAGAAATACGGGCCATGGCATAGGTGGTTTCAGAAAGGCTTTGCGCCACGTGCGAGATGTCCACCTTTTCGCTGCTGTCTTCAAGAGAGCGGGCAATGAGGGTGTACCGGTTACGATTGATAATAAGTTCGCCGATAAGGTTCATGAGGTGGTCGAGGCGTTCGTGATCCACTCGTATAGTCGAGGAACTTTTGTGATTTTCAGCAGCAGGCGCAGCCCCCTTGGTCTGGGGTGCAGCCGGACGCGGCATGGCAGCCGCAGGAGCAGGCTGTGCGGCCGGGGCGACAGTTCTGGCGGGGGCGGCAGGGGCCACGGGGGTTGAAGCCGCGGCAGGTTTAACGGCAGCGCTTTGCCCTTCACGACTTGCGACGGGCTGGGATGCCTGGGCCGGAGCGACGCTGGCCATTGCTGTCGAAGTTTTGGGCTGGGTGTGGTCTGCGTCAGATGCCGTGGACGGGCTGTCAGATTCGTCATTTTCATCCACCGCTTTTTCAGCGCTGGAGCAGACGTCCGCCGCAACTTTGCCCTCAGCCAGCGCCTGGCGGATCATATCTTCAATGATACTGACTTCCTGACTGAGCAGGTCGATCATAAGGCCAAAATCGATGTCGCTGATGCGCCCCTGGTCAACGATGCCGGCGGTGCGTTCCGCGTAGGTCTTAATGTCGGCTAGCCCCACAAAGGCGCAGGCGTTCTTTATGGCCACAAGGCAACGGAACAGGGCGTCGATGGAATCTTTGTGGCTGCCGTTTTTTTTGAGTGTTTCCAGAGCGGCGTGTATGATTTCAATCTGCTGCTGCACGGTAACGCGGAACGCTTCCGTGTCGTCGCTTTCGGAACCGACCGGAATAATTGTGGGGGTGACCACTTCAACAGAAGAGGCCTGGTTAGCCGCCTCTGTTCCGGAATCCCTGGGTTCTTCGGCAGGCATATGGGCGCGCCCTTGCGCCGCCAGCAGTTCTTCCGGCAAGGCAATGGGGCCGCCTGCCAGGGCAGCCTGGAGCTGTCGTACCACGGCATCGGTTTCAAAGGGAGTGGCCTGCCCGGAAGCAATATCAATATTGCGAACCAGGGCTTCCATTACATCCACAACCAGCAGGAGCAGGTCGATAAGATCGTGGTTCGGAGTTATCTTGCCCTGCCGTACATTGTTAAGCAGGGTTTCCGCTTCATGGGTCAGCGCATTGAGCTCATTATAGCCAATAATGCCGCTATTGCCCTTCATATTGTGGAAAAAGCGGAAAAGGTCATTGACCAGATCATTCTGACCTGTGGGATTTTCTTCAAGATCCAGAAGCCCATTGGTGAGATTTTCTATGATCTCAATGGATTCGTCGATGAAATCTTTAAGATGTCCTTCGCCGAAGGCCGTAAGGGCATAGGGCTCGTGCGCAGGCAGGGTGCCCACCCATTCCTTGCCGGACATGCCGTTGGCATTGTCGGGCGCAGAAACGGAATCAGCCTGGGCATTCTGAGGCAATTCCGCTGCGGGGTACCCGCCAGCACTGGTTTCAGCCGGAAGGGCACCTTGTGCCTGAACATCCGTGACCGCAGGGGCGGCAGCGGTTTCGGCAACAGGAGCAGCGTCAGCGGGCGGGTTCAGAGCGGGGCTGTCGCCAGCCATAATGGCGTCGATCTGCGCCATAATGTGACCGGTTTCAACCTCTCCTTCAGAATTGTTGGCCTCAAGGTTGTCGATCATCTGACGCAGGGCATCGGTGGAGGCCAAAATGACATCCATAATTTCCGATGTGACCACCATGCTGCCTTTGCGCAGTTCGTCAAGAATATTTTCGGCCTTGTGCGCAAGCTGATTGATACGGTTTAGCCCAAGAAAGCCTGAAGCTCCCTTGAGGGAATGCATGGGGCGAAAAATATCATTGAGCAGGGCCAAGTTTCCTGGGGCCTTTTCAAGCTCCAAAAGATTGGGCTCGATGGTCTCAAGATGCTCTTTTGCCTCTGCAATAAAGTCGGCAAATAATTCTGGGTCAAAAAAATCTTGGCTCATACCCCATACCCTGCTTGACTGAAAGCGCTGTACCCTGACGGGTAATGTTGTCTTTCTTATCGGCTAACCCAAGAGCATCTTTATATTACGGACCATTTTTTCGGGCTGGGCGGGCTTGACCATATAAAGATTTGCCCCAAGGCTCATGCCGGTCTGTATATCCTTTTCCTGTCCTTCCGTTGAGAGAACAATAATGGGGATGTCCTTGTAAGCGTCCTGCGCGCGGATGGTTTTAATGAACGTGAATCCATCCATGCGAGGCATGTTGACATCGGAGACGATCAGATCAACGGGGTCCAGGCTGTACAGCTTTTCAATGGCATCAAGGCCGTCTTCAGCGGTACTGACCTTAAAGCCTTCTCCTTTTAGCACAAAGGCCACCAGATTACGGATGGTCTTTGAGTCATCGACGACCATGATATGTTTTTTCATAATATCCGTTCCTGTCCGTCAGATGTTGACTGCCGCTTTATCGGGCAAACCTGGGTGTTCGATTGTCCGATTATGCTGAAAGCAGCCGCGCACACAAAGAATGTGCGCCATAATAAAGGGCTGAGCCCTGAAAGAGCACTCAAAAGCTTGCCACACGTCATATCGATGCGAACTGTTTAGAGGTTATTTACACTTTTTGCAACGGCACAATTTTATTACAAATTTAGTGTATTAAGCTTCAAGCAGCTTTTCCACGATCATTTGTGGGTCAACAATGCCGTGCAGGTGGTCATTCACTTCGGCAAGTCCGCAAAGCAGGTCTGCGCTGGCTCCCAGTTGGACCTCGGCATTCCAGTTGATCTTGGCCTGATCCAGCATATACATAGTATGAATCTTATCAACGATAAGGCCAAGCTGCATTTCTTCACTGCCGCACACCACAATGAAACTTTCGGGTGTGTAACGATGCTGCTGATCAAGGGTCAGCAGGGCATCAAGGTGCAGCAGCGGGGTGACGCGCCCCCGCAGGTTGACGACGCCAGCTACAAAGGGCGGAGCCATGGGCAGCCGTGTGAGCGGCATATGCCGCAACACTTCAACAATCACGCAAACCGGCAGAAGAAAAATCTGTTCGCGCACATAGAACGACACCATCTGCACTGTGGGCAGTGTGGTCAATTGCGTTTTTAAACTGACGGCGGAATGCGCGGGGCGCACTGCATGATCCTCGCGCCCCTCAACGCCGGGGGTGGATATACTGCCCAGGGCTGCGTCCGGCGCTGCATCTGCGGCATCGGGCGCGTATATGGACATATCCGCCAGCGCATCAACGCCAAGATACTTTTGAACAAAAGCCTGTTCAGCGGCGCTGAGCGCAGACGATGACCCTGCCATACCCGGCGGGGTAAAACTCTGACCAGAGAAATATTCTTCAGGCGTTTTTACCATAGTTGCAACACTTCCTGCGCAAGAGCTTCATAGCAGCGTGCCCCTCGCGAATGCTGGTCAATGTCATAGATACTGCATCCCTGAGCGCTGGCTTCACGAAAACGTGTGTCAATGCCAATAATGGAGTTGAACATAGCGTGATCCATTTTTCGCTGCAAAAGCTCCAGTACCCTGGTGCATGCCTTGGCGCGCTTGTCATACATGGTGGGCAGGGCCCGGTAGAGAATGGGTCTGCCCAGCGCCTTGTTGAGTGTATGCAGCGTGTCAAACAGCAGCTTCAAACCGTGCAGCGCCAAAAAATCTGTCTGTATCGGAATTATCAGCAAGTCGGCCGCCACCAGTGCGTTTACAAGAAGTATGCCTACATGGGGCGGGCAATCCAGAATGATAAAGTCATAATCCTTGCGCACGGCCTCCAGGCTTCTGCCAAGTATGCTGCCTTTGGCGCTTCTGTCTTTAAAATCAACTTCAAGCTCCGACAGGCGAATGCTGCCAGGGGCCATATCCATACCGTGCAATGCCTGTGAGCGCAGCAGAAGCGGCCACAGCGCGGGCCAGCTTTCTTCGGAGGCCATAAAAATGTCATGCAGGCTGTAACGCACGTCCTCTGGATATATCCTGGCGTGCAGGGTCGCACAGGCATGCGGATCAAGGTCCAGCAACAGGATTTTTTTTCCCGCCCGTACCAGCGCACAACCCAGGGTCACAGCGGTTGTGGTTTTTCCCACGCCTCCTTTCTGATTGGCAACAGCCAGGATCTTGGCGCACATGTCGTGCCTAAGCCAGCTTGCGGTAGACGATGGTGCCTTTGAAATGCTCCAGCTGGAACGCACGGCTGATATTGTGCAGCGACTCTGAATGGCCGATGAGCAGTGCGCCATTGACCTCCAGGTTGTCATAGAAGGCATTGATGACTTTGCGCTTCATTTCATCGTCAAAGTAAATGATGACATTACGGCAAAAAACGATCTGCGATTTATCAACACGCCTCAACTGCTCTTTGTCGCTAAGATTTATCTGCCCAAAAGAAACGAGGTTCTTCAGTTCGGGCTTGATCTTGTATACACTGTCCTCTTTAACGAAGTAGGTGTCTACGATGGATTTTGGCGTGGTGCGCAGTGCATACTCGCTGTAGATGCCACGCCTTGCGGCGGCAAGTACGGCTTCAGAAAGATCGTTGGCCGTTATTTTGATATCCCAGCTATGGATTTCACTTCTGAGAACTTCGTGAAGAATGATAGCGAGGGTATAGGGCTCCTCACCTGTGGAACAGCCTGCCGACCAGATACGTAATTTTTTTTGTCCTTTTTGGCGGCATTGATCCAGTATATCAGGCAGCACGTTTTTTTGAAAAACTTCCAGTTGCGGCGGATTGCGGAAAAAACTGGTTTCGTTGGTAGTAACAACCTCAAAAAGCTTGTTTAATTCAGTCTTTCGACTGGCATCAAACCGGAGGAAATTGTAGTATTCGTTGTAACTTTTGAGGTTCAAATCCTTGATGCGATTGGAAAGACGGTTTTCAACCAGATATTTGCGGTTTTCGGCGATAAAAATGCCGCATTGCTGGTAAATAAAATCACGAAGCTGCAAAAATTCCTCATCCGAAATCTGCAAGTCCTTGCGAAAGGGCGAAGTAGCCTTTGTGTTTTCAACAGCAGGGGTGGGCGTGCGAAAGGCCGAACTTGGGGTGAGGGGTTGACGCAAAGGCGTGCCGGGCTGCGTGCTGCGGAAAAGAGGTGCCTTTGGCGGCATTGCCGCCTGCGGCGTCGCATTGGCCCCGGACTGGAACGCGCTGGTTCTGTTGCCCGCCGCGCCTGCCGAAGGAAAAAGGCTTGAGCCTGTCGTGCCGAAAGCGGATGCCTGCTGTGCCCCGGCGGGAGATCTTTGCGCAGCGGCGTCTTTTGCGGCAAAGGGGCTGGAAACGGAGGTTCCTGGCGGCGTCTGGGCTGCCTGGCGCAAGGGCGACGTCCAGGTGGACTGCCCCAGATTGGGTTGTCCCAGGCCAGACTGACCAACATAGGGGGAGGTGGCGCCGCCAAATGCAGAAGGCTGGGTTGGCGTGGTGCCAGCAGAACTGAAGGGACTGCTTCCCGCAGTGGTGCCAAATGCAGGTCGCGCCGGAGACGCAGCGGGGTCTGTGGGGCGTGGGGCAAATCCGGAGGGTTTGAAAGCAGATGTCGGTTGTGGCGGCTGCGTCAGACCTGCGCCAAGGCGTGACGTTTGTTCGTCAGCCGGACGCGAAAAAGCCCCAGACTGTGTAGGAGGCTTGCCCGTCGCGGATGGAGCCGTGGAAGTGGACGTTCCGCGATTTTCTGTATCGTTGGCGTTTTTGTTTTGCACGCCGTTGGGGAAAAAGGTCGGAGGCTGTGACATGGCTACTCCTGTTCTGCCTGGATGGCTGCCACCGCTTCAGCCGCAGCGTGCTGTATTTCCGGGTCTTCACTATTCATCAAGCCAAGAAGCACACTGAAGGCCACATTGCCGCCGATCATTCCCAACGCCTCAATAATCTTGTAAGAAACCATGGGATTGGCTGTTTCAAACAGTTGAGTCAGGTAGGGAACAGCATCGGCAAGTTTGTGTACGCCCAGAGCTTCAATGGCTCTGATTTTGACCCAGTCATTCTCGTCAGCAAGGGCAGAGACAAGGTGCGGCATGACTGCTGGGGTGCCTATCTGACCAAGCAGATCCACCAGGGCGATCCGCACGTCCTTGTCTTCATCAATCAGGCGGGGCAAGAAGTGGGGCAAAAAGTCTTCAGCCTGTGGCCCCAGATTTTGAAAGGCCTCAATGGCAACCTGTCGCACACGGGGCGAAGGGTCTTCAAGAGCCTGAAGTATTTCATCAAGATTTTCAGTGACACTATAGCGGCCAAGAGCGTAGATGGCCATCATGCGCTGCATGGGGTCTTCGCTGCGTGCCCTGATCTTGAACTGGCTGTTGAGTTTGGGGCTGTGAAGATTGATGCTTGCTTCAAGAGCCATTTCCTGCACATCAACATACCGGTGGTCAAGCTGGGCAAAAACGATGTCTTCCACTTCGGGGCAACCATGCTGATTACCGAAAAACACCAGTGCGCTCTTTAAAACTTCCGCGTCGTCAGAGTGTTCAATAATGGAGAGAAAGAACGGGGTATCCGTGCAGGTGCCCATCTGCGCGAGTTCGGCCACAGCCTCCCGTCGCAGATCGGGGCTTACCCGCCAGAAAATGTTTTTAAGCTCCTCAACCGGGCGTTGATCCTTCAAAAGCCGACAGGCTTCCATTGCCACGGCAATATGCTTTTCATCGTCGCTGCGCAGGGCGTCGCGGAGCATGCTGTTGTACCCAAGGGAAGCAATGGCGTGTATGGCAGCCTCATAAAGTTCGGACTGCCGCTCCACATCAAGGCCCACGGCCAGATTGATGATGGCCTCGGTGGCGTCCTCGTTGCCAATGGCGCTCAAGCCTTGCAGAGCAGCCAGCAGAATGTCTTCATCATTGTCGGTAAGCGCCTCAAGCAGATAGTCGCGCAAGCGTTCTTGTGATTTGGCGGCCAGCAGCGACAGGGAGCGCACGCTCAGAATCTGCACAATGGCTTTGACGATTTTATGCCGCAGAGGCACGCGGACATTTTCAAGCGAGCTGAAAAGCAGCGGTATGGCTTTGACATCCCCCATATCGCCCAGCGCGTCAATGATGGCGGAGCATACAAGTGGCGAGGCCTGCGGCAGCAACTTTACAAGCCCATTGGCGGCGGAAGGATCCTTGATCTTCGCCAGGGCTTCCACCACTGCGAACTGCACCCATTCTTCATCGTGCATGGCCTGGCACAGAGCGGGAACCGCCTCGGGAAAAGCAAGGTTGCCCAAACTGACGGCCGCCTGATAGCGCACGTTTACTTCCGGATCTTTAAGCAGCGCCTTTGAGAGGAGCAGAACCGCCTGGTGCGTCGGGCTGTACCCGAGAATGTCGGTAATAAAGATGCGCAGATCCGGGTCTTCGTCCTGCAGATACGGCTGCATGCTCTCAATGCTGTCACTGCCGATTTCACGCAAAATATCCATGGCCACATTGCGCACAGGGGCCTCATCGCTACGTAGCAAGGGCAGCAGGGCAGCCACCACCTGGGGGCCCCGGATTTTGCGCAAGGCGTATTCTGCCGCTTCCTGTATGCCGATATTGCTGCTTTTGACAAGCGAGCAAAGCAAAGGGATAGCTTCAAGCAAGGCCATGTCGCCAGCATTGAAAGCGGCACTGCGAATAGTGGCGCTGTCATCTGACTGCAGTGCTTCAAGTACTTGCGGAGCCGTGTCGAGCAAATTTTCCATAATAGTGCTTCCTGCTGCGCTACTGGTCAGCCCTTGACAATTGTCATGATGGCTTGGGCGATATCATCTGCATCAAGAATCTGATTGGCCAATTTGGCATCAATGACAGCCTTGGGCATGCCATATACCACGCATGAAGCCTCATTTTGGGCAATGAGGCAGCCGCCTTTTTCTCTCAAAACTTTTGCGCCTTCGCATCCGTCCGAACCCATGCCGGTCAGCATGACACCCAGGGTACGGCGGCCCATGTTTTTTCCGGCGCTTTCCATAAGCAGGTTGACGGTGGGCTTGTACAGCGCGTCACGGGGTTCCTCGGTGATGGCGACTTCAGGCAGGGGGCCGCGCATGCGCACGCTTATATGCTTGCCGCCAGGGCAGACATAGGCATGCCCGTTTTTTATGCGGTCTCCATCCACTGCCTCGGAGACGCTTATGTTGCAAACACTGTCCAGTCTTTTGGCAAAGGGGCCTGTAAAGGCGGCTGGCATGTGCTGCGCCACAAGGATGCAGGCTGCCAGATCTGCGGGCAGGGCGGACAGGATCTTTTGAACCACTGGCGGTCCCCCCGTGGAAACGCCCACAACAACGAGGTCGCGTGGTCCATGGCAGGGTGTCTGAACATAGTCCGCCGGTTGTGAATGCTGTATTCGCGGCAAGGGAGAGGCCGGCATGGGAATATTGTTGATGCGGCGGTACTTGAGACGGATGATGGCCTTACGCCGGGCCAGTGCCGTTACTTTGCGGCGCAGTTCCGACCCGAAAGAATCACGGTCATTGCTCATGTTCTTGGGGATGAAGTCCAGCGCCCCGTATTCCAGAGCCTTGAGAGTGCTTTCAGCACCGCTCTCAGTCAGCGAACTGATCATGAGCACTGGCATGGGCGTTGTCTTCATAAGGCGCTGCAACGTGCCAAGGCCATCAAGGCGAGGCATTTCCACATCAAGCGTCATGACGTCAGCATCAAGCTCTTCGGCTTTTTGCAGAGCTTCCAGCCCATCTCTGGCAGTACCGACAACCTTGATTTCCGGGTCCTGCTCCAAAAGAGAGACAATAGCGTTGCGCATGAAGGTCGAATCGTCCACCACTAAAACACGGGTCATACAGGTCGTTCGCTCCGCAAAGAATTTGTCCTTCTAAGGACGGATGTTATGTTACGTCAGCCCAAATTTTTTTACAAATAAAAAATGGCTTGCCAAAATTCAACGTCTCGCATATGTTCCCTTTCTCAACGGGATGTGGCTCAGCTTGGCTAGAGCGCAGCGTTCGGGACGCTGAGGCCGCGCGTTCAAATCGCGCCATCCCGACCAGAAAAATCAAGGGGTTACAGATAACATCTGTGACCCCTTTTTTTATCGGGGCACAGGGCGGATCTTTGCGCACACACGCAGGACCAACATTTATAATTGTTGCCGCTTGAAACTGGTGTACTATGTTGACATTGATGCCGTCATCCTGCATAGTGCCTCAACAACTGCTTCTACATTCCCTGATTGCCCCGGCATCCCCGGGGCTTTCCATTTTAGGGCTACTGGTAACGCGCTGCTTTATTGCGCAAAATTTAAAAATGGACTTCTTGGTGCCGCAGAAAAACTCACCTGCGGCCTCTGCGGTTCATTTTATTATTTTGTAAAAGCAGAACTAATTGTTTTGTTACGCGCGGCGTGTGAACAAGGCGTAGCGGCCAGGCACTGTTTATGGCTGAAAAGGCGCTTCGGCGGCTGACTAGAGCAGTTTGCCCTTGATTTCGTCAAAGCTGTCGAACAATTTCATTGCCTGAGGATTTTGCTGGGTTTGCGCGCCGTAACGCGCCACAAAGCAGAGGAACAACAAGGCTTCTTCCGGATCTGACATGCTGTTGCAAACGATATCGTAATATTCGCCCCTGTTTGCGGAGTCGAATTTTTTTACGCTTTCCGCAGCCTGGTGAAAAGTTTTAAGGAACACTTCACACATTTCGTGCCGAAACACGCGACGGGACAGGGTTTGCAGCAAGGGCGTTTCGGATCGGGTGCCCACAAGTACACCTTCCACCTCATCAATAAGCGCTGGCACTGGTGAATCTTGATCCGGACTGCCCACATCGTAACCAAGACAGTCATAGATAATGCGGCGTACGTCGGCAACAGTGTAGCGATGTTCCCTTGACTTTTTGAACTCATCCATCAGCAAAAGAAACATTCTTTCCCTGTGGTATAACAAAGCATTTTTCTTCTGCTTTTGTAGTTCCTTACGCTGTTCGCGCATTTCATCATTCTGCATTTTTATTGAAACGATGATTCCAGCAAATGCAAGACCGGAAAACAGCGTGTTCAGCACGCCGAAAGAGTCACCGAACGTGCCGGATTTGCTGAAATCTGACGTGAACAAATATAAACCCAGGGCAGAAGCAGACCAGATACCTACTACAAGCAGGGCCGCTTTCATAAAGAGTGACCATGTCACCCGATCCTGAGTCGTTTCTATATCGTGCGAGCGTAAATGGTGCGCGGCGGTGTGTTCCGGGGCCCGCCGGTCTTCAGCGCCGGAAGCGGCTTTGTCTTGTGTGCGTGTTCTCATGATTCCGTATTGTGTCTCCCGTTTCAGGTGGCATTAATATTGGGAACATAGCCTTTCGCCATCTGGTCTGCAATCCTGAATGGGCAGGAGGCGTTGTTCCTTCTGTTTTTTTGCCAGTACCCAGGTGGTTTGTCACTCTGGGGGAAGCGCATTTGCCTTGTGTGCACCCACCATGCCACTAATCCCCATATTTCCCCGGAGTACACTCCAGAATCTGACCAAAATATGGACAGGTGATCTGTATTTCACTCAAACAAAAGTATCTTGTGCGGTATGATGGACTGAATATGCTGGCATCAGTTGTCTGGGCGGAGTAGTGGTGCAAGAAAAATATGGACATTGATCCGTTCTTTGTCTGCTGTATCTATTCCCACCGTATGCCTTTGCTGATATGCTTTTCCGTGCCCCAAGCAACAGCCGTTCAAAGCACACTTGCTCCGCATGACGACGCAGGCAACCGCGCGTATGGTGCGGTTCCGCATTCGCACGGCGGGCATTGGAGCAACCATCAGTATGCCGTGTGAGGCTGTGCATGGCCAGCGGATTGCGGGCGTGGACGGACAAAGGAGCCATCAGAATAAATTCGTCAGTTATCCTACGTAAACATATAATAAACAGGAGACGCAATGGCGGCAGAAGCATGGATAGGCGCGGGCATCGTCACCGCCACGATCGGGCTTTGGGCCACGGCGAGGTTGCCGGAATACCTCGTCGCTTTACTGTTTTTTGCAACAGCCGCCATCTTGCATCTGGCTCCGCCCGACGTGTTGTTCTCGGGTTTTTCTTCGGGCGCGTTCTGGCTGGTGCTCAGTGGCTTTGTTCTTGGCGTTACTATCCGCAAGGTCGGTTTGGCAGACCGCATCGCCCGCAGTCTGGCGAGCCGGTTGACTGGATCATGGCTCCATATGGTCGGGGGCGTGGTGTTGCTCACCTATGCCCTGGCCTTCATCATGCCTTCCAACATGGGGCGCATCGCCTTGCTGATGCCCATCGTCCTGGCTCTGGCCGACCGCGCTGGACTGGTAGAGGGCAGTCGCGGGCGCACGGCACTGGCATTGGCGGTCGGCTTTGGCACCTTCCAACTGTCAGCCAGCATCCTGCCCGCCAATGTGCCCAACCTCATCATGGCTGGCGCAGCCGAAAGCGCGTATGGCATCCACCTTTCCTATCTTCCCTATCTGATGCTGCATGCGCCCGTACTCGGGCTGCTCAAAGGACTCGCGCTTGTGGGCTGGCTGTGTCTGCTGTTCCCCGCAAAACCGCAAAAAATTGCGGCATCCGGGCCCTCCCAACCGCTGAGTCCAGCCGAAAAACGCCTGAGTGTCTTGCTGCTTGCGACGCTGGCGCTGTGGATAACCGATGCCGTGCATGGTATATCGCCAGCCTGGATAGGTTTGGCGGCTGCCTGCGTTTGCGTGTTGCCCCGCATTGGCTTTCTGACTGGCGACGAATTTGCCGCTGGCGTCAACATCCGCACCTGTCTCTATATTGCCGGCATCCTGGGGCTGGCGGCGTTCGTGAACTATTCCGGGCTGGGAGCCATCATGGGCTCGTGGTTGCTGCACAGGCTCCCGCTCGATCCGTCCAGCCCGGCCAGCAACTTTGGAGCCTTGATCGCGCTGACCAGTGCGTTAAACTTCACCGTTACTGCCAATGGCGTACCAGCCTTGTTCACGCCCCTCGCGCAGCCCCTGGCAGAAGCTTCCGGTCTGCCTTTGCTGACCGTGCTTATGGTGCAGGTCATCGGCTATGCCACGCCGTTGCTTCCCTACCAGGCATCTCCCGTCGTCGTTGCAATGGGTATGGGTCAGGTGCCCGCCAGGGATGGCATTCGACTTTGCCTGGCGCTTGCAGCGACCACCTTCTTGATGCTGGTGCCGCTCGACTATGCCTGGTTCAAACTGCTGGGCCAGATTCCGCACTGAACCACTTCCCGCAAAAGCCTCAAGCGTGATATCAGCGATCGGCTCTTATCGTGGGCAGAGAGGGGGAACATTACAATAAGGCATATCCAACCGCTAAAACTGCAGCATGCCCTCGCGGATGATGAAAGTGATCACAGCCTCAATACCGGCCCCGGAAAGCATTTCGGTCAGCACATAGGGGCGTTCGCCGCGCATGCGGCGGGTGTCACGCTCCATCACGTCCAGCGAGGCATGCACCATGGGCGCGAGGTCAACCTTGTTGATAACGAGCAGGTCGGACTTGGTGATGCCGGGGCCGCCCTTGCGCGGGATTTTATCGCCGCCGCTTACGTCAATGACATAGATGGTGAGGTCGGCCAGTTCCGGGCTGAACGTAGCGGACAGGTTGTCCCCGCCGCTTTCCACCAACACCAGTTCCAGGCCGGGATGACGCGCCTGAAGCTCCTCAATGGCCTGAATGTTCATTGAGGCGTCTTCGCGGATGGCAGTGTGCGGGCAGCCGCCCGTTTCAACGCCGATGATGCGGTCGGCTTCAAGGGCGTTGTGCCGCAGCAGAAATTCCGCATCTTCGCGGGTGTAAATGTCGTTGGTGACGACGGCCATATTGTAGTGCTTGCGCAGCCGCAGGCACAGGTGGCGCAAGAGTGCCGTTTTGCCGGAACCCACAGGGCCGCCAACGCCCACTCGCAGGCAGGGTCTATTGGTCATGACGTTCAACTCCTGAAAAGTCGGGTATATTGTCGTTCGTGTCCGGCGCTGCACAGGGCAAGGCCGGGGAGACTGGAGCCGATGCCCTCATCGGGCAGGGCCGCTGCCTGAGCCGCCAGTTGCGGCACGGCAGGCATGAACTCCAGCAACAGTTTTTGCGCGGCGGTCTGGCCCAGAGGCACGGTTTTGCAGGCCACGGCCACCTGGTTTTGCAGCCAGCTCCACACATAGGCGCAGGCCGCGTCCAGCCCGGCGCGCTGCTGCGCGGCAGCATCGCAATACGGCTCCATGCTGCGTGCGTGCTGGTCGAGCATGACGGCGGCAACGGCAAAACAGGCCGTGTACCCCGCAGCGTCAGGCAGCGGCCAGGGCGGCAGCATGTTCTGATCATGCAACATACGGCGCAGGGCGCGCCCCATCTGAATTTCTTCCTGCCACAGTTCGCGGCTCTCACGCCCGGCAAGCATAAGAGCGTTCCAGCGGGCCAGCGCATCGGCATCGGCGCTGCATACTGCCGCATGCATACGCAGCAGAAGGGGCAGATCGTTGCGCGCAAAGCCCAGCCGCAGCACGCCCCAAAGCCAGCGGCGCACGCCTTCCGCAGTGCCTGCATGTCCCCGCTCCACGGCGGCAGCAAGGCCTTGCGACCAAGCAAAACCACCAACAGGCAGGGATTGCCCCGACAGATAGAGCAGGGCTGTCAGACCAAGGTGCGGCCCTTGCCATGCCGAGTAGCCACCGGTCCGGCCATCATGCGGACCGGCCTGGCCTGACAGATCTTCCGCTTGTCCCTGCATCGCGCACTGTTGAACTCGGCAGGTTCCGTCTGCCAGCGTTTTTACAGTAAGCGGCGGCTCGGAGGCCAGATCCGTCGCAAGTCCAACCGCCAGTTCAGCCATGACTGTGCCCGTGCCCGCCGTAAGCGCCGCCTTCGGGCTCAAAGGGCAGATTTTCGCGGCGCAGACGCAGACCCAGATTTTCCGCCAGTTCTTCAAGCACGTGGTCGGGCATAAAGCGCAGCCACTTGTGGCCAAGCTGCATGGCGGTGTGGCGGTTGCCAAGGTGATAGCAGGCGCGGGCCAGAGTTTCCCAGTTGGGGGCAATGCCGGTCACCACAGGTTCCGCGCGGTTGCGCACAATTGCCAGCACATCCCCGGCGCGCAGAATATCGCCCTCGCGCAGAACCTGCCCGCGCGTGAGAAACAGGCCTGCGTCTTCGCCGCTGTCCAGCCGCAGCCGCTGGCGGCATTTGCCGCGCTGCTCCCAGGTCAGGGTGAGGGTGACCGTAGGCTCCAGATTGGTTCGCTGACCCATGTTTTCGGTAAATTCCAGCATGGCCGCTCCTTCAATTTGTGTATATGCACAAGATTTGAACCAGCCTTGGGCATGGTTTGAACAGTATGGCTAGATAGTGTTGTCATGATCGTCTTTCCGCTTATTTATGCGTAAAATTTCGCCTTTTATTCCGGTTGAATAGCATTTGTGACGACACTTTCTAGAACAAAAAATACCGTTGCGCCAACGGGAGCACCTCCGCCGGAGCGCAGGTGAGTATTTCACCGTCAGCGCGGACTTCATATGTTTGCGGATTCACAAAAATGGCCGGAGTGGCGCAGTTGAGCAAAAGGTCGCTCTTGCACAGGGCGCGCGTACCCCGGCATGGGGAAAGCCCGCGCAGCAGCCCCATCTCGCGCAGCCGCTCTTTGCCGCCGTTTTCCATAAAGGCGCGCGAAACGAAGCTCAGGCTGGCGGCAGCCGCAGCCTGGCCCAATGCGCCGAACATGGGCCGGTAGTGCATGGGCTGCGGCGTGGGGATGGAGGCGTTGGCATCGCCCATGGGCGCGGCGGCAATCTGCCCGCCCTTGATGACCAGCGAGGGTTTGACCCCAAAGAAGGCGGGCTTCCACAACACGAGGTCGGCCAGAAGGCCGGGGGCCACGGCGCCGATGGCGTGGGAAAGGCCGTGGGTTACCGCAGGGTTGCATGTGTATTTTGCCAGATACCGGCGTACGCGGAAATTGTCGTTGCCGTGCCCGTGGTCTTCGGGCAGGGGGCCGCGCTGCACCTTCATCTTGTGGGCGGTCTGCCATGCGCGGGTGATGACCTCGCCCACGCGGCCCATGGCCTGCGAGTCGGACGAAATCATGGAAATCACGCCCATATCCTGCAGGATATCCTCTGCGGCAATGGTCTCGCGCCGGATGCGCGAATCGGCAAAGGCCGCGTCTTCCGGCAGGGAGGGGTTGAGATGGTGGCAAACCATGAGCATGTCCAGGTGCTCGTCTACGGTATTCACCGTATAGGGCCGGGTGGGATTGGTGGACGAAGGCAGCACGTTGGGCAGGGAGCAGGCGCGCAGGATGTCGGGCGCGTGACCGCCACCTGCGCCTTCCGTGTGGTAGGTGTGGATGGTGCGGCCACAGAACGCGGCCAGCGTGTCCTCCACAAAGCCCGCCTCATTGAGCGTATCGGTATGGATGGCGACCTGCACATCGTATTCGTCAGCCACAGTAAGGCAGGTGTCAATGGCGGCCGGGGTGGTGCCCCAGTCTTCGTGCAGTTTCAGGCCGCAAGCGCCTGCCTCAAGCTGTTCGCGCAGGGCCTCGGGCATGGCGGCATTGCCCTTGCCCAGAAAACCAAAGTTCATGGGCAGCGCGTCTGTGGCGGCCAACATGCGCTCCAGATGCCAGGGGCCGGGAGTGCAGGTGGTGGCGTTGGTGCCCGTGGCAGGGCCGGTGCCTCCTCCAAGCATGGTGGTGATGCCGCTGGCAAGGGCTTCTTCCACCTGCTGCGGGCAGATAAAATGGATGTGCGAATCCATGCCGCCAGCGGTGAGCAGGCAGCCTTCACCAGCGATAATCTCCGTGCCGGGGCCGATGATCACGTCCACATGGGGTTGCACATCGGGGTTGCCCGCCTTGCCGATGGCGGCGATGCGGCCATGGCGTATGCCAAGATCAGCCTTGATGATGCCAAGGGCCGCATCCATGATGACGGCATTGGTGATGACGGTGTCCATAGCGCCGTCAGCATTGCTGATCTGGCTCTGGCCCATGCCGTCGCGAATGACCTTGCCGCCGCCAAAGCAGACTTCATCGCCATAAACGGTGTGGTCGCGCTCAATTTCAATCCACAGTTCCGTGTCCGCAAGGCGGATTCGGTCGCCCGTGGTGGGGCCGTACAGTTCGGCATACTGGCTTCTGGGGATGCGGATCATGCTTTTTCCTCCCTGCGGATTTCGGCATCAAGCGCCCCCATGATCTGGGCGCGAAAGCCGAACACACGGCGGGCTCCGGCGTAAGGCACGAGGCGGACCTCGCGTTTCTGCCCCGGCTCAAAGCGCACGGCTGTTCCGGCGGGTATGTCCAGCCGCATGCCGCGCGCTGATTCGCGGGCAAAGGTCAGAGCCGGGTTTACTTCAAAAAAATGATAGTGCGAACCCACCTGAATGGGTCTGTCGCCGGTATTGGAAACTTCCAGCACCACCTCGTGTCCTTCCGAAAGTGCGTTGAGGGTTATGTCGCCCTCTGCCATATGGATTTCACCGGGAATCATGTGCCCCCCTTGTGTGTTCGTGCGGGTTGCCATTGCGGGTTGTTAGTGCCCGGCCCTGACTACAGAATGGGGTCGTGTACGGTCACAAGCTTGGTGCCGTCAGGAAAGGTGGCCTCCACCTGCACTTCGTGGATCATCTCGGGCACGCCGTCCATGACGTCCTCACGCGTGAGCAGGTTGCGGCACGAACCCATGAGTTCGGCCACGCTTTGCCCGTCGCGCGCGCCTTCAAGCACCGCCAGGCTGATGTAGGCCACAGACTCGGGATAATTGAGCCTGAGTCCGCGAGCCCTGCGCCTTTCCGCCAGCAATCCGGCGGTGAAAAGCAGCAGCTTGTCTTTTTCTCTGGGCAGAAGTTCCATGATGCCTCCAGTGTACGCGGCACGCCGCACTAATTTCGTCAAACAGTAAAACAGTGTGGTCACAACTTGGCTGCAAATTTTTTCAGACCAGATAACCTTTGAAATGCTACACATTTCAATTTGTCTTTTTGCCGAAAAATGCGATTTTTCGGCAAAATCCACGCCACGATGTGGCGCGCTGCACGTGGTGCAGCGTTAGGGCATTTAACACAGTTTCAAAGTGAAAATGCCCTAAAAAGCTCCGTACCAGATGCGCGGCATGTGCGGCGGGCAGCCGGTCAGCGCTGGCCGCAGCATATTCCAGGCCGTCAGCAGCAGGTTGCGCGCTTCTTCCATGTCCGGACCCAGATAACGCACCACAAGCACCTCGCCACGCACAGTGGCTCCGGCCCTCTCCCCCATGTGGGCAGGCAGGGGAACAGGCCTTGCCTGAACGGAACTGCCGCCAGCAGCAGGGCTTTGGCCGCAAGGCACAGCATCATGAGCGCCACCTGGAGTGCCACCTGGAGTGTCGCCATGAGTATTGCCAAGCGCATCGTCTGGCGCAGCATCAAAGTCGCGGCTGGGCGAGAGCAGGTCCTGCAGGGCGGCGCAGCAGGCTTCCAGCGCGGCGAGGTCATGTCCGGCGGCATCTGTAGTGTCGCCCGTACCCGCTCCGCGCCCCACGGCAAAGAGGGTGGCGGAAACCGCCTGACCGCCAAGGCCACAGGCGCATTCTTGCAGGGCATCGCCGCCTACAAAGCGCAGCACCTCATGCAGCAGGGGCAGACCTCCGCGGGTGAGGATGAGGCTCTGGCGCACGCTGCCGTGGGTAAAACGTTCATTGGCGGCAGGGCGGCCAAGGCAGATCATTTCCCAGCCAATGCAGGCGCTGGCATTGTCCAGCTCCACCGATGTACGCATTTCGGCCCGCGCCCCGTCATAGATGATGGTTTCACGCGGCAGCCATTCCAGCATACCGCCTGTAACTGTAAGATCTGTGGTCTGGCGTTGGGCCACGTTGTGCGCATCCGCAGCGTAGAACTTGGAGGCCGAGGGGGCGGTGAGCAATACGTGTGCGCCTTGCTCCAGCCGCACGGCAAGGTTCAGGTCGTCGCCGCTCACAAGGCCGCCAGGCGGATGCAGCAGGCAGCAGTGGCAGGGTTGGGATGCCTGCGCCCGACCCGGCGCATTCGTGGGCGCTGCTTCGGGATAGAATGGCCGCTGTACACGCAAGGGCCCGCTGAACTGCATTTTTGCCAGCGCGGTACGCCCTTGCCGCACCGCAAAATCCAGATCCATGCGCGCGCTCCAGCGCCGGTCAGGCGTAAAGCAGTGGCCGTGGAGATTGTTGGCAGGGTTTACGGTGGCGGCAGACATGTAGTTGCTCCTGGATTCCGCAGTGAAAATCAAACGCTCAGAAAGGCTTTGACCGTGGCGTCGTCAAGGCCGCGCATGTCGCCCTGCGAAACGATGTGGCCGCGATCCATAATCATATAGGTATCTGCCATGCGGCGGGCAAAAGGCACTTTTTGTTCCACCAGCAGCACGGTGAGGCCCATTTCTTCGTTGAGCCTGCGGATGGTTGTGGCGATGTCGCGCACAATATTGGGCTGAATGCCCTCGGTTGGTTCATCCAGAATGAGCAGGCGCGGCTCCAGCGTGAGCGCCCTTGCAATGGCAAGCTGTTGCTGCTGGCCGCCGGAAAGATCGCCGCCTCTCCGGTGCATCATTTCGCCCAGCACGGGGAAAAAATCAAAGATGAACGGAGGAATGTCCCTGGCCTTATCCTTGCGCATGGGCAGCGAGAGTTCCATATTTTCGCGAACGGTCAGCAAGGGGAAAATTTGGCGGCCCTGCGGCACATAACCGATGCCCAGGGCTGCCCGGCGCTCCACAGGCAGAGGAAGCAAGTCCGTTTTTTCAAGAAAAATATGGCCGGAACGTGCGGGCAGCACGCCCATGATGCACTGGAGCAGCGTGGTTTTGCCCACGCCGTTGCGCCCCATGAGGCAGGCGCACGAACCGGCTGTCAACGCGAGGTTGACGTCGCGCAGGATGTGGCTTTCGCCATAAAACTGGTTAAGACCTGTGATATGCAACATTACGCTCCTCCTGGAGCATGGGGCTCGAAAATTGGCTGTTTGCAGCGGTGGTTTGCCCAAGACTGCCAGCGACTGTCCACCCAGGATTGGCCAGCGGTTGACCAGGGGCCGTTTAGGGGCCATGCAGAACAACCTGTTGGAAAACTACATCTAGGCAGCGCCCAGCGGTTCACCCAGATAGGCTTCCACCACGGCTGGGTGGTTCTGCATCTCGTCCATGGTGCCCTCGGCCAGCACGCTGCCCTGATGCAACACCGTGACCCTGTGGGCAATGGCCCGCACAAATTCCATGTCGTGCTCCACCACCATGATGCTCTGTTCGCCTTCAAGGTCGTGCAGCAGATCGATGGTGCGGTCCATTTCTTCAGGCGTCATGCCCGCAACGGGTTCGTCCAGCAGCAGAAGCTGCGGTTTCTGCATGAGCAGCATGCCGATTTCAAGCCACTGTTTCTGCCCGTGCGAGAGCTTGCCTGCCTGCAAACGGGCCAGTTCCGTCAGACGGATGCGGTGCAGCACTTCTTCAATAAAGACTTTATCGTCGGCAGAGAGCCGCGCGTGGAACGTGGGCCATACCCTTTTGTCGCCAGCCAGGGCCAGTTCCAGATTTTGCAGCACGCTCAGGGCCTCGAACACTGAGGGCTTCTGGAACTTGCGGCCAATGCCGGCCTGGGCGATGGCGACCTCATCCATCTGCAGCAGGTTGCAGGTGCGGCCAAACCATGCGGAACCGGCATCAGGCCGGGTTTTTCCGGTGATCACGTCCATCATGGTGGTCTTGCCCGCGCCGTTGGGGCCGATAACGCAGCGCAGCTCGCCCTTGTCCACATAGAAAGTCAGGTCATTGAGCGCCTTGAAACCGTCAAAGCTCACGCTGATTTTTTCCATGTACAGCGCGATGTCCGGCTTGGACATCATGTGGCGCGGGGGCCGGGCACGCAACTTCAAGGGGCGCTTGTCAAAGGGGGGGTGCGTTTCTTCGTAGACGCGGGCAGCTTCGGCCACGTCGTCAAGGCTGCGCCCGTGCAAAATATCCTGCTGGGTCTTCATGCTGCGGCTCCTTCTTTGGCGGAATCGGCAGGGGAATCTGGCGTTGCGCGGTTGCGCCACTGATCAGGCAAACCAGCCAGACCCTGGGGCAGGAAGACGGTCACCAGCACAAACATGCCACCAAGGGCAAACAGCCATGCTTCGGGCATGACAGCCGTAAACCACGTTTTAAAGGCATTGACGGCAAATGCGCCAAGCACCGCGCCATAAAGCCGCCCACGGCCCCCAAGCGCCACCCAGACCACAATTTCAATGGAATTGAGGGGAGAAAATTCACCGGGGTTGATGATGCCCACCTGCGGCACATACAGAGCGCCGCCAATACCAGCCAGAACGGCGGAAAGCGTGAACACCGCCACCTGATACCGCTCCACCCTGTAGCCGATAAAACGCACGCGACTTTCCGCATCACGCACGGCCACGCACACGCGTCCAAGGCGCGATGCCGTGACAGCCCTGCACAGGATGTAGCCAGCCATGAGAGCCACGGCGGAGCAGGCGAACAGGGCTGTGCGCATGCCGTCTGTCTGCAGTCCAAAGCCCAGCAAGGTCTTGAAGTCTGTAAGGCCGTTGTTGCCGCCAAAGCCCATTTCATTACGAAAAAAAGCCAGCAGAAGGGCATAGGTCATGGCCTGACTCATGATGGAAAAATAGACGCCCGAAACCCGCGATCCAAAGGCCAGCCTGCCAAACACATAGGCCAGCAGGCCTGGCAGCAGCACCACAAGCAGCAAGGCCACCACAAAGTATTCGCTGCCCTGCCAGAACCAGGGCAGTTCCTTCCAGTTCAGAAAAACCATGAAGTCCGGAAGATTGGCATTGCCGTACACGCCGCGCGCGCCTATCTGCCGCATGAGGTACATGCCGAAGCCGTAGCCCCCAAGAGCGAAAAACGCCCCGTGCCCAAGGCTGAGCACCCCCATGAATCCCCAGACCAGATCGACGGAAAGCGCCAGCAGGGAGTAGGTCAGATATTTGCCCAGCAGGGTGACCATGTAGCCCGGCACGTGCAAGGCGCTGCCTGCGGGCAGCAGGCTGCCTGCAATCACGGCCAGCGACAGCACTGCGGTGACAGCCAGAAAATTGCGGGTAGGCGTGTTGAGCAGCCTTTCGCGTTCAAAGATGTCGGTCGCCATTTACGCCTCCACCGCACGGCCTTTTTGCGGAAACAATCCGCGCGGGCGCTTTTGGATAAACAGGATAAGGCAGACCAGGATGATGATCTTGGAGAGCATGGCCCCGCTGGCAGGCTCCAGAAACTTGTTGGCAATGCCCAGAGCCAGCCCGCCTGTCAGCGTGCCCCAGAGGTTGCCTACGCCGCCGAACACCACCACCATGAAGGAATCCACAATGTAGGTCTGGCCCAGGTTGGGCCCAACGTTGGAAACCTGACTCAAGGCCACGCCAGCCATACCAGCCACGCCGGAGCCAAGGCCAAAGGTCAGCGCGTCCACGCGCGAGGCCCGCACGCCCATGCAGCGGGCAATGGCCCTGTTTTGTGATACTGCGCGCACCTCAAGCCCCAGCCGGGTGCGGTGCATGGCCACATGGATGAGCGCAAACACGCCAAGGCAGAAAATGATGATGTACACACGGTTACAGGTCAGGCTGAAATGCTGGGTGATCTGCCACACGCCGCTCATGAAATCCGGATTTTGCACGGCCCGGTTCAGGGGCGAAAAAACCGTGCGCACGGCCTGTTGCAGCACAAGGCTGATGCCGAATGTTGCCAGAAGTGTCTCCAGCGGGCGGCCATAAAGAAAGCGGATAACGGTTTTTTCAAGAAGCACGCCCATGCCGCCGCTGACCAGAAAGGCGGCGGGAACAGCCAGAATGAGGGCAAGCCCGGGCTGGCCCGGCAATATCTGCTGCATGCCCCAGGCTGTGTAAGCCCCGAGCATGATCAGTTCGCCGTGGGCCATGTTGATGACCCCCATGACGCCAAAGGTGATGGCAAGGCCAATGGCGGCCAGCACAAGAATGGAACCCAGGCTCGTGCCAAAAAAGAGCATCTCAAAAAATTGTGCCCACTGGGCGGAAATACGCTGGAAATACAGGGCGTCGCCCGCCGCTTTGGCCACAGCCGTGTCAGATGATGCGGCAAGGGTGCGCAGGGCGTCGAGGGCGGCGGGGCTGCCGCTGCTGTCCAGGGCCGTGACGGCGGCAAGCTGCTCGGAGCGCGCGGAGCCTGGGTCAGCCGCCACGTACAGGGCAAAGGCCGCGCTGAGGTTGCCGCGCACGGTTTCGTCCTTTTCTCCATCCAGCAGTTTGTGCAGGGCCTCCGCATCGAGGGGCGGGGTGGCGCTCTCCATAAGGGCTGCCGATGCCTGACGGCGTTTGGCCGTGTCTGTGGAGGTAAGGGCCTGCGCGTTGAGGATATCCGTAATGCGCTGGCGCTGACGGTTGCTTGTGCCCACCTTGCGCAGACTGTCGGCAGACTGGGGCACGCCAAGTTCGCCCCTGGCGTCAAGGGGCCGTGCCTGACCTGCATCGTCGCTCACAAAAAGCGCTCCGGCAGCGGCATCGGCCAGCAGGGTGTTGCGCAGCAGCGCTTCCAGCAGTTTTTCGCGCAGTGGCGCGGCAAGGTTGTTGTCATCCTTTTCCAGCGCGGCAATGGCCGCATCCCTGTCCGCAACTTTGGGGCTCACGAGAGTCTTGAGCAGATCGGCTGGAAGAATGGATGGCGAAGTTTGCACCGGGGACGCGGAAGGAGTAGAAACCGCACCCCCGGCATTGCCGTCCGGTTCCGGCCCGGACGCCAGCACTGCGGGAGGCAGACTGAAAATTACGAGGCAGCAGAGCAAGAGCGCCGTGCGCATGGGAATATCCTTTAGTCTGGTCAGCCGGGACAGCGCTGCGCTGGCCCCGACCAACGTGCCGTGGGGGAGGGTCGCGGGGGCCACTGAGGCCCCCGCAGCAGGTTTCAGACGGTTACGTTCTCTATTTTGAAGCGCCGCCGCACTTCTTGGTCTTGGTATTGTAGTTGCCGCAGTTGATGGGGTCGGTCCAGTCGCCGATCAGATCCTTGGATTCGGGCAGGTAGTGCGACCACGCTTCGCCGGGAACCACGGAAGGAGTTTCCCATACCACCTGGAATTGGCCGTCGGCCTGAATTTCGCCGATCAGCACGGGCTTGGTGATGTGGTGGTTGGGCAGGACCTTGGCCACGCCGCCGGTGAGGTTGGGGGTCTCAAGGCCCACAATGGCTTTCAGAACCTTGTCCACATCGGTGCTCTGAGCCTTTTCAACAGCCTTCACCCACAGGTTGAAGCCGATGTAATGGGCTTCCATGGGGTCGTTGGTCACGCGCTTGGGGTTCTTGGTGAAATCGTGCCACTTCTTGATGAAGGCCTTGTTGGCGGGATTATCCACGCTCATGAAGTAGTTCCAGGCGGCCAGGTGGCCCACCAGAGGCTTGGTGTCTATGCCGGAGAGTTCTTCTTCACCCACGGAGAAAGCCATGACAGGAATGTCGGCGGCAGTGATGCCCTGGTTGGCGAGTTCCTTGTAGAAAGGCACGTTGGCGTCGCCGTTGAGGGTGGAAACCACGGCGGCCTTTTTACCCGCGTTGCCGAACTTTTTGATTTCAGCAACGATGGACTGCCAGTCGGAATGGCCGAAGGGCGTGTAGTTGATGAGGATGTCTTCCTTTTTCACGCCCTTGGAGATCAGGTAAGCTTCAATGATCTTGTTGGCGGTGCGGGGGAACACGTAGTCCGTACCGGCCAGCACCCAGCGCTTAACGCCGAGGTCGTTCATCAGATAGTCCACAGCGGGGATGGCCTGCTGATTCGGGGCCGCGCCGGTGTAAATGACGTTGCGCGAGGATTCTTCACCTTCGTACTGCACGGGATAGAACAGGAGGCCGTTGAGTTCTTCAAACACGGGCAGCACGGACTTGCGAGAAACCGAGGTCCAACAGCCGAAAACAGCGGCGACCTTGTCCTTGCTCAGCAGTTCGCGAGCCTTTTCTGCAAACAGGGGCCAGTTGGAGGCTGGGTCGACAACCACGGCCTCCAGCTTTTTGCCCAGAAGGCCGCCTTTTTTGTTCTGCTCGTCAATAAGCATGAGCATGACGTCTTTCAGGGTTGTCTCGCTGATGGCCATGGTGCCGGAAAGCGAATGCAGAATGCCTACCTTGATGGTGTCGTCCGCGGCCTTCGCGTTCAGCGAGCCGCACAGGATGACGAGCATGAGAGCCAGCGTCGCCAACGTTTTTTTGAACATATGGAGCCTCCTTGGAACTGTCTGTATGGCTGTACATGACGCGACGCACCCCCATGGTCGCCGCGCTGCTTGCTACTGGACATACCTAAGCAAGAGGTGTTCCAAGGATGTTTTTTTTATAATAATCTGTAATTGCATGATAATATTTTGAAAAGGGTATGGATATTAAGACATTTTTGTAAAATCAGCGGGATGTTAAAACAATTTTGTATATGACTTAGGCGGTGCTGCATGCCGCTGCCCCTTGCGAAGAATGACCGTGCAAATTCGAGCGTTCAGACCGCGGCAAAACCCATGCCCACGTTACTCAGGGGGGAGTCCAGAGCAGCCGAATTGATGCCGCCTGTTGATTTGGTGCAAGATGGTGCAGAAAAAACAACGAAAAAGGGCCTGCATTTCTGCAAGCCCTTAATTTCTTTGGTACCGGGAGCGAGACTTGAACTCGCAAGAGGTTGCCCTCGGCGGATTTTGAGTCCGCTGCGTCTACCAATTCCACCATCCCGGCAAGACGTGGGGCTGGTTTTATCCCTGCCCGTACGTGCGAAAAGCATTACTAGCGCAATGGGCGGGGGTAAGTCAAGAACCAGAGTGAAGCTGATTGCCCCTGATGTCAGAAACCCTGCAATGCCGCAGAGGTGTGCGCACCAAAAATGCGAGGTGCTGGCGCTTGGGCAGGTACCTGCAATGCGTCGCTATGGCGCTTGGTCAGGCGTCTGTTCCTCTATCCAATGCGAGGCCCGTGCAACGGCGCGGTGCCACTGGTGCAGCATTTTTTCTTTTTTGTCTTGCGCCATTGTGGGCGTGAAGCGGCGATCGAGCTTCCATTTATGGGCAAGAGCTTCTTCACTTTCCCAAAATTCCACAGCAAGCCCCGCCAGGTATGCAGCGCCAAGAGCCGTTGTTTCTGTAATGGTGGGGCGTTCCACCACCACTCCCGTGAGGTCGGCCTGAAACTGCATAAGCATGTTGTTTCTGCTGGCGCCGCCGTCCACACGCAAGGTCGTAAGGCTGATGCCAGTGTCTTTTTTCATGGCATCAATAATATCGAGCGTCTGTAAAGCAATGGCCTCAATGGCGGCGCGGGCGATATGGCCTCTTGTGGTGCCTCTTGTCAGGCCGACAATCGTACCCCTGGCGTATTGATCCCAATAGGGTGCGCCCATGCCCACAAATGCCGGAACCATATATACGCCGCCATTATCAGGGACAGTGGTTGCCAACCCTTCCAGCTCGGACGAGTCTTTGATGAGTCCAAGCCCGTCCCGGAGCCATTGAACAGCCGCACCCGCCACAAAAACACTGCCTTCAAGAGCGTAAGAACAGCCCCGGTCTGTTTGCCACGCCACTGTGGCAAGCAGGTTGTTCTGGCTTGTGGGTGGCCTTTCGCCGGTATTCAGCAACAGAAAGCAGCCAGTTCCGTAAGTGTTTTTGGCCATGCCTTCTTTCATGCAGCCGTTGCCGTATGCCGCTGCCTGCTGGTCTCCTGCAATGCCGGCAATGGGGACGGCGTGCCCAAAAAATTCAGGATGCGTCCACGCTGTGATGCTGGAAGAGGGGACAATTTCGGGCAACATGGCACGCGGTACGCCCATGATTGCCAGCAGTTCATCATCCCATTGCCGCGTGTGAATGTTAAAAAGCAGAGTGCGGCTGGCATTGGAGGGATCCGTGACATGGGCCCCACGCTTGCTGAGATTCCAGACAAGCCATGTATCCACTGTGCCGAACAGAAGTTCGCCTGCTTCAGCCCGCGCGCGGGCGCCGGGAATGGTATCAAGAATCCAGCGTATCTTGCTGCCGGAGAAATACGCGTCAAGGACAAGACCGGTTTTATCCTGAATGACCCTGGCTTTTCCTTCGGCCCGCAGCTGGTCGCAAAAGGCTGCGGTGCGACGGTCTTGCCAGACTATGGCGTTATAGATGGGCGCTCCGGTAGATTTTTCCCAAACAATGGTGGTTTCGCGTTGGTTGGTGATCCCGATGGCTGCCAGGGCGTTGCCGCTTACCTGTGCATTGCGCAAGCATTCGCGAACAACGTAACTTTGTGAGTCGAAAATTTCATTGGGGCTGTGTTCCACCCAGCCCGCCTGAAGGTAGAGTTGTGTGAATTCTTTTTGCGCGATCTGAACGATGTTGGCGTTGTGGTCAAAGAGGATTGCCCGTGAACTGGTTGTGCCCTGATCAAGAGCCAATATATACTGTGCAGCCATATGTCCTCCACCTGATTCAAAAGCCAGCGGTCTTAGAGCATTTAACACTTGAAATGCTCGCGTGCGGCAGGCAAAAGCCCGCCTACTCGCATTTCGTGGCAAGGATTTTCAGAAAAATCCTTGCAGAGCATTTAACTCATTTCATTCGTAAACTGCTCTAGCAGGGTACACGCGCAGTACCTGGTTGAACAGGGGATGTCTTTGGCCTGTGCCCCGGCATTGTTTACGAAGAGTACATAATTGCAAAGAAAGTGCCCCATGCTGCCGCTGGCGGATATGCCGCATTGCTGACGTGACATGCAGGGCGTGGCGGGGCGTTTGCGCACGGATGCAGATGCGCTCTGTGAAACGCAAATACCCCTCGGCGCTGTGGCCAAGGGGTATTTGTATGACATTGTGGCAGGGCGTAGCGTCTGAGCGCTCGCCAAAAGCAGGATTTATTAGGCGCAGAGGCGTGCGGCGGGAATAATGGTGAAATTGTTTGCCTGAAGCACCTCAACCGCCTGATCCACTTTGTCGAAGCGAAAGATCATGACAGCGCTTTCGTTTTCGCGTTGGACAAAGGCATACATATATTCCACATTTATGCCGTTGCGCGAAACCAGTTGCAGCACGTCATCAAGGCCGCCGGGCCTGTCAGAGACTTCCACAGCCACAACGCTGGTGCGGCCGAGAGTAAAGCCTTTTTCTTTAAGAACGGCTTTGGCTTTTTCATGATCGCAAACGATCATGCGCAGGATGCCAAAGTCTGAAGTGTCCGCAAGCGACAAAGCACGAATATTAATGCCTGCTTCAGCCAGTGTGCGGGTCACTTCTGCCAGGCGTCCGGCCCTGTTTTCCAAAAATACGGATAATTGTTCTGCTTTCATGACAAAATCCTTTATGTCCGGCTGGACTCAGGCTTTATGGCTGGGGTCGTCATCAGTGGAGGAAGGTTTTTTGTTTTTTGGAGTGATGTCAATTTCATCAGGCTCAGAAGAGGCCCGCCGGAAGTTGCGAATAGCCCTGCCAAGGCCGCCGCCAATTTCGGGCAGTTTGTTCGCGCCAAAAAGCAGAAGAACAACTACCAGTATGAGCAACAACTCTTGCACGCCAATGCCAAACATGCGGCAAGCCTCCGGTACGGGTTGGGCTGAAAAAGCCGTATTTATTCACAGGATCATAAGCTGCACGGGTGGGAAGGTCAAGGTGTCTGTGCCAAGAGGATGGAGCGGGATGTGCGGCAGAAGCTGGCAGAAACAAGCGCGGGCCGTCACTAAAAGTGACGGCCCGCGTGTTCTTTGCGTGTGTCTAGGCTGTTTACACGATACCTTCAGCCAGAGCGGACTTGGCAACGAGTATGGTCATATTGTCGCTGGTAAAGGCCACATAGTCACTGGACATGCTGCTGGGGGTCTGGCTGGCGCTTTGGCTCCAGTCTGACGACAGCTCAATTTTTTCATTACCATTCAGAACCACGCCGTGGCTTTCAAGGCTGGACAGACTGGTCAGGCCTGTGCCGCCATCCGTCACAAATATTTCAACATTCTTGACGGGATTGGCAGCAGGGTTGGCGAACAGGCTGTCGAGCGTATCCTTGTCTGCGCCTATCATCATGTCAATGCCGGCGCCGCCGTCCATAACGGTGTTGTTGGCGTTGAACACAAGCACATCATTGCCATCGCCGCCGTAGAGTTCGTTTTTTCCGGCCTCGCCATCAAGATAGTCATTTCCGGCGCCGCCAAAGAGCGTGTCGTCGCCAAGACCGCCATAAAGCATGTCGTTGCCGTTGCCACCGGAAAGGATGTCATTGCCGGAGCCGCCATGAAGCACGTCATTGCCGCTGCCGCCAAAGACCACCTGCGGGCTGGTTGCGCTTTCATCACCAAAAGGCCCGCTTGCGTGGTTATCGACATTCAAGTGCACTTCAACCTTGCCGGAATCGCTATTCGTCCAGACACCGTCATTGACCTTGTACTGGAACTCGTCCTTCACGTCCTCGCCATTGGCGTACATTTCGGCCAGCTTTTTCAGCACGGCCGTATCGTCGGACATCGTGTACTTGTACTCATACCCATCGCCAGTGCTGTTGGTGATAAGTTCAAGTGTTCCAAATTCACCATCTATTATAGTTGATGAACCGGAAACCGTGACATCGGCGCCATGACTGTCTTTGAATACATAGCTGAGGTGATCGCCATCCTGGTCTTTGAAGGACAAGGGATCATTGTGAAACGGAATTACGTCTCCAGCCGGAATGACGCCGTTGATGAGGGTCAGGGGCAGCGTCACATCCTGGCCCACAGGCGCATGGTTTGTGCCTGTGTAGCTGATTGTCACGTTGTCCGACGTATCACTGGCTCCATGCTGGTCTGTCACCTTCACCGAGAAATCAAATTCTTTGGTTTCGGTGGAAGGAATGCTGCCTGTCTTGGAAGGATCAGGTTCAAAGGTGTACTTCCATTGTTTTTCGCCGTTGCTTGCCTGTTCATAGAGCAGCGTGAGCTTTCCATCAGGAAGGTTGGATGTAAAATGCGCTGGATTGTTGGGATCCGCCACAAGTGCATGTTCCGTTCCGTTAACAATAATGGTGAGGGTATGCGTATCCTTCGTGTCCGGATCTGTGACAGTAATGGTGCTGTTCGCGCCATTCACGGAAATCACAGGTTTGTCATTAGTGCCTATAATGTCAATGACGAGGCTTCCTGTACCTTCGGCTCCATACGGGTCGCGCACAACAAGGTTAAAGGTGTCCTTGTCAGTTTCCTCTTCTCCCAGAGCCTTGATGGCGTTGGGGTTGGTCACCTTGTATTCATAGTGCGTTTTGCCGTTAGCATCTACGGTAAGCGTCAGCTTGCCATATTTGCCTTCCAGTTCGGTGACGTTCCGCTCGCCAAGTATGGAGTCCTCCACCCTGATGAAGACCTGCGTGGCATCGCCGTCAGCGTCAAGGGTAACAACTTCACCGGTAAGCGGCGTATATTTGTCGTCACTGCTTTGCGCAAAATCAAAATCGTCCTTGTTCAGAGGATCGGCGGTGTAGTCAGGATGTTTATCACCAGTGAAATCAACAATGATGGGCGTGGTATTGGTGCCCATGATGTTGATGTTCAGGTCGGCCGTGGATTCATTGCCGTGCGTGTCCTGAACCACAACAGTGCCGAGGATGTTGAGTTCCTCGCCAACGCCAAGTTTGGCGATGCCGTCAGGCTTGCCCTTGAAGGTATAGAGACCTGACGTGTCGTTAATACTCAGGGAACCCATCTCCACAGCGCCAGGAGTAGAACTTGAAGTGACTTCCCAGCCTGAGGCGGTCTTGACAGCGAATATTGTGACCTCGGTTGCGTTACTGCCGCCATCCTTGATGCTGTACTTCAAGTTGTCGTAGTCGTCCGCATCCGCATCATACCCCAGTGCCTTGCCATGCACGGTATAGTCAGCGTCAGTACCGCCCTGCTTTTCCTTGACGACAAGCAACGCGCCAGACCCGGCAGGTCCGGTTGCCGCAAGCGATCCGTCCACACCGTAGAGGTAGAGCATGGGCATATCGTCAGTGCCCTGAATGTCTACAGTGATTTCCTTGTAGGTGACGCCGCCCTTGTCGTCTCTGACGATGACCCTGAATTTTTCACTAATGGATTCAGGCTTCGAAGACGGGTCGTTGGGATCTGCCCCGTTCAGAGCCTGAACCTCGGGGCTGGCACTATTCAGCTTGAAGTAATAGCTGCCGTCAGCGCCCATAACCAAAACACCGTACTTGCCAACCACCATGGATCCTTCGCCGCTGCCGTCAGCGTTGGCCACGCTGTAGGAAAGCTTATCTGCATCGCTTCCGGGGAAAGGCATATCAGGGTCGGTTGCCGAAACCGTGTTTGTGTCGCTGATAATCTTGCTATCCTCAATGACGTTAAGATCGTCAGCCTTGGTGATTACCGGGGCATCGTTTTTGGCATCCAGGGTGACATTCAGCGTGTGGTTCGCGTTTGCCTTGCCGTCGCTGATCTGGATGGTCACGGAATCCTCTACCTGCCCGCCAAAGTTGTCATTTTGATAGGCGGGATCAAGCGTGTACGTATACTCGAAATGCGAGTTTCCGTTAACGACCGTCTTGGTGATGGTGTATACGCCATACTGGCCCTGAACTGTGTAGGTATCCGTGCCAGTGGACGTAACGCCGTCGCCTTTGAGGATAAGGTTCTGGCCTTCCACCATATCTAGGTCTTTGGCCTCAAAGTTGCCGGTCGTGGTAGTATTGGCCCATATGCCGCCAGAATTTTGCGTCAGGCTGCCGTCGGACGAACTCACCACAAAGGGCAGATCATTGGTGCCATTCACGGTGATTTCGATAACCGTTGAAGTGCCGTCTTTGGCAGTAACCGTGAATTTCTGCACTATATGGTCTTCTTGACGAAGCTTCTGCACGTCAGGGTGGTCGTTATTCAGGGTGTAGGTATAAGTACCGTCTGGCTTGAGAGTAATGGTGCCGTACTTGGTGACAATCATATTGTCTGTGGCTTTGCCGCCCGTGTCTCCGCTATCAGAGGACGTAAAGCCCGTCAGCTTGAGGCCAGCATCATAGTAGCCGTCGCCGCCCACCTTGCCAGTGGCAGTATACGTATCATCTTCCGTGACATGGTTCTGCTGATCTTTCAGCTCAGAGCCAGGATGCGAACCGCCGCCCTCGCCCGGATCGGGATTGGGAACAGGAGTCCCCGAGCCGCCGCCGTGATCCGCATCAGGGCCAGCCACCTTGATGACAAGCTTGATGGGTTCTTCAGACGTGGCATTGTGGGGATCACGCACATAGACATCGAAGATTTCTTCCGTAATGGCTTTAGAGTCTCCGGCGACAAGGTTTTTGTAGTTAGCGCCGTACTTGTCCAGGGTATACTGATATGAACCATCGCGCTGGATAATAAGCGTGCCGTATTCGCCGACAATCTCCTGCACCAGGTTGCCCTGGGCTTCTCCAGTGGTGGCTTTGCCGTCAACAGCAAAAAAGACGAGTCTGCTCTGATCGCCGTGGTCGACGTCCTTGACGATACTTTGCGATTGGAGCGATCCGTTTACCGTAAGGTTTCCACCATTAGTCCTATCCCAATGGGCCATTTCGTCGCTGTCTATAACAACGGCATGGTCGCCTCGCTCGCCAAAAGTGAACTTGGAAGTGACCTCCTGCCCGGTAAGGGTGTTAGTGTAGGTCACCGAAACGCTGCCGGATGTTTCTGAGGTCACCACCGGAGCGTCATTGGTGCCATTGATAGTGATCACCAGGTTATCTTTGGTCGTTTCGCCAGCGTGATTTTTTCCCGAACCGGTTACGGTGACAGGCACGGTTATGACCACGGACTCCCCGATGGCAAGGTGGTTGATGGGCGCCGCGAGCTTGTCGCCATCCATGAGCGGTTCAAAGGTGTACTTTCCGTCCGGCCAGAGCGTAAGCGTACCGTAACCGTTGATGGTGTAAACCGAAGATCCGTCGCTGCCGGAAACAGGGCCGCTGATGTCGCCGATGTTCGCGCCGTCGTCTTTAGCCGCAACGGGAAAGCTCACAGCCGGTTCGTCATACGTATACTTATCAGAAACGCCAGAACCAGGAGTTGGCCTGTCTGAAAAGTCCGGGTCGTCCACGTGGAGCTGCCCCTTGACCACAAAATCTGTATCAGCAGGTCTTCCGTTTTCGGGGTGGTTAGCGCCAAGGTGGTGCACATGCCCGTGGCTGCTCGTGCCGTCATAATGCAGGTAGTAGTAGGTCTCGCTGGGCAGGTCCGAGCCGTCCACGCCGTCTTCCTTGATGCTCTCCTCATGGCCCTTGAGAACGCCTGGATCGTCATTGCCGTTGATGGTGATGACGATGGGCTTTACTTCGGAGTATGCGCCATTGGGGTCTTTTACGCGCACGTAAAAGGTGTCTTCTGCGGTTTCATTGTTGTTGAGCCAGGTGAGATCATCGGTGCGGGTATAGGTAAACGCGCCCGTCTGCTGATTGATTTCGAGAATGCCGTACGTGCCCTGGACAATAAAAGTGTCGCTTTTGAGGTCAAAGTTGGCTTCATCGCCAAGGTCAGGACCGCGCAAAGCCTCGTTGGAAACGGATTTTCCAGACAGCAGTTTGACCAGCGAGAAAGTAAAGCCGTCACCCGCAGAAACAACTTCAGAATGCCATGTCTGGTCTGTCGGGTCATACGTGCCGGCATCCTCATAGTCCGTAATGGCAATTTGTCCCTTGAGGATCTTGCCGTCGACGTTCTTGTCGTAGTGTTCTTCCATGGACAACTTATCAAGAGTGCCAATGTCAATGATAGGTCTGTCATTGGTGCCTTGCACTGTGATGTCGGCAGGCGTGGTGTTCACAGGCGGGCCTGTGATGACATGATTGTCGTCGGTTTCATACACCTGCACTTTAAAGTCGTCGGTCAGCTTTTCATTGAAATTAAGCTTCTGCACATCGGGATTGTCGTTGTCGAGTTCATACGTATACTTGAACGGGGGCGTGTTGTCGTGTTCTCCGTCCTCCTTGGTGCGCTCGATAATGAGCTTTCCGTATTTGAGCTCGATTTCGATGGAGTCCTTCCCGCTCATGAGCGTGTTGACGTCATGACGTTCGCCGTTGCCGTCTACAATAACGTAGTGCATCGTGGCATCAGCGCTGGGGTTGTTCAGGGCTTCCTGGTCGCTCTTGTCAACATCGTGGGCGTAGATTTCGCCTTTGGATTCGGGCTGTCCCTTTTCTTCGTTCTGGTACTGTGCCTTGTACACAGTGTCCTGACTGTCGGTAGCTCTCACGAATCCGGCAGGCATAACGCCGTTTTCCACAACGATGCCACGGCCGCCGGAAATCCCGGTGCTGGTGGGATCATCGCTGCCGACCACTTCAAAAATAAGCTGCTTTTCATCATACGCGCCAAACTGGTCACGGATGGTGATGGTGAAGTCGTCCTGACTGGTTTCATTTTTGCCCACAGCGGCGGCGCGTATGGGGTCTATCACATAGCGGTACGTGTAGGTGTCGTCGGTATGGTCACTGCCCGATGAGGTGCGCACAACATACAGGTCACCGTACAGTCCGCTGACCTTGATGGTGTTGTCGGATGTACTGCTGGCCAGATCAATGCCGTCCGCGTGAGCGGCAGTGTTTTCTACCTTGATGTCGAGGCCATTTTTCATGTCCAGCACATCCATATCGTGGATGGCCAGCTTGCCCGTGGCTACCTGGACAGTTTTGTCATCCTGGAAGATGCCGCCAATGACGCCGGTCATGGCGGTATTGTCGTGCGTGATGGTGAGTTTTGGAACGTCGTTGGTGCCCACAACGGTAATGACAATCTGGCCATTGCCTACGGTGGTGGCTTGTCCGTCGCTTACCGTGGGCGAAAGAGTTATGATCTTTTGCTCGCCTTCGCTCAGTTTGTCAGCGGGGCCGCCAGTGGCATCATTGAGCGTGAATTCAAAGGTTCCATCGGCATTCATTTTCAGAGTGCCATAGTAATTGTCGCCGGGGACCTGGTCGGTAACGGTGCCGTCGGCAAGATAGTAAACAGTGGTTGAACCGTCAGCAGCCGCCGCAATAGGCGTGCCGCTTGAATTGGCCATGCCATACGTCAGCTTGGCGTTATCGCCAAAGTCCACGTCATTGGCTTCGACGTGACCGGAGAAGGTCAGCTTGTGCTCCCCATTGGGTGTGGTGGGGTCAGTCAGATTGGCGTCGCCGACGTCCGTGGTAGGAGTATTTTCCGCGGGATTGGGGAAGAGATTATTGTCGGGGGCGTACACGCCGCTTTCCTTGACAGTGCCCTTGCTGCCATCAGTAAAGTAGGGAGCGTCATTGGCGCCAACGATTTGAAGCTTCAATGGAATGTCATTCCATGCGCCGAATTCGTCCTTAACAACGACTTCAACCTCCACAAGCATTGTGTCGCCCTCGTTCATGCCCTGAACGCAGGTGGAGCTGTTCTTGAGGGTAAAAGAATAGGACGCGCTGTTGGTGGCGCTGTTGGTGGTGATATTCAGCGTGCCGTAATAGTCTGTGGTGTTCAGCGCGTGAAAGTCCGCTTCGGTGAGCAGAACATACCCGTCAGTACCATTGGGCACGACATAAAGCTTGCTGACCATCTCCTCCTGGCCAGAAGAGTCCGTCACCTTGAAGCCATAGCGCAATTGCGCGTCGTTGTCGTAGTCAGTGGCGGCTATGGAGCCTGTAACCTTGACGTTGTCATTGGCGCCGCTGGCATCGTTGACCTTGCCGGATTCCTTGATGCTTTCCTGGTTCACGCCATTTTCGTCGGGCAGCATCTGGGCATTGTTCCAGTGGGCGGCATCACCGGTAAAAATCGGGCGGTCATTGGTGCCAATGATATTCACGTCAATGGTGTTGTCGCCGCCCACGGGGATGCTGCCGTCACGCAGGTGGTCAACATCAAAGTCTTTCAGGCCATGCTCGTCCTGCACGGAAGGTCTGAACTGCAAATGCACTTTCTGGCCTTCAGCAAGGGCGTTGGTTTTGCCTCCGGCCTCAGTGCCGCTAAGGGTAAACGTATAGCTGCCTGACGACGTATCAAGGCTGAGATCGCCATATTCAGTATGGTAGATGGTGATGTTGGGATTGTTGGAGTCAGTCGCAATGCCCGTGACGGTTACAGGCAGTGTCCCATCAACAAGGCCAACAACACTGCCAACAGCTATGGCACTGCCAGAATTGTCAGTGATGCTGTAGGTCAGCACGCTGTCGTGGTCAGGATCGCGCGCGATGATCTGGCCTTCAATGCTTGTTTTGTGTTGATCCGGCCCGATACCGCCAGCCTGGGTGGAAGCGTTTTCATTGGGATCAAGCGCGTTGGTGGTGTCCTTTTGACCGTAGCTACCGGCAAAAACGCCGTCTTCTTTCAGCGTAACGTCATCAACTCTGACAATGTCGGGCGCGTCATTGGTGCCTTCAATGATCACATTGATGGGCTGTGTTATGCTGGTATTGATGCCGTCGGTGATGGAGACAACAATGCTGTCAGTGTGGACTTCGCCCTGTTTCAGCGAGTCTGCGTTGCCGTAGTCTTCATTGTTCAGGGTGTAGGTATAGTTGTAGGTCACATTTGAACCGGCGTTGGAAGGCGTAATGGTAAATGTGCCGTAATCTGTGGTGATGGTGGTGGTGCCTAAGGCATTAACGGCATAGGACGCCCCGTTAATGATAACAGAAGCGCTGAGAGTGTCGCCATCAGGATCATTGGCAGTAAAACTGCCGCTCATGGTAGCCACGCCAGGTTCGGGAACAAAATTACCGGAAGGGTTTTTAACCCAGCCGGATTCCTTGAGTGAAATGGATATCAATTCGCCATCGGTGTTCAGAGTCGGGGTCTGGTTGGCCAGCGGCGCACTCAAAAGGTTTTCAGCGGCGACAGGGGCAAGGGTAAAACCATAGTCAAGCCCATCAAGATGATCCAGGCCGCTTTGCAGGCTACTGTCAACATATTCGCTGTAGTGGCTGTCGCGCCCAGCGGTGGCAGGGCCAGCCGCAGGCATGAGGTCCGGGCCCATTGCGGCAAAAAAGTCTGCGCTGCTGACGAGCTGACCGTCAACTTCAAAGCTGGGGGCAGTGTCCTTGGTATATTCCGTGTAGAAATTTTCGACACGGACGCTGGATCCGTCGTCAAAGCGGAACAAAAGGTCATTGCCAGAGCGCTCAAGGGTTGCTTCGTCAGCAGGAAAAGTCAAAGCAATCCGTGCATCGGGTTCAGCTGGCACAAGGGCCTGCTGCGAAGCCGCCGGACGAGTAATAGTAACAGTACGCATGGATGCCTCCAATAAACTTTTTCGCGAACTGAAAAACAGCTCGAGCGAAAAGGCTAGCTGTTCGCACAAAAATAGTGCGAAAGTTGGTTGCCCGAATCGGGCCAAAGTAGGGGATAAATAGGGAGCAGGCGAAACCTGCTCAAGGCTGGATGCCAATTAAAGGGCGGCATCGCCTCGTGTTCGTCGGGTGTGCATTGGCAGATTTGACGAACGCAGTGAAAAACCGTGGGCGGTAAATAGAAGCTATTATCAAAAGCTGATTTGAATATACGCAGTTTATAAAGCTAGTCAAGGCTGAGACATCATTGTTTTACCAATTGCTGATAGTAAAAACTATGTGAAGAGCAAAATTTTAATTATTGTATTTAGTGTGTTAAAAAAAGAGTTCCGTTAAAATTGAATCATTGTTTTGCGTTAATGTAGTGTTATTTTTTATAAAATACTCAATAGGAAACCTGTATTTTTTTAGAGTTTCTAAATATCGTTTATCATAATAATACATGAAGATATAGGATGCGAATGAAGTGACAGGCCGAAAAAAATTGTTCTTGAGAAAAAATATCAACTTGTACAGAAATCGCAGAATTGTGAAAAATACTGCCGCTGCACGTTATTTTTAAGGGTGAAGGGGGGATGGTGGTGACAAACACGCACATGATCGGTGGCTCTGATGTTTTTGTATGAATAATTTGTAAGTTAGCTGCAATCTGAGCGTTATTTCTATGATGTTTTGTCACATGTGTATCGTTGGGCCTGAGAGTGCCCTTGGCCCCTACCTTTTCAATAACAGCCCATATTATTTCTGTATTTGCCTGCGTGCTGTGTACGTTAACCTATTCACAATGTGTAGGGATAAAAGTGACCAAAATACTAGGTATATTGATGAGAATACGAAAATGCCCTTATGATCAATTTCATGAAAAAGTGTCGAGAAATTGCAAAAAAGGCATGGATCGGGTCGTGACGTGGTGATGGGACAATCGACAGAGTAGCAGAACGAAGTTTTATGCTCCAGGCGGCCCATCCCCCACACGAAACAGCCAACCTTGTGGGAGGTTCTGTTATGGAAAGCTTAAAGAATGCTCTGTCTGCTGCTATTGAATTTGGCGAATGTGTTTTTGTCACCGAAAAAGAACGCGGCAATATCGGAATCATCCCAAGAGGCGTCACTACTGACTGCGTTTTATGTGATATCGTATCCGTTTCGCGTTCCTGCGATGCGCAAAAGAGAAGGGTAAAACTGGATCTTGGGGATCTTCAGCTGGTTTAGAGGTGCTGAAGCTCGGCACCTTGGTCGGCTGCAAATAAAAGCGTTATACCTACAAAACGCCCAGCTTGTCGTGCCGCTCCGTAGAGTATTATGACAAGCAAGGTGCACTTTTTTGTAGCGAGTCCGTCGAGATTGCAACATAACGCCCGGCCAGTGAAAATCCTGGTCGGGCGTTACACGTATCTGCGGTGTGACGCGCAAGTAGAATCTGTAGATGTTGGATCAGGCGCCGTACCCTGGAGACTCTATATCGCAGGGTTTGAAGGCTTCCGGTTCACGCGTGACGGCAAAAACAGTCTGTGACTATGCCTTCAACAACCGTCTGCGCACATGGCCGCCAGAGTATTTTACTTTGCGAATGTTCTAAAAGGAGCCTTTGCGCGGTGGATTTCCGGAAAAATCAGCAATAGCGTAGTCGGCATGCTCGATGCAGAACGTGGTGAAATCCGGGTTGTCCGCTGTGCCGTAAATGCTTTTGATCAGCGGCTGCTCGGACAAAATGCGCTCTTTCACGGCATGGCTGTCTTCAAAAGAAACCTTTCCGGTAATGCGAACCCAGGTCATGCTTGGGGTGACTGCGCAAATTTCAACAGCGGAATTCATCTCAAGCTGTTTGAACACATCTTTGGCTCTGGATGTGCAGAACCACAGTTTTCCGTCCTGCTCGAACTGGTACTGAAACGCCCGCACATGCGGTTCATTGTTGCAGGACGTGGCAATAAAGCACATGGGCGATTCGGACAGAATCGTGGAAACTTCTTTTACTGCATTGCTCATGGTAATCCTCTGTTGCTTTGTTAGGTTTAATTGTCTTTCAGGTTCTGGAGAATTGTTTCGAGGCATTCAATACACTCTATTTGTTTTTGAGTGTCGATGCCCATCCAAATTTTACGCAAAAGTTCAACGGAAACTTCATCCTGCACCTGGCGCATGGCCTCTCCCTTTTCTGTCAGGAATACCAGCTGAGCCCGCGCATCTTGTGGATCGGGTTCACGGCGGCAATAACCTCTGTCTTCAAGTGTGGTTATCAGCCCCGTAACCGTATTCTTTTTTCTGCCAATGTGTTCCGCCAGCTCATTCATTTGCATCGGACTTTGCTTGAAAAGCGCGTTCAAAACCGCGCCATGAGCTGGAAGTATGTCGGTGATGCTGCGTTCTGACAAAGAACTGAGAATCAGTGTATTTGCCTGCTCCCTGATGGCGGCAACCATGGCGATAATCGCGCCGGGGTTGTTTTGTCTTTTCATGGCCCCTCATTTGTTCGTAGGCGAACCATTTCGGGTTTCTTTTTAGTTCGTCCACGAACATAAGTCAATAAATTTTTCAAAAAAAATTGCGAATTCATGGCGGAAATTCATTACCTTTTATGCCGCAACCTGGCCATCCTTGCTTTCAGCTTCAAGCGCATCCAGGCATACCATCATAACAAAGGCTTGATGGAAGCTTGGGGAAGTACCAATGATGTTTGATGCCATCACGTTATGTCACTAAGATATGGTGCTGCGTGCCAGAGTGCTGCATGTCCAGCACTGGCTGATTACGGCAGCAGGGCAGTTGTGGCAAGAAGTTATGGGGCAGCATGTTCACGTTCGCTCGCACCTGGAGCTGGCGACAATAATGGCGTGGTCAACATCTGCATTGGAGCGCGTTGGGTACTAGAGGCCGTCTAAAGCAAAAAGCCCACGAGTCATTATCAGACACGTAGGCTTTGCCAAAAAATTTGATGGAGCAGGTTGGCTGCGAAACGGGTTCTTCAGCCGAGGTTATACTAAGAGGTTGCAAGGCGGCCAGTGTCGCGGCTTGTCACCAATCATATTTGATCACAGAGCATTGGAAGAAGCCAGGATGCGTGCCGTCAACGTACACTTACTTGGGCAGTAACGTATACAACATCACTAACCAGTAACCTCGCAGGTGGTTGTCTGTATCGCGCGCTGGCGCGCTCAACTGGCTAAAAGCATAATTAAAAAGGGCCGGGTTTTCCCGGCCCTGTACGTTAATGTTCCCACTATCGTGGTGTATGGCCATAGCTAAAAATAGCCTAGGCTTAGAGAGCTTCTCATCGGCATTGTTGGCCAAGCTTCATGAGCTACAAGCCAAACTAGCAGGGCGGACTTTCCTCATCTTGGGAGATGTTCTTGCACATAGCTGAATCCTCCTTGTGATGTATGAGGATGCTCTAGAGCTTGATTAATTCATGCTGAAAATCCGCATAAAAGGCAAGTAAAATATATCTATTAATTATAGCTAATTAAACAAAACATGCTGTTTTCACATATAAAAAAACACAGGAGCAACTATCTTGGCCTGGTTGGGCCGGGTCATGACGATTTGTTGCCACAGGGGCATGCCAAAAGGATTGGGGTAACAATCCTGCTTTCGGCAGTGCGCAACGTCATGGAATAAACTGGTAGATCGGCTAGTTGTCAGTCGAAGACTTCCGCTGGCCGCGTGCGGTACTACCGTGAACGGCTTGCCCTCCTGTTCCATAACTTGTATAATAAGATCACCATCTTTGGCTCTGACATATAGGGGCAGAGGCTTTCGCGCGTTTTAGAACCAGAAAATTTTTCTCGGTAGGTAACGTTATGTCTTATATGAAAAATATACTTTATTTCATATTAACATTTATTGTTATTTACATAATTTTTAGTAAAGTATCACAAGTTATTCCGTATAATGGTGATGATTGGCGCTATCTTTCGCAGTATCGTTCACTCTTGCCGAGCATAAAAGAATGGAATCCGGCCCGTATTTTTCCTGAGATAATGTTCCCAGCGCTTGGATATATATCTTCACAAATCGTAAATGTTATCGTAGGAAATTATATTGAATCAATTTCTTTAACGTTTACTTGCTTTGTTGCGTTATTTGTGACGGTTTTATGTGCGTCGATATATTTATTTAGTCAAAATTTTATTCAAGATTATAAGACATCAATGTTTGCAGTGCTATTGTTTGTTATATTGTCTTTTTTTATGTTCAAAAGCAAAAATCAAGAGAACGTTTATTTATTTTATTCAGAAACATTGACTGCCATGACGTACTATACAATGGCAAATATATTAAACTCAATAATTGCCGTTTTTATTTTGTACGGAAATTTCTTTAACACACGTAAATTTAACGACAAGTATTATGCGATTGGAATCATAGTTTTTGTCATATACCTTTCACAATTTTCGCTAACATTTTCCAGTATCATTGCAGCATCATGCGCTTTTTCAACGATATTGTTGCGGGTTTTGAATGAAAACCACGTCGGCATGTTAAATAAAGTACGCTCATATCTGCAGCACCTTACGCTATTTGACGGTGCTCTCTTTTTTATCCTCGCTTGCTGGTTAAGCGCTGCTTGCTTCGACATGATGGGGGCACGCTATGCAAGCCTTACCGTGCATGGATTTAATTTTATGGCAGCATTCAATTCCTTTTACGATTTGCTGTATTCCATGCGGTTGGTGATGCAAGGCATAACACTTACATCTGTTTTTTGTACTATTTTTTTATTGATGTATAGAAAGTCAAAAAAGATTTATTCACAACGAGATACTATAACTGGGCAAATATTCTTTATAGTATGCTTGTCTTCCATTATCACATTTTCGCTATATATCCTTATTTGCGCAAAAACAGACCCATGTTTTGCTTCAAGAATATCTGCTGTTTACGGAATATTCTTTTTTCAAACGCTGCTCACTGTTTTTTGCATTGTGTATCTGCTGGCAACAATTCCTGTGCTTAAAATTTTTGCTCCTATTTTGCTCTGTTTCTTATTTATTGAGACCACTAATTCCGAAAAAACATGGGCCACCCAGTCTACACCTGATCAACGTGCCATTGTGGACAAATGGATAGCTGATGCTCGACAAGCTGATGCAAACGGAGAAAAAAGCGTAACGATCATCGTCCCCAAAGCGGAATGGCCACATCCCAAGGAATGGTTCGGAGACGTTCTGGGGCATACACTTTTTTCGCACGGTATTACGTCACGCCGTATGCACATCAGTCTTAGAGAAGACATTTCCGCGCAGTAAGGCAATCAGCAAAGGTTGTGTCTAAGTATGCAGATTTTAGGCCCTGCTTGTCTGCAATAATGTTCCTATAGGCTGCTCACCCTTCCCTCGCTCGATTCTCTGCCGTCAGGCCCTCTTTTCGACGGTTTGTCGTGCCGGTTTCGAATGCCTGAGGGCATTGACCAAAAACGTATCTTGCCAGCCGTAGCACATGCTCTGAGTGATTTTATATTCACTACAAAGGCTTGCCCCAGAGCGCCCCTGCAATCCTTCAAGTGCGATGCGGGCATTACTTTTACTGTCCCAAATACGGCGTTTAAGTTTCCTCCAGGGCTGGAAGAAAGCTGACTTAAAGAGCTGCCTTGATAATGGGCAGTATAGATGGTGTTGCAGGCTGCGGCTCTTGACTTCCACAATTGTCTGTAGGAAGCATTTTAAAAGAAGAGGGCTTGCCGTAGTCAACGCCGGATTTTTGATGGCGCTCCGCACTGGACGCCTCCGGCACTGCGGAAGCTCTCTCTTTTTGTTCTCTCCCCAGCCAGTCTTAAAGCTGTTTGGTCTTATCCTCAGGAAGCATGTCACTTAGACTTTGTCTTTATTATTGACTCCAAACGCGACTCCGTAATTGATACCAAATATTTCAGCGGTGGCGTTAAACTGCTGGCCGTAGATGACCTGTTTAAAAACGCGCACGGTATTGGCCGCCGTGAGGTTTTAAAAAATCTGGGGCAGACATTGTCCTGTCATATCATGTGATTGTTGACTTTGTGCAGGGCGATATTTGAAGGAAATCGAAAGGGCATGCCTCAAGCTCCCCAGGCACGAAAAAGCTGGTATCAACTTTATGAAAATCGCATATGCCACAAAAAAACAGATTACTGCCAGATGCCTGGCAACTAAATGGGACTACTCAGAGTGCAATGCCTACAAAAACAAAAGGCTCACGAGTCTTTATGAGACATCGTGAGCCTTGCTGAAATTGTTTGATGGTGGAGGCGGGGGCTATAGAATTAATTTCCTATCTCTCTTGTTTGTAAAGGAATAATTTAAGGATAGCTGGCTTAATGCCCCCAAATGTGCCCCCAGCGTGATAAAGTAGGGGAGAGTGGGGAGCCAGTTCGATTCCGCCGCCTGTATGGGCACTTTAATATTTAGTATCCGTGTTGTCGCTATGATCATCTTTTCCAGCCACAATAATGGTAACCCATTCTTGCGAGTCATCACTGTCATATTCAAAGCCATCAAGGCCGTATTGTGCGTTTGTTATTGTTTCCAGTGCAATAAGAAAATTTACAATATAAACAAATGCAGTGATAGGTTCATTCCATATTAACACATTGAATAATAATGCTGAAATGCCAACTATTATCGTGCTTCTAATGATAGATGTGAGCGAAACGCAAAACAAAATGCATTCTTTTTGTATTCTTTTAAAAAATAAAGGTGTTGGTTTAAATCTATAAATCACATACATTGGAATTAATATTGAAAGTAGGATGAGTAAAAGTTCAAGTTTCTTCGCTTCTATTTCAGTTAACATATGTGGCATGTTTGCAGAAAATGTAACAGACAAGGCCAGGCCGATGAGCAGCCTGTGAATGAAAAATCTTAAATCTTTCCGAACATTCACCAGCGTGAGCATATCTTTAAGAGACATTCATTGTTTCTCCATCATTGTTTCTCCATGTTTCACTCCGGCAACCTGTACCGCCCATTAACCACGATCACCCGCCTGCTCGCCACAAGCTGCTGTACGGTTCGCGGCTTCTCATCTTCGTCCACGTCAAGCTGTATCGCAATGAGCCGTTCAAACCGGGCCAGTATCGCTTTGCCTTTGTTCTGGTCCTCATACCGGGCATCACGCCGCCACGTCAGGCGAACGCCCTTCGTGCCGTCCTTGCCAGTGACAAGATGTGGCACAGCGCCGCAGTTGATGAGCTTCAGGAGTGGATCGTAGAGAAGGGCCATGAATCAATTATAAGGATGAGCGTGAGGAATGGAAAGGGCCGCCCATCGCTGAGCGGCCCTTTCTATTCGGCTACACATCCGGCTTTTCCGGCCAGGGCGTTTCATCGCCGCCGCCGTCAAAAGGCGCGCCTTCCTGCGCGGGCAGATCGCGCAGCGCCTGACGGTATGTACGGATATTTCCAAGCTCTTCCGCGCCGATGGGGTAGTCTGCCAACAGGTATTTGTCTGTGGCGGTGACGCGGGCATTACGTTCATTGCGCAAGCGCTCAAACAGTTCTTCGACTATGAGCGGGGGCGGCAGGGGCGGCGTATCGCTCCAACCTTCGGGCAGTGGGCCAAAATCTTGAATCAAGAAGGGTTCATCGTTGACGTATCCGCTTTTTCCGCGATGGTCTTCAATTTCAACCCATTCCCCGTCCTTCTCACCAAAATGAATTCCATCTTTCTCCGCAGGAAGCTCTTTCCTCAAAGCATTGAGGGGAGGAAAGGTTCCCGGTGTAGCGTACATAGAATACGTGTATGGGTGTAATGGGTGTGTGTTATCAAAATAATAATTTTGCATAATTATACTCCAAGGAATATTGCGGGCGTCATGCCGACGTTAAGAGGTCTGGTCTCCTCACCGCCAGTTGCACCAGTTTGAGAATCTGTAAAAAACGGAACTGCAATACTGCCATCTCGCAAATAGTTTCCAGGGCCACTATTATACGTGTGAGTGTGTGAAGCAAACATATCCACCTGTACACTGCCTACCACTCTCGTCGTTCCATCTACCGCCCGTAGAAAAAATCCACGTCCATTTGTGTAGAACAACTTAGGTATGCTGATATTTGACCCAGTGATTACAATACCCCAAGCAGTTTTAAAAGCTGTTGAAAATGCATTTAACTCAATACCAACTGCACTGATAAGAGGATACAAGTCACCGTTACCGCAGTACCAACCAGGGCAATATGTAGCGAGGTCTGCCGGAGCAAACGGTAGAAGACGTATATCACCACGAAACAAACCCGGAATCCACCCCACAGCAAGCTTCCCATCACTACCAGCCAGCGGCACAGCGTTGGGCGCGGGAGTCACGGTGACGGTATCAGTGATGGCTTTTGCGGCTGCGGCTGTGGCTTCCACATCAGTAACGCGCTGCACCAGATGCTCAGGCACTGCTGCTGCTGCATCTATGGCAGACTGCGCGGCGGCTGCGGCACTCAATGCCGCTGAATCGGCCTGCGCTGTGGCGGCATTTACAGCCTCTGCGGTTGCAGTCTGCACTGTCTGCGCTGCCGTGTTGGCACTCGCGGCGGCATTTGTGGCGCTCTGTTCAGCGGCAGTCTCTGACGCATGTGCGGCTCTGCCGGCGTTTTGCGCCTCATCACGGGCGGCATAGACCCCTGCCAGCAAATCCCCCGGCGTGCTACCGCCAGCTTCTTCTTCACGCGACACTTTAACCGCTCGTTTCACCTCCCCGGCGATTTCCTGCACAATGAAGGTAAGTTTGTCGTCGGCCTGCATGATGTCTGGCGTGTATACGGCCTGACCATCGACCCACGGAATTTCCTGAGTAATGTCCGTTTCGCGGTAGATGGCCAGTTTGGCCCCAACAGGCAGGGCAGTGTTTGCAGTTAATGTCTGGCCGGAAACGGAATACCCGGGCCCCAAGGACATAGTGACCTGCGTACCGCAATATACGTAGTAGGCGCGGACGTCGTCGTCTTTTATGTACGGGAAGGTCAGCGGGTATTGCTGCCCGGCCGCGCCGTTTGTCACGGTGTACACAATGCCCGTAGGCGTGTTGTCAACTGACATATTGACTCCTTTTTATTGTCAGGCTTGCACCTGGGACTGCTGGGTGGTAGGCAAAAACATGAACATCATTCTGCGCCTTCTTATTCTGCTTATTGCTATTTTCTCGGCAATGCCTGTTGCCGCTGGTGATGGTGAGGTTGATGGAAAGGTGAGGAAACTGATTGTTTCTGACGCCGCTAACAAATTGAGCGGTGGAGAAATGGATTACCATTCTGGAATATATAGTGAATTGCGAAATAGAGGGTTCTCAGATTCAGAGATTCGTGAATACATGCGCCCTATCCTGGAGCAACATGGATTTTCAGAAAAAGATATTGTTCGTTACTTCAATCTGTTTGATGTAAATTATCATGGCGGCGAAGGGCGAAGACTTGAAGATCAGAAGCGGATTGTTGAAAGCTTAATCAATTAGACTTCATGTCATTGGACTGTGAATGATATGAGATTAAAAAAACTAAAGCGCAGAGCATCGATTTTTATCCAGGACATTATAAAATTAAAATGGATGCTTGTTGTTTTTGTAGTTATTCCAAACATATCTTTTTTAATATTTATTAACAATTTAAACATAGACAAGTTTATTGAATTTAATCAGGATATTTTACTCTTCTTATTGTCTTTTTTTGTTGTTGCTTTTTTCTATGCGCTGACTAGGGATGATCCGCAGAAGATGTCTGAGCCTGCTGGATGCCTTTTGTTTACTATTTCAGCATGTATTTTTGTTGTGTTATCTTTTTTAATAAACATTTTATTTCATCATTGACATTCACTTCATTTTGTGGCGTTCTCTCCGCAGGTGCTGAAAACACCCCCTTGGCGGCCACGCCATTTCCGAAAGTCAATGGCTTTTTTTGCGCCCTTTTTGGGGCTATAATTGAATCCATTGCCGGGCGTGGACGAATAAAATACCCGTAAGGGAAATTACTCCGCAGCTCCAAGGGCTGTTTTCAGCGCCCGGCATTCTCTTTGTTTGAGAATGTCTCCGTGAACCTGAAAAGTTCCCTTGGAGGCTCATATGAGTCAGGCTCAACTTCTCGCTTCCCCGTTCCAATTCAACGACTTCCCTATCCGCACACAGGTCGAAGGCGACCAGCTTTGGTTTTCCATTGCTGATGTCTGCAAAGCCCTTGATATCACTTGGAGCGGCGCGACTCTTAAGCTGATTCCGAGTGACTGGCAGAAGTTGTTACGACTCAACAACTTCTCAACATCTCGGTCACTTAGGTTTATCTCCGAACCAGCCGTGTACAAGCTGGCCTTCCGCAGCAACAAGCCCGAAGCCGACGCCTTCACAAACTGGATAGCGTCCGAGGTGGTTCCGGCCATTCGCAAGACGGGGAAGTATGAGGCGAAGCCTGCACCCAGAAAGAAAGCCTTGGGCCGTGGTGTTACAGCGCTGCCCGTACCTGAGGCCGCGCCTTACACTTGCTTGTCAGGCGACGTGGATCCGGGCCGCAAAGACGCCATGCGGCGCATCCAAAAAATCATCTGGCAGCTTCATGCGGCCGTTGACGTAACCCGCATGTTTACGCACCCCAAGGGCCGCATTCCGATGGATACAGAGCACTACGACATCATGTTGAGTCTATTCAGGGTTGCTGATGCCAATCTGGTCGGCGCGTACAATGCGCTTGAAGCCGGGCATAAGTTGGGCACCATGCGGTAGCGCTGACCAACCTGCCAAATTGCGAAATCTGTCAATAAAGGGGCCGGGCCCATATCCCGGCCCCCTTTCCTTTCCTGCAATCCCTATGCGATTTTCAATGAACTGTGATCCTACTGCCTTTCGGCGCGGCCCTTCAGTTTTTCAACGTCATCCTGCAAGGCTTCGAATACCTGATTCCCGAATCTGGCTATTTCAATGGCCTGAAAATACATGCTGTCGATCATCTGTCGCTTTTCGTCTGGCGTCATGTCTGGGGCCTTGCTTATAAAATCTATGGTCTTCGTGATCTCCGAGAGTGCCTTGTGTGGACCATCCACGGCTTGATATACAGAATACGGCAGCAGATTTGCCACGTCGTCATATTTGAAATCCTTGCTCAGAGCGTTGATGCTTTTTAGGTAGCCTGTGGCTTCGTCGTAGTTGTCAAAGAATCGCTGAATGCTCTCCGCCCCCATGCTTGGATGGCGGATCACAAAGGCCCGCACAAAGGGGACATCTGCCAGAGTGGCTGCGGGCTTTACGGGATCAGCAACAATGCCAGCCTTGCGGGACATGGCGTCCACGGCTTGAAGGGCATACATGCCCAGGCCGCCCGTCCAGCCGCGGATGTAGTTTTCCGCGCGGGCAGGGGAGAAGGTGTTCATCTCTCTCACTGGCGGCAACGTGCCGACAAAGCTTGAAAGAGCCTTTGTCAGTTCTGTGGTATTGTTGGTGTATTGGTATTCCGGCAGCAGCCCCTCTCTGTTCTTGGGAATAATAGGGCGGTCAAAGGGCAGCGACCTGTTTGCAAATGCCTCTATTATCGGGGCAAAGGCGGTTGGCACAAGGTTGGGCGCGGAAACATCCAGCATGGACTTTCCGAGTCCACGGAAAGCCTCTTGCCTGGCCGTATCCACGCTGCCGTATTTGCCATGCGCTGCGTCGAGAATGAATTCCGTCGCGCGCTCGAGAGTTGATCCAAACATGACGCCTTGCTCAAACGGCTTGGGGATGCGCAAGAGAACCTTGTTTTCTCCTTGCCCGATAGGCGTAATCCAAAACATATCCCTCTGCGCGCGCGGAACCTCGGCAACGTCGTTGTCGCCATAGTTGTTGATGGCGTTGAGTATGGACGGAATGCCAATGAACAGCGCTGTACGCACGAGAAAGCGCCGGGGGTTTTCCACTGCTCCGCGCGCTGTTCTGTCCAGCCCTTGCAAACTGGCATTGAAAAATGCGGTTATGAGGTTGAACGAGGCCGTCAGCTTGCCCCGGCGCGAAAAGTCCATAATGTCCCGTGATTCATAGGCGGCCTGCATCAGCCCAGCCTTGTCATTGCCGTGCTTTTGCACGCCTTTGCCGAACTCTCCCAAGCGGGTCATTTTTTCTGAAAGCTCAGAGCCTAGGCGCAGTAGCTCCAAAGGATTCTTGACCACATTCCAAACGTGCTCTGTGTAGCCCGTTGCCGCAATATCTTTGAGCGTGGTTTGAAGGGTGGTTCTGTCCATGCTCACAAGGCTGGCCTGGTCGCCACCGGCTTTCACCCAATCCCAATAGACGTTATCCTTGGTAACTGCGCGCTTTAACCCCTTGGCCGTGTCCAGCCCTGGGATGAAACCTGTACGGGAAAGGACGCCTGTGGAAACGGCATCACGAATAAGATTGCGAACCATAAAATCAGGTGTAAGCGTGGCGCCGGCTCGCAGCATTTTTGCCGGAATGGAGATAAGCTTCACCAGCAATGGCACGCTTTCTGTGTTCAGGCCGTTCATCACCTCGGCAATTTCTGGGGCCGCCTGATACACTTCGCGCTTCCCGTCACGGAAAACGGCGATCTGGCTTTTTTTGTCCAATGTGGCGGCGTTCTGCCAGAATGTGAGCATTTCCCCCATATCGGCAGATTCAGCCAGTGCTTTTATTGACGTCTTCACGCTGGGATTGATTGGGCCAAGGGAGTCAATGAACGCCTTGCTCACATCTTCGACTCTGACCTGCACCGCAGCTTTTGGCGTGGGCAATTTTTCCACCAGCCAGCCCGCCCCATCGGTTTTACTGGCAAGGTCTGTGAGGGCGCGGCCAATGCCGTTCTTTTCCGCAGCTTCAATCATGGCGTAGGTGTTCTTGATTATGGATTCCAGCGGGTCAATAATGTCACGCCCGCTGCCCTTGATGCGCCGTATGGGATTGCGTCCAGTAAGCGATTTTCCGCCCCCAAGAAAGCCATCGACATTTTCCATGACGCGGAAGAAGGGGACATAGTTTTGATTCATTTCCCGCATGGCGGCAGCCGTTTCCGCGCCGAGCAATCCAGAATCCACGAGGTAATTCACAACATGGTTCTGGTATTCGTCCAGCTCACGGGCCAACGGCTCATACTTTTCGTTCAGTTTTTCAGCCGTCGCGCGCATAGCCTCAGGACGGATGCCGGATTTTATGCCCCGCCCCTCAAGCTCAAGCCCACGCCGTGACACAAGGTAGGCTCTGAATTCGTCCAGGTTTTCCACCGCCCGCAAGGTCTCGGCCAGGGGCTTGCCTACATTCTCCCAGTTGCCATAGGTGAAGGGCGAGTGCTCAATAAAGTGTGTGGCCTTGCCCTTGGCCCCGGCAAACGTGCGGGCCAGCGTGTAGGGGTTTATGTCAGCAGGCAAATCCTTGCCTTCTGCAAGAATAGCTGTGGCCTTTTTTAGGGGGTACAGGCGATCAACAAAATTGGTGTACACCTTGTCCCATGTGTCCTTTGAGGTCAGGCGTGAAATAAGCCCCTCGCCTTCACGGCCCTCAATGCTGATGTGTGAAAGAACCTCTTGGGCGGCTGGCTGGTCTGCCCATCGCTTGACCGCTTCGCGCGCGTTTAGAAGGGCCTTGCCGAAGTCTGGCGCGCGGTCAACAAGCAGTTTCTCAAAGTGCTCGTAAAAGCGTGGGGCGGACTCCAGCGCATCCTTGGGGTCAACCACGTACTTGGCAACGAATTCCGCGAATCCTTCCGGCAATGCAGACTGGCCGGAGCGTGGCTTTGTGGCAATGGGGGCAAGTTCATCACGGAAAGCCCGCAGTGGGGCGGCTGAAATATCGCCAAAAAGCTGCTTCTGAATGTGATGCCCAGCCTCATGCACGACGGTGGCTACGTCATTGGCTGTGCGGGTTCTGATAACTTCTGGCGTTATTTTGTAGATGCCCTCGGCCTTTCTGCCGGATGGCCCCATTTTGCCCGTGCGGATGGGCACTTCAAGGGCATCGGCCAGGGCCTGAACCACACCAGAAAGCGGCACGCTGTCCGCATGATTCAGCGCGGATTCGGGCAGCACTGGCTTGTCTTCAGCAGTGGGGATGCGGGTGCCGCCGCCGAAATTTTGCAGGGTGTCCGGGTTTACTTTCTGATCGACAGAACTTATATTTAAATCATCAACCGTGGTTGATTTTTGAGAAGGCTTAGCATCTCTTGCGTCGGGTCCAACCGCCGTCGTTTCGGGCGATAAAGAGGGGGAAGCCTTCTCTTTATTATTACCCTTCCAAAGGGATAGGAAAGCGAGTTCTTTTCTCCCTGTGCGCAACTCCTCCACAACGTATACAGACCCGTCGATCTGCTTTTTGTACATCAGTCCTGGAAAACCCTTGTCTGTCGTGATGGCCGTTACAGAATCGTAACCCTTCACAACATCTGGAATCTTCAAATAGTCTTCTGGTACAATAGCTTCTTGCCCTCGCGCACTTTCGATTGCGGGATTACCGTGTTCGTTCATGGCATGGCGCACTTCGCGGGAGTCGATGGAATGCACCATGCCTTCCGGTATGGTAATGCCGGAATCAGCGGAAAGCTTGGCAGCGTCAGTCTTGCGCAGCATATTCCAGTGCAGGCGATCTGGAGTCTCCCCGGAAAAGGCCTTGGCGACCGTTTGGCTTATGCCCTCCTTGACAGCCTCCGGGCCGGCACGCTCCAGCAATTCGGCCTTGGCCCAGTTGCGCGGCAGGTAGTGCTGCAATTCCTCCGACGGCACATCTTCGTTGCGAATCAGCCTTGTTTTGGTTTCTTCTGCAAACGCCCCCGGAATATCCCGGTTGATGGCCAGAATATCCTGCTGCACTGTCGGGTCGGTCTGCGCAGCCTGTGCAATTTCTTCCGGCGTTTTCCCTATCTTGGCGTAGATGTCTCTGATTTTGGGTGTAGTTTCTTGAGCAATTTTCTGCACATGGCGCACGTTGCTTATACCGTGCAAGGTCACAACCAGCAGGCCAGCATCAACGAACTCTTGCGGGTGCGGCAGCCTGCCTTCAAGGGCAGCGCCCGCCGTCGGCATGGTGGCAACCTCGGCGGCAACCGTGGCGGCGCCTGTGCCCACAGAGCCAAGACCAGCGGCAGTTGCGCCAAGGCCAGCCAGCTTGCCAGCACCGCCGGTCAGCCCGCCAATGACTGCCCCCTTTGCGCCACTGGCAAGGGCATCAGGGACAGCCGAAAGATATATGAAGTCTTCGGTATGGCCGTCTGCGATGCGCTTCGTGTAATAGGTGCGCAGGCCCTCAGTAGTCGCCATGGCCGAAGCCGGAATGGTTACGGGCGCAGCCGGGCCCCCAAGCGAGCCAGCTACGCCACCGGCCACAAGGGCGGGGATGTCGCCAACTATTTGCCCGACACCCATGAAGAGCCTGTCCGCCCATCCCGCACTGTTCATCTGTGTTTCGTTTACGGCGTCGGGCATTTTTTCGCGCGCCCACAAGCCGGACACAGAACCTTGCAGCCCATGCTCAAAGTATGCGCCCAGGCTGGCCTGTGCCGAAACTTCCTGCTCGCCAGAAGCGATTTTGTGCTGGTTGAAATAGGCGTTGATTTCCTGGTCGGAATACCCTCTCTCGATTAGGCGAGGGGACATATAGTCTTGAATTTCAGCATCAGAAAAGCCACGAGAGCGCAGCTCTAAATAAAAATCGGGGCTAGATTCTTGCTGAACTGGGCTCTGGCTCATTCTTCACCCCCCATAGGTGAACGCTTCAAATTGGTAGAGATATCTTCATTCGCAGCCCGCTTTGCCCCCACCGGCTGCGCCGACATCTTGTTCCTGATGGCCGAAACCTGGTCAGCCATCGTGAGTTGATGCCGCTGCATGATTCCGGGTAGGATGTAATTCTTTGACTGCGGGTTCAGCAGGTCGAGCACATTCCCCTTGGCCTGCGCCTGCTCGATGGCGTCTTGCAGCTCGCGCTGCGCGGCAAAGTGGGCGAGGGCCTGTTCTGGCGTGCCATCGGCGAGCATGGATTTTTTGAATGCGCCATCAAGGGCATTGAATGCGTATTTGATAGCTGCGCCCTGCGGCCCCTGGACATTTTCCCGAAGTTTGATCAGTTTTTCCTTGGTCGCAAACGACACTTTTCCGGCGGCCACGCCTCTGGCAATATCAGCCTCTGTGACGGGCTGGCCGCTGGCGATTCTTTTTTTGATGTCCACGACAAAGCCGGGATCGTCAGTGTCCAGGGTTCCGTTTTGCAGGGCCTTGAGAAAATCCAGTTTCGTCTTCCCGTCGATGTTGGGGTCATCCCTAATCGTTCTGTATGCTGCGTCAGGGTCTGCCTGGCCGCCAAGCCCGAGGCCCAAGTTTACTGCCCCTGTGAGAGCATCGCGGTCATAGTCGTCGCGGGCGCGCCTTTCAGCCGCGTTCTTATGCGCCCAATGCGTGTTCAGCATGTTGGAAACTTCGGCGGCTTGCTTGGCATCAATGCCGAGCCTCATCTGCCCGCTTGGCGAGGCCAGCATTTCCAACGCCTTTGCCTGGGGCATATCCGCAACAAACTTGAAAGCGGCGTCTTCTTGCTGCCTTCCGAACATTTCCTTGCCGTGCTTGAGCAGGGTCATGACTTCAGATGGTTTGAGCATACCCGTTCCGGGCTTGTAATTAGCGGTTGATTCTACCCCGACATCAGGCTTGGTGTATTGTCGCTGAGTTCCTTTACTTTGCAGCATGCTTTCAATGTCTGATGCGGAATACTTTTTCCCAACGGGCGACTCCGCCATGGACATCCCCTTCATGAGCAGGGCGAGATTCTTTTGCTCGTTCAGATCCAGGGGCTTATCCAGATCAAGCCCAGTGGCCTTGGAAACGGTTTGGAAGTACTTCACAAGATTGTTTTCATAAGCCTGGGCCCATTTGCTTATAAACTGGCGCGGAGTCGTTAAACCATCCCTGTTTTGATAAAGCCGAAGCTGCGCACCTGCTGCAAGATAACCCTCGGCATCATCATTAAACTGGCGATAATCGGCTCGTGTACCACTGTTTGCACCAGCCTGTTTTATATTCAGCGGGTTGTGAAAAGCTTCAGCAATGGTATTACCAGTAAAGGCCATCCCTTGCGGCGCATTGTTGCGCAAAAAACTATCTGCTTCATCCTTTTGACCGCTTGCAACGAGCTCAAGATAGTGCTGCTTTTTGAACTCCCTTGCCTTCTCATCCAGAACGCCAAGCGATGCCTGATAATCTGCGTCTGAAAGATATCCGCGATATTCGTTCAAAACACCGATGGCCATAGACGGGTTTGTGGCAGCGATGGCCGCAGACCCCTTGATAATAGCGCTGCCAAAAGCTTCCTTTTGTTTTCTGGAAACCGTGTCGGTATCCCATCCCAACATCCTGCCTTGGGCCGCAGTGGCTATTTTAATATTCGCCAGGGCCGCACCTAGCGTGTCCATGTCAACCCTACCGGAGGCTACGAGATCTCTTGCCGTTGATATGGTGTTTTCTGCCCGTTCAACCTGCGCATTCATGAGCTGCGTTGTTTCATGGCTGCCCACTCGGTGAGCGTAATCCAGAAACATGGCCGTCATGGGCTTTGACGCAAGCTGCAGTTGGCGTTCAGAAAGTTGCTGTTTGGCGTCTTCATCCCATATGGTCTTGAAAGTGTCTTTGCTCTCTTGGTACATACCCTTTGCGGCATCGCCTTTCCGGGTGGCAAAAAGGCCCGTATCCGGGTTGTCATAGAGGTCATCAAGCCTTTTCTTTTGCCGCATGACGAAGCCGCTTACCTGCACATCATCGTAGGTATCAGCGAACCGCTCAGAGGCCTTTTGCAGGCCAGCCATGGCTACCGCAACAGGGTCGCCAACGCTCCAGGTGGGGGCGTACGCGCCGCTGCCACCGCCAGATGGGGCGAATCCTGTTGCGTCAACGCCCCGAACATCGCCTGGGCCTTCTATTCTGAGTGCCATGTGCTACACCTCACGACTTAAGGGAAGGAAGGCTGGACATACTGAACGTGCCAAAGTCATTGCTGCTCATGCTGTTCGCGCTACTGCTGCCATAAAATTCACTACGGATTTTTTCTTCGCTCATTACACTGTCCACCGGGCTTTCAGCCTTAAGCCCATATTTAGACTCCAGTGACAGCACGCCAGCGCCAAAGCCCACAATCCCGGCCACGGCTGAACTGGTGGCCTGCCAGTCATACTGATTGGCCTTTTCGCGCAGGCCAGAGGCACGAGCACTGTTTTGCAGGCTCGTCGTGCCTGTCTTCATGGCCGCGTTATAGTAAAGCTGCTCCAAATTCTGTTGGCTCTTAGCAGCATGCGCGCTCAAGACAGCTGTGCCCGACGCGCCAGTAATGCCGTTCTTCATGGCGACAACCCGGTTCATGCTCTGCTGCTGTTCCTGCTTTTCCACCAATGTGCGGTAATCGCTCTCGTACTGCTTGCGGATGAGGTAGCCCGTGAGTTTGGTCTGTTCGTCGAGCGCATCCGCCTGCATGCGCATGGCCGCAGCGTTGTACTGGGCGTTGGCCATGGAACTGCCGGCACTTAGCCCGGTGGCGAGCCCCATCATGCCGTACTGTGCCTTCGGCGAAGCGATCATTTCTCCCATGCCGCCCATGTTTTTACCCGCCTTGCTCTATGCCAAAGGCGATAGAGGTTATGAACAATGGAAAGGGCAGGCCCTGCCGTACGCGAATCAGCCCGTCAAACGTAGTGTTGCCGGAAAGGGAAACCTCTATGGTCTTGGTCAGGCAGGGCGGAGGCTTGCCGCCAATAGCACCATCGCTGAAGGCCAGTATTTCCTGCCACTGGCCATACTCGCCGGGCCTGTTCAATGCTGGTATCGGCTGCTCATATTCGGTGCGGATGTCGCCCTTGATGGAACCCAATACCCGAAGCATCACCGACACAATGCGCTTCTTGAAATTCACGCCCTGGCCGTTCTTCAATGGATAGTTGATACGCATTGGCTGTACTTCTGCCGTGTAGCCAAGGCCAGCAGCCACGTACGCGTTCTTGCGTATTTTAATGTCCTGCACACTGCCGTTGGCATCCACCTCAAGCTCCCCAAGGTATGAGCCGTCCTGCATGACCTGCACGCTACGCCCGGCCAGATAGGGCATACCTTTGATGATGCCCGTCTCATCCGTGGTGCCGGTCAGCATGGCGTCCATAAACACGCTGTAGGTGGCGTCCTCGGCATACACATCAAAGGGCGTTTCAAGGTATTCGATGAAGGTTTCCCCATTGCGCTCAACGGCCACCCAGAACTGATCACCTTCAATGTATGGAATGATGGCGCCAGACTTGACCTTTCCTTGCGTGCGGTGCTTGTGCCAGGCAAAAATCTGCTGGTCCCGAATATAGGTGCAGCCGGAGAACGTACCGTCCGAAAGGATGCACCAGGCAATCGGTTCCGGTTCGCTCATGCTGTGCATTTCTACCACGTCGGGGCTGGTGGCTTCGGGACAAAGCAGGTTGAGGGGGGCCGCCTTGAAGCGGTAGCCAAAATCCTGATAGTCAAGGGTGTATACGTTGGTTCCGGTGCGGCTCACGAACATGGCCGAACTGCCAAGCAGAATAGCCTGCACGTCGCAGCTGCCATAGCTTGACTGACGCTTGTGTCCGGTCGTGCTTGGAGTCAGCGGGCTGTCAATGTCGGAGCCCTGAATGCGAATCTCTGAAGCATTGGTGCCCACAACCAGCTGCTCCATGTCGAGCATCCACTTGATGGGGTTCACACGTGAGCCGTTGATTCTGAGAAAGATAGCATCTTCGGCCAGAGGCTCTTTGGTCTGGTCAGACTGTGTATTAATGTTGAAGTTGGTGAAATCTGCCATCTTTGACATCCAGATGTTCAGAGGTTGTTTGGGCGTACCAGCATACACCAGTCTGTCTTCGTAAATCCTGACCAGTGAAGGATAATTTCCCGCCGCAAAGGGGAGCGGTTCCGTGCTGTTGGTGATGAATGAAAGCCCTTGATAGGCCCAACTGGTCGCGCTCAGGCGTTCAAGCCGCCAGGGCTGCATATCCGGGTGGGCAAAATAGATCACGTCAGCAGACTGCACATAGCGCAGCTTTGTTACATCCACGCCATTAAGCGCACCGACCGCCAGTTCCATGGGGGCGTTCCCGCTCATCAGCTGGCCCCCGCGCGTGAAAAAACGAATGTACCCATCGCCTATTTCGAGAACGTAACTTTGCGAGTCCGTGCCGTTGAAGTCGAACGGTATGAGCCTGCAGCCGTTTGCTTTGGCCTTGGACACAAAACGCAGGCCGGGCCGCTTGTAGATGCCGCCCGTGGGCGTGACAATGAAATTCTCCAGCACGCGACAGCCCACGCCATACTTGGAGTAATCCACGCGGCCCTCAAGCTTTGCTGTGAGTAGTCCGCCTACAAAGGAATGTACGTCAGGGTAAATCTTCATCAGAACAGCCTGGCATTTACAAAAGAGTTGGGCCTATTTACGGGCATGGTGTCCGTCTGCTCGCTGTCCGTGTGCATGGCTTCGATGCGCAGGGACATGGCACGCTTGTACATGGCCTGCTCGCCCTGAGTTGATCCGTTAATCTTGAAGTGCAGTCGGTTGGCGATCATGGCCGAAAAGTAATTTTTGAACTGAGGCGTCATTTCATGGGGCCGCACGCTGGTGCGGACATACACTATCTGTAGCCCCTGATGGTTGGATACGAGGCTTTTCCCCTGCACCATGTATTCAGCAACGGGCTGTGTGTTGCTGGCAGCATTTTCACCCCACAGTGACTGCAACTGCGTGGTTTCCACTGACAGGATGCGCCCGCAGTCTTCCGGCAACTGGTAGGCATAAGAAAACCTGATGTCCCGAGGCGTTTCTTCCAGTTGCTGGAGGCGAGCGGCCATGACCGCGAATGACCACGGGTGGCCGCTCAGCACTTCCGCAAGGGTTTCGTCATAGACGGCAGCGCACAGCTTGGCATTCTTGCTCTCTCCTTCCGGGTCAAGAATGGTGTCCTGCCCCATGTAGAGCAAAGCCTGATTGATGATGCCTGTGCGCCCCTGATCCATGACGGCCCCCACTAGCTGTTAAGGGAAAGTACGAGTTCTACCAGTTCCTTCTTTTCCATCGCGTCAGCAGGCACGCTGGCCGGGTGGAACTGGCGCAGCCACTGCACAAGGTTGTCTTCGGACATCTTGCCCACTTCTGCCTTGGTCATCTTGGCCTTGAGGTTCGGGTTATGCACGGTAGGAGAGGGGAGAGTCGCCGTGCCCTCGATGTGCTCCGGGTACTGTTCTGCGATATGCTCCGGCACCTCCTGCCCCTCCATGAAAAGCATGGATCCAGAAGCACTGATAACCGCAAAGGGTTTGATTGCTCGTGCCATTATTAACTCCTAGCCGCGCCGGGGCTGGCTGATGTACTGCGGGAAAATGTCCACACTGCCCGTGGGCGCGGCGGACCCGCTGATCTGTGCCTTGATAAAGGGATACTTGAACGTGGCTTCAGGCAGGACGAAGTCACACACCACGGCGTCAGGGCCAAAGACCTTGGCCGCTCCGGTATCGTTGGTGTAAACGGCAGTGCCCAGGGTAACAGGCGTGCCTGCTTCCGTTTTGGCTCCCAACACGGTCAGGGTGATCGTGGCAGCGCTGGCCACAGTCAGGCTGCCGGAGCCCTTGGGAGTTGCCACGCGAATGGCCGTGCCACCCTGGGCGGCGTCAAGGCGCGTGGGGTTATTGCTGGCCTGGTTGCCCACGGTGGGCGTGGTGGTGATGGCCTGCGCCTGTGCAAAGTATTCGCCGTAAGGGCGAAGGTTGACGTTATACATGCTGCCTCCTACAGGCTGATGGCGGATTCAGCGCCATCCACGAAGTTGTACGAAGTGATGATGGGCACGCCGCTCCAGGTATCCACACGGAAGTCGGGGTTCTTGTCGCTGTAGGCGGACTGGACAAACTCGGTCTTGCCGATTTCTGCCAACTGCAGCTTGACCTTGGGATGGCAGATAAGAATGGTCTTTCCCGCTTCGCCAGTACGGGCCGACAGCAGGACCTTTTCCACCATCATGCGGGTGAGCGGCGTGGGGGCGGCCAGGTTGATGTTCACAATGGCCCCGATATTGCGGTAGCTCTGCATACGCACGCCCATGTAGGTTTTCATGCGCATGCCGTAACCCAGTGCCTTGTAGTATTTGCTGTTGGTGTCGGGGTTTTCGTAGAGATTGCCGCCATTGATGGCCTGCATGTCAAGGAAGGTGTCGCGCTTGAAGCACAGGGGCGAATACAGACCGGACATGTTGACTTCGTCAAAGCGAAGAGCCAGCAGGCTGTAGTTGGTGTTGCCAGTGCCGCCCGCGCTCTGCACGCAGTCGGTTTTGCCCGCCGCGTACTGCGACAGGGCAAAGGGCAGAAAGGCGTTGTAGATATAGTTGCGCTCAACATCCATGCCCGTCTGGCGCTCAAAGGCCTGGCGGTTCTTGCCGAAATACTTGTCCGGGCCGCCTTCCAGCTTGGCGGTATCTTCGGGTACGAACATTTTCGCGCCAAAGATGTTGAGTTGGGTCTGCTTGAGTGCGTCGGCGATTTGGATTTCCTGCAGGGGCGCGTTGAGATCAACGCTGTTCATGCCGCTGCCAATCATCCTGATTTCGCTGGACACGTCCCAAAGCTGGTCAGAACTGACCACAAAGGGCATGGCCTTCACCACCGGCGCATTTTCGGTGATGTTGTCCACCTGATTGACAAAGGTCTTGGCCTTCCCGATGGAAAGCTGGTTGAGAGAATTACCGAAAGGCATAGCTTACGCTCCTTTGAACATGCCCGAGAACATGTCATCAAAAGTTTTTTCCTGGGCTCGCGGAGCCGCGCCAGTGATAAGCACGTCCTCGCGGTGCATCTTGCCAATTGCATTGAATATCTTCACAAAGCGCGGGTCATCGCCCATGACGGACAAAAGCCCGCTCACGTCCTTGTCTGTCAGCCCGGCCCCCTGTGCTGATGCCTTGAAGCCGCGCACGGCGGTGTCGTTAAACTCCTTGAAGGCAGCTTCGCCGCCACATTCCTTGACGAAATCCCGCTTCACCTGAGCGCGGTATTCGGCAATGGTGTCGTTTTCCGTACGCTTATGGTGTTCCACCTGCTCCAGGGCGAACTTGTGATGCCCTTCAAGCAGCTTCTTGGCCTGGGCCTTTGAGAGTCCGGCTTCATGGAAAAGTTCGGTGTAGTACTTGTAATCCGCGCTGGCCGTGTCGATTTTGACTTCTTCACCAAAACCGAAATCGCCATAGGCATTGGCGTCCTGCGGAACACCAGCCAGGGCGCGCATCTTCTTGTCAAATTCGGCGCGCTGGTCGTCGCTTGCATCATCCGGCAGCGGGGCAAGTCCTTGCAAAGGCTCAGTTTGCTGCTGGGATGCACCAGGCTGGGCCTGACGATCACCAGCGTTATCAGCCGCACCCTTGCCGTCAGTGCCTTCCTGACCACCCTGGGTGGCACTACCGAGCAGCGTGTCCTTGTTGTCCGCTGCGCCAGCGCCATCGCCTGCAAGGATACTCCCGCCATTATTGGAAGCCTCGTTAAGTGGTGCGGCAGCCTGTGCCGCACCCGCCTGTGTCCCGTCAGTCACTTGTGACATGTGCTCCATCCTTTTCAATTTGTTCCAGCACGATAAAGAGGTCACGCCTGGCGCCGATGCGCTGTGTCTGCGCCAGTGATTCGCATTCCATGTTGTTCATGGGGGTATCCATAAAGCAGGCGTGTCGCAGCCATTCTTTCAGGATCGCCCCGGACTCTGTGGACAGCGCAGCGCGAATGCGTGACGCCATCATGAGGTAGTCCCGCTGCTCAGTACTCACTACATGCCCCCAGCTGCTTGCTGCATGATTGACTGCACAGGGCTGCCAGCTTCAGGAGCCTTGGAAAGCCCTTCATAGCCCTGCATCATGCCCGCCATCATCTGCTGTTGCTGCATTTCTTTCTGAGCCGCCTCCTGGGCCTGTATTTTCTGCTGGCGCAGCCCCATGACTTCTTCAACCGTGCGGATGCATGATTGCGGTATGCCGCAGCTCTCAATGATGCGGCGCGTGATGGTGTCGCTGTCCACAATGTCCATGACATCGGGGTAAAGCTTGGCAATGCCGCCAAGCTCCTGCAGGCCCTGAAGCATCTGCTGCGTCCTCACGCCTTGCTGGGCGCGCACCAGGGGCGAGATGTATTCAATCTCGATGTCAGCGTTGAGCAGTTCTTTTGGGGGCTCGGGGATTGCGCCATGCTCTTTCTTCTTGATCTCAAAGACACGCTCGAACAGCCGATTGAAATTTTCCTGCTGCTGATTGATGAGGATAGGAGCCAGCAGAAAAGATTTTTCCGTGGCAAGCTGCTCAATTTCCATGGCAGTGGGCGTGCCCCGCCCCTGCTGAGTGCGGTTGTGGATCATGAGGAACAGGTCAACGAAAAAGGCGGCGTTCACGTCCTTCTGCGCCTGCTGCATCAGTTCCATGCTCAGCTTGAACTCGCCCACCAGTTGCAGCGGCTGAAAGTCCTTGACGTCTGTGGTGCCGTCCTTGCGGTAGGTGTTCAGGGCGCCGGAGGAATAATTGAGCCGTCCCACAAGGCCACGGTCCGGCAAAAGCATGGGCGGGGCCACACTGAGTTGCCCGGCCTGAAGCATGAGGCGCTTGATCTCGTTAATCATGAGCACATCGGCCAGAGCGATGGTTCCGGGGCTGATAGAATACGGGGAGCGTCCGTCAGAATAGGCGCGGGTGACGATGTAAGGCAGGCTGTCAAAGCCTCCTTCTGAAATCAGATGGTCCTCGCCCGGTTCAAAGTAATAGCTGGCATAGGGCAGCTTATTGTTGCCAATGATGTTTTCGTAGCCGGGGGCCTTCTCCATCACGGCATGGACAATGGTCACATGCTCCTGCGGGTTGGCATTCCTGTCTTCTGCCAGGGCCTGCAAGCAAGGAGAGAGGTTTTCCTTGCCAAACATTGCCAGAGCCTGCTGCAGGGTTATGCACATCTCGCGGTACACCACATTAACGCGGCCCGCGTAGTCATTGGCGATGTAAATTTCGTCTACGGGCACGTCACGGTAGTAGGTGCCCATCTGCGGACTTTCACCCACCAGCATGGCCTGCATGCCGTACAGACCGATGTGCTTGTAGCTGCTCACCTGCTGCGTGTAGAAATTCTTAGCCGTGAAGTCCTTGAGGAACAGGTTTTCAATCTGCTCCAGCCAGTTAGCCACATGGCGGTATTTCTTGAGTTCGTCCCCGCCGGACTTGTCGGCAATGCGCAGGGTGAACCACTGGTCGGACGGCGGCGACACGCCGGAGAGCATGCCCGAAGAAAACACCGTAATGGCCTGACGGCAGGTATTGTCCACGTCCCGCACGTCGCGGCGCATGGCCTGGGCCGGATTGTTGCCGAGCTGCCCGTCAAAGAGCGTCATGCGCTCGGATTCGAATACAGCCACTTTGCGCCAGATCTCGTCAAAGGGCGCGCGCTCGGATTTGAGCTGCCCGAATTGCGTATTCAGCTGCTGCACAAAATCGCTGGCGCGTTTGCCTGCCATTTAAACCGCCTTGGACGAATCTTCTGTATCGTCCGTATCATCTTTATTGCCGAGCACCTGGTTCTTGATGCCGACCTTGTCCACGTCCGCGCCCACTTCCGAGGTCATGATGTCCTTGCCGTACATCTGTTGCGTACGCAGTTCTTCTCGCTTGCGGGCCTCTTCAATGCGGGCCTTGGCCGCCTCGCTTTCCGCGTCCGCCTGTTCCTGCGTCTGGCGCAACAGATCGTAATTGGTCATGTCCATAGACGGCGACTTGGGTGTCACCGCGTAGGAAATCAGGCCCGAAGCCAGCATGGCCGCAGCCCCTATGGCGAGTTCAGTTCCCATATGTCACCCCAGCTGGTTCTGCTGTACTGCCGCGTCCTTTTCGTCGTCTGCCAGCACGTCACGCTGCCCCAGCATCTGCTTGCGCAGCTCGTCGCGCCTCTTCTGTTCAGCTTCAGCGATTGCCGTTTCCTTGGCTTCCTGCTCGGCCTTTTGCCGGGCAAGGTCCGCCTGTTGCTGCGCATACAGAGCCGCACTGTTGTCGCTCCCACCGCCTTTACCGCCACCGCCTCCACCGCCCATATGTCTATCCTCGCAAGGTCGAAAGATTACTGACTGTCAAAATGGCATCCCGATTTTTGCCAAGGCAGAAAACCGCCTTTTCCAGTCGTGCCACCTTTGAAAAACCGATGTCATACACCAGCGCCAGAGCATGGCGGTAACAGGCCGGGGTAACGCCGATGAGTTGCCTGATACCCGCCGCTTCGCCAACCCAGGCAAATAAAGCCCTGCCACCCGCCACAAACTGCTCGCGCCTGCCTGTCTTGAATGAACAGAAATGGACGAAGCGCTGAGCGCCTGTACTCGTACACATCTCAAGCCACACAATGGCAATGGGCACATGCTGCGCTGCGTCATAGAGCATGAAAAACAAAAACTTCGGCTGCTGGCAGAAGCTCAGCCATTCGGCAGGTTCCGGCGGATACTCCCGGTCATACAGCACGGTCTGCGCGTAGCCAGAGGCCACCATCAGCTCCAGGGCAAAGATCAGGCTATCGTCGTCAAGCCCGCTATCGTCGCCCGTGTACCAGCGGCAATAGAATTCAGATGAGAGACTGTGAAATCCCATCCGCATAGCCTCCACCGTTGGAAAGATCGTTGTATTCCATGAGGACATTGGCTTGCCGATCTGCATATTCCTGCCTGCCGTGTGATTCCGGCAGTACAGGCATGGCAAAGGTCAGCGCCAGAGCATCGGCCAGGTCAGGGGAGCGCCCGAGCCGGTCTTTGATGTCCTCTTTCTTTTCAAGAGATATGCGTCCCTTGGCGTCGTAGCTGTAGAGCGGTGAAGACAGTTCACCCACAAGACCGTCTACCTTTGGGGTAGCCCCGCCAGCCCTGATCCATTCCCGCAAGAGGAACCACATTTCAGAACGACGATTGTAAAACTTCGCCGCATCAAGCGCAGACCCGCCAAAAGGTATCTCGTACACGCAAGGCAAAGCCTGGCGCAGGATGTCGATAACGCCCTGGCCCTGCCCGGCGTCCACAAAGATACTGTGCGGCCGCATTTGGTGGTAAAGGCTAATGACCCTGTTCGCCACTTCCACATTGTTCAGTTTGGCCACGATAATTGGAGCAGATGCCACCAACCCGCGACGGGGGAAAATAACCGTCCTGTCACCACCAAAGCGCGCCACATCCACCCCCATTACCAAGGGCATGGACTGGTAGGCCGTGGGTAGATACGCCCGTTGGCTGGACTCTGTGGCTTCGTCAATGGTGATGAGCACGTCGTCGGATGAAGCGGAAAAGTCGCAAAGAAATTCCTGACGAAATGTGCCTTCGCTCATTTCTGCCCGTAACTGTTCAACCTCGGTGGCAGACAGTGCGTCGGTGTCCCCCACTCGAAAAACTAGGGCCGTCCATTGCCTGCTGGTGTCCTTTTGAGCCTGCACAAAAAGTTCATGGAACAGGTTAACGCCCTTGGGCGTACCGATGAACACGGCCCAACCATTACGGTCAGCCAGTTCGGGCCGGATGATTTCTTGCCAGACCTCGCGCCGCATCTGTGCCACTTCGTCCAGCACCACACCGTCAAAATAGAGGCCGCGCAGGGCGTCAGGGTTGTCTGCCCCAAAAAGTCGAATGCGTGCACCATTTGGCAGCGTCACGGACAACTCAGACTCATTGACCATCACGCCGGGAATAGGCGCGCTGTAGTGCTTGAGGTAGGCCCAGGCTATTTGTTTGGCCTGGGTGCGGAATGGAGCCACATAACCATAGGAACCACGCTCCAGAGGGCAGCGTACAGCGGCTTTGAGCAGGTGATTGACGGCCAGTACAGTCTTGCCGAAGCGGCGATGGGCAACAAGAACGGCAAAGCGGTGGGTCTCAAGCCTTTCGTGTACCTGCGGATAGCGCGGGCGATAGGGGATAGTGACCTTTAATCCTGCCATGTGATTGCAATCCCGCCGGTTATTTCATTCTTAACCTTGTCCGTGAACATGCCGAGGTGACGCCCAAGCAGTTCCAACGCCTTGACCTTGTCGTGCCGCTTGAGCTTGAGGCTGCCGCCGTCCTTGGTTGTGCTTTCGCTCACCTCAGCAACGCCTGCCGCCTGGTCGTCCGTTAATTCGGCGCTGTCTTTGAGTATGACACCGTCCGGGCCCCACTCCATGACATCACGGGCGCTGCCAAAGGCTATTTTCGCCAGTTCAGCCACCACGCGGTCCTGGGTTATCTCTGTGCGCTGCTCCCGCTTCGCCTGGGCTGTTGCAACGGCGTTGGCAACTGAAGTTTTCTGAAGTAGCTCGGCACCGATGCGGTAGGCAGTTTTTTCGCTATACCCCGCACGAATAGCGGCCTGTGTGGCATTCAAGTCCACCAGGTACTGCCGCACAAATTCGGCCTGCTTTGTGGTAAGCTTCGCTGCCATCACATATCCTTGCGCAACGCCTCAATCTGGCGCTGAAAATGTTCGCGGTGAGCCTTGCACGTCTCCTGACGCACGTACTCGCGCAGTTCGGCGCGCTGTGACTTTATCTCGCTCCAAATGAGCCGGACGCCCCAACCCACAACAGTGACGGCCAAAGGGGTGAGGATTTGCAGCACGTCCCAAATATCGACGGTCACGACTAGAACCCCACCAGAGCCTTTCCAGCCCGAGCGACACTGTCCACCACGGCATCAGCCACACTGGAAGCTTCAGGGAAAAAAGCGGAGGCGAGTATCAAAGCGACAACCAGGGCAAACGCACCAATCATGACGTAGCCCTTCATGTAGCGAGGTGCGATACGCCCGCGCTTGAATGCTTCAGCCTCCACGAGTTCGACCTGGGCGCGTATCTTTTCTGCTTCAGCATCGCCACCTACAAATTTGTCGATGAGCGCCCCTATGCCGGGCAGATATTTGACCAAACCAAGCAGCCAAATAGGCATGTCAACGCCCCTCCTTGAGTCCTTCCAGACACATTTGAGATTCAGCCGTGCGGCGCACGACAAGACCGCGTAACAAAACGCCTTTAGCAGTGGTGTAAATTTCAGAGATACGACGGCAGGCAGCGGCCCAATCGCCTGCATTGGCGTAACGAGCTACGCTTGATTTGCAGAACGCTGTGGGGCCGATATTGTACGCCATGTCGAGCATGGCCACTATTATTTTAGGATGCTGCTTCGCCAGAGACGGCACACAGCGCATGGCAGGGCGGGAGGTCTCGACAAGATGGTCGTTGAGACTGCGGGCACATTCCTCAGCACTGTAAGTAGCGCCGGGGGTAACATTGGTCGTGTCGCCGTAGCAGCGCGTCCAGATGCCTACAGGATCTTGGTAGGCTTCAGGAACGTAGCCCTCGAACTGCTCAACGGTAGTGATTGCCTGCTGGGCGGTATCCTGCGCGGTGTCGGGGCTCACGCCGTAAAACACAAGCATGGTGATCAGCGCCACACCTGCGATTACTCCGGGGGATTTTTTGTAGGGGATCTTTGCCACGGCTTACGCTCCTGTTTGGGAGAAAGCGTAGCATGGCATTTTAGACTGGACGGACTGAGGAGTATCTGGGAAGGTCTGAGGAGTATCTGGGGAGGGGTTGACAGGATTTTAATTATTCAAAAAAAGCAAGGATAATCATGAAGGTTATTTTCTTCTTAATTGGGGTCGGGATTATCGCTTTATGGTTGTGGAGTGGCGGCCTTACAGAGCTAAGTAAGGAAAATGGTAAAAATGTAGAATCAATCGAATCTCTTTTTACCGGGCTGGCTTTTTTGGGGATGATGGTCGCCATATATTTTCAAAATGAAGAGCTTAAACTTCAACGTCAAGAACTTTCAGAAACACGCGAAGAACTGAAAAGAAGCGCTGATGCAAATACTGAGTCTGCATTGCTGGCAAAAAATAATATAGAACAGCAATATTATATAGCAAAAAGCAATTTTTATACTCTAAAAACTCACTACTTGCTCAGAAATATATTGCGCAGATTAACAATATTTATAAATCAATAGAACTTGATGCTAATGATTTTACATCAAGGAATAAAAAATATCACGAAAATAAAAACAATATAGATGCAATTTTAATTAAACTTGAAGAACTAAAATTTATTGATGAAGGCTAGTGACACTATAGCATGGGGGCTTCCCTCCACGCCTGAAGCCTAGCCATCTCTGCGCTATATCGTAGCTTACGCCCGTCGCCTTCAACAGCGATGGGCGCGCCTTTTTTGATCCACACCTTTACGGTCTTCTCGCCCACGCCCATTTCTTCGCAGATTTCGGCCATGTTGCGCAGTATTTTCGGCACATAGCTTACCTGGGCCTGTCGTTGCTCAGTCGTCATACTCATACTTCCTCCCGGCCCAGCCCATGCTTTACGCGATCCCTTTCTTCTGCGCGCTTGGCATCGTTGAACCTGTCCAAGGTCCCCACAAGATAGCCTGTGATGCGCCGGGTCCGCTCAAATTTGACGCCGACGCCAACGAGCCTTACTGGCCGTGGCTCTGCCTCAACAACCACCGGGGCTGGATATTCGTAATCAAACATGCGGGCACTCCAGAATTTCAATCTCCCAACGTGGTTCGTCGGAGTAGTATTTCCCGGTGTGCGGCAGGTAACCCACCACAAGCTTGTCATCACCCCAGAAACGCAGCTTGGACAGGCAGTCTTTGACGTGCTTCAACAGGTTGTCCAGGTCGGGCTTTGTGGTGGGGCGCACGACGCCTTTTCTGGCCAACGTCTTGAACGTCTTTGTCTTGCTGGCTGGAATCGGCATGTACGCCTTCACACCCAGGAGCAATTGCCCCTGCATGGGCTGAGCAGGCTGATATGGGCCGAGCAGGGCCATTAGCGCCTCTTCTTCGACTACCTGGCGCTTGTCTTTGTACGTCCGAGAAAAACCATTCACCACGCCATGCCGGGCGCGCATCTGGGCCTTGGGTACGATTTTGACGGTGATTTTCACTGCATGACCCTCTCTGTCCGCTGGCGCATGCTTTCAACTGCTGCGCGGGCTTCGGGATTACCACGGAATGCGTCAAGCACCAGGCTTCCAAGCCGCGGCGTTTTATCTTCCGGTTCTTCCGGCAGCGCTGGCAAAGCGTTCCTCACAGGCCGTTCCGCATACTCACGCAACACGTCAGCAGGGCAGGGGAAGAACCGGGATTTACGCATGTGAGACATGCACGCTGCTATAAACTCTGCGTCGCTAATGTCGGTGCAAAGCTCAGCCCATGTGCCCACGAGCGCCCTAAGTTCGTCAGCGCCCAACGCCTGCTGGTAAACTACGGCCATGCGCGCCAATTCCGTTGAGATTCTCTGCTTCGTAGCCATGTTCAAGCTCCTTGTCTGCGGCTCTCACAAACGCCGCCATGCCTTCAAGATTCTGCCTGTTACGTTGCGCCTGTGTTCTGGCCACCGGCGGCCCATCCCTGGCTTGCTGTGCCGGTTCAACAAACGGCGTGTCGTTCCAGCCCTTGCCATTAAGCCACTTTGCCATGTTCGGAATTTTGCCGCGCTGCCATCGGCTGTCCTCTTGCGCGAGGGTCAGGATTGCATCTCTGACGGCGTACACATCCGGCAATGTTCCGTTGCAATGCAGCCGCATCCACTCACGCCAAGCCGCCTCTTGACCTTGCTGTACGGGGTAGACCTGCCAGCAGGACATGAATGCCCGCCACTGCGGATGGCCTTTGCTCGGGCAGTCTGTGCGTTTCGGCCCTGTGCTCTGTGATACATCTGCTGGTGGCTCCGAAAAAGGCTGGACGAGTACAGCACTTCCCGATTCTGCCGGGCTCAAGTCGTCAATGTCACCCTGAAACTGTTCCGGGGGTATTTCTGGCACGAAAGGTGCTACGTGCGCGTGCGCGCTATCCCCCCTCTCTTTGTCTTTATGCGTAAGAGCAGGAGAAGGAGCAGGAGTCGGCGTGACGTGGGACGAACGCGCCACGGTCGTCTGACGGTCGTCAGGCGGTCGTTGAACGGTCGTCAGTCGGTCATATTCTTCCTTGCTGATGGCGTTGATACCCACAGCTTTCAGCTTGTCGTAAGCTTCGCGGTTTGCGGTGGCCAGGCGTGAAAACCTTGCCTTGTCTGAACGCTCATCAGCCTCACTGGCCCATGAGTTGTGATCCTTCCAATCATGTAGAGCGTAGCTCCCGGCAACTTCATCAATCCAGACGCCCAGGCAATAATCAAAGAAGGCTTTCTCTTCTCCCTGCCAGTCCGCAGCCATTTCAATGTCTTCCCAATCCAGGCTGGAAAGATTGCCGTCTGGGCGGTTTTGCGCAGCCCATGACCACAGGATTTGCAGTGCGCGAATCCCTTCAAGCCCAAGGCGTTTTGCCGTCTTGCGCGTCTTTGGGTGCTGCCAGAAGCCCACAGAGAGGCGAATGTCAGTATTCATTAATCTCTCCCGGCGGTTAACGCACGCCGCCACTGGCTGAATGTCTGTATTCCGCTAAAGAGTTCTTTCACCCTGGGCGGGCAGTCTGATTCAAGACAGAATTTGCGGTCGAATGATTTTTTTTCCATCAATTCCGGCTCGGCCTTGTCGGGATACTGCACAAGCCACCCGTCGGAGTTTTTGGCGCAATAGACGACGGCATACGGGCGACAGAGGGTTATTGCTCGGATGACATTGCGAGGATTTAATTTTGTGATGTCCATGGACTTTCTCCATTATTGATTTGCATCAAAAAAAGCCCGAGCGAAGCCCAATGGAGTGGCGCTTCTGGCATTTTTGGTTGCCTGAGATCTGCCGCCATACTGAGTATGCATTTTGCTGCCTTCTGTTGGCGAAACGCTCAAAATTTTGCCAAGTATGAGCGGCAGGGGCGGTGTGAACTGGCCCCACAGGCATGTGCGCTTTGTGTACGGATCTCCGTAGTCGCATGGGTTGAATCGCATAAGTGGCTTGCCAAGGTACCGAACAAGCTTGCCGACAGGATTTTCTAGCGCCCACCAATGTAGTGTGCCCCTGTGCGCCCATGCCAGCCTGATGCAGGCATCGACTACAGATAGCGCTTCGACCATGTCTGCATCCGTCCGCTGCCAACGAGCGCCGGATGAAGCGAAGCAGGTGCAGGGGGGGGCTGCGAGAATGCCATGTACGGGCGAGGTGTCCTTCTGAAGTAGCCGGATATCACCGCCATGCTGCAGATCAACACGTACGACGTCATACCCAGATTCGACGTATGGACGAGACCAGTTTCCCGTATAATCGCAGAGTGAAATGATGCGACGGGTCATTCGCACAACCCCCCTGCGTAAATGCAAACGTCAGAAATGCTTTGGTCGGCATACACAAGCAGGTCATATTGCTTGCCGCCATGCCTGGTGCGCGACCATCGAACAACCTCATCAATCTGGGTCGGGCCAGACGCCCCAGGGGTAGTGTCTTGATGAAAAAAGGTTGAAACCTGCAATCGGGATACGGCTCTGACTTCATTTTCCCACTGGCGAATTTTTTCAATTGCCCAAGGGAACAATTTCGCTACAAGCCGGATGTCTTTTTTGGATGAATTGATACAAGGGAGGCAGCCTACTCGTTCAAATCCCATGCCATAGAGAGGATTGAGCTTAAGCCCATGGTGTTTATGCTTGGCGATGACATCGGCAAGAGTCCACCCCATTAGTGGGCGATAAATCGTCATGCCTTCAGTATCTGGTGACGGTTCCCACATCGGATAACAAGCACGCTTTGCGGATTCCTCAGCGCGTATTCCCTGCCAACTCCAAACATGGAATCCTGAGTCTATCAGCGGCTGTTGAACCAATGAAAGATTTGAAAGCCTCTTTAATGATTGAGAGCAAAATGCAGAATTTCTCGCAGGGAAAAAACCCTTTGAGCAACAAAGATCCAGAAATGGAATGCCGGTGGGTTTTAAGCCATGAGCGAGGACCTGGTCTACTCGCGCTGGTGACCATGGGTTCTTTGTGCGGCTCACAGCTTTACCGGATTCTAAAAATCGTTTTTTCCTTTCAAGCTGTGCCGTAAAATCAGCCTTGATGATCTGGACTTTTGGCCCGCCTGTGCGCTCATGTAACCTGGACACATATTCCAGCGTTTCAGGGTGTTCGTTGCCGGTGTCCGCGCAAAGAGCGATAAAGTCACCCTCGGTTCGTTCCAAGGCTTCAAGATAAGTGGCCCCTGAATCCTTGCCGCCGCTAACGGAAACAACGTGCTTCACGTTTTCTCTGCCTACAATCAGGGGGATGTTCATTGGTCCCCCCTGGGCAAGCTTCTTTCAATGCCGCATGACGGCGCGGGAATGGGCACATACAACGCCTCGATGCCACGGCCTATTGGCTGCGGTGCTGGAACAGGCAGTGCCCGCAGCACTTCAAATCGCGCTGCGGCTTCCGCTGCGCCCCTGGCTCGTTCTTCCCTGCCCACGGCATCAAAGCTCAAAGCCTGAGCGGCGGCTATGCCGTCGGCCAAAGCATCTTGCAGCGTCTTGCCCTTGGGCAGCCGTGAGTGATGGCCTTCCAGCAAGTGCAGCATGACGCGCGCCGCCTGCAGGTATTTTTTTCGGGTGCGGGTGTCCATGCTATTCTCCCTCCTTTCGCTTAGCGTCTGTTTCCATGAGTTCGCGTATGGCCGCATTTAGCTTGTAGACGCGCTTTATGGGATCCTCTTCGGCGTGGCATTCAGTGATTGCGATGTAATCTTGCAGTTTCTCAGCATCGAGCGTTGGCGCGTCCGGCGTTGCCTTAAGAGGCAAAAGTGCAAAGCCGTGTCGGGCCGCCATCAGTTCAAGTGGCCGCATGTCGCCGCTCAAACTCAGCATGTCGTCGGCTTCCCACAGATTCAAAAAGTGCCTGCGCTCTGCATGATTGTAAGGCTGCACCTTGTTGGAAAGGGTAGAGACCTTAATGTCCAGCTTCCCGGCCATAAGCTCCTGCCCGTAGTCCAGCGACATGCTCAGGAAGGCTCGCATTACGTCAGACTGTGAAATTTCCTTGCCCATAATATCGTTACCCACTGAATTGCATGAATGTAATCTGTTCTCATGGTAAAGACCGCCACTTTAATCTTCCGCGCCAGCATCACGCCAAAGCACAACCATCTGCTTGTGACCGTAGTTACGCCTCTGCTTCCCGAGCCCCTGTACCGCAGCTACCCCAAGGAAATGGGCGAGGTCGCAGCAGTGGAGCGGGCAGTGGGACACGCCGCGGCGCTGCTCACTGCGCTACTTCCTGAGCAGCCGGTGCGGGTGACGTGGCAGGGGGTGCTTGAAGTTCTTGAGCTTTAAGCAAAATGAGGTTTGCCGTGCGCGCAGGCACGTTTGCCCGGCCATTGCGCATGGCGCGGTAATGGTCCCTGCTGAACCCAAGTTCTGATGCAGCCATTGAGTGGGATCCATAAAATTGTGCAAGAGTTGTAAATGCATCCTGGATATTCATTTTCTACCTCTGGCGGCATGATAAGAGATTATAGCCTATCAATCAACGGGCAAATTGGCCAATTGATAATCTCTTACCCTGCTGTACGGTAACTTCATGAACGGATTTCAATTTGAACGCGCTCTCGTGGAGCTAATAAGCGAAATTTCCTTGAAAAAAGGAATTAAGGCTAAACCTTTGGCGGAAAAAGCTTGGACGCAACGAAAAGATGCGGGAACGAAGTGGCGGAAAATTCGAAATGGGGATCCGCCTCAAGAGCTTTCTGTTCGAGATGCTTACGATTTGGCGTGTGCTATGGGGGTGTCCATTACGGATCTCTGTGGAGCCGTACAGAGCAAGGCACTTGAAACAACTTTTGAATGCGCAAAAAATGTCGCGTCCGAAAAAAAGATGCAGATCCCACACTCGGCGGAAATCGGATCTGAGGAAAATGGCTCTGCCTACAAAAATTGAGCAGTGAGCTGGAGGCTGTGGCCTGGGTGCTGGTGGGGTATTAAGATAGAATTGGAGGTGTGCGCATGCCAGACTCTCAACGATTTGATTATAAAAAAGCTTGGCTTGACCTTCACCAAGAAAATGTAATGGCAATATCAAAAGCCGCTTACAATATTAGACTTGCTCATTTTTCTGCTATTATCGACTATTCAAAAATCGCTATAAATGGTGCCTTTTTACTGAACGGAATGGCCGGTATTGCAATATTTTCACACTTGGAAAAACTCGGCAGCACTGGAATTGGATCTCTTATGGGATGTGCATGGGGTGCTATATTGGCAGTATTGTGTGGAGGGGTTTCATATCTTGCTCAGCGCGCCTACTCCGCAGCTTTTGACCGAAACGTAAACGAAGAAATTTCTTTTTATTTTAATAGTATCCAGCGTGTTATGAAAGAAGACATGTCCCTAACGGACAAGCCTAAAATAAAATCTGCCATACTAGGAAATGCGCTAAGTTGTTCCGCTTGTTTGTTCTGGTGTGCATCGGTAGGGTGTTTTTTGAGGGCTATATACTGTTCATTTCCAGCGCTACAATGAGAATTAGCGCTTATAATTAAATATCAATGAAGGGGTTTTAAATCTTTCATTTTTTCTTTTTTCCTCTTCTATTCCAAGATATATTGAAACGAAAATAAAAAGCACCATCCCCAAAAAGAACAATATGACCTCTAATTTTTGATACCACTCACACATTTCTGTCCCTCTTTCCTCGCCCCCCTGGGGGCTTTTTTGTTTTCTTACGCTATAGACTTTGTTATCTTGTGGGCAATCGGAGGAACCATGACTCAAACAGCAGTGACTTCTGAACCGACACCCGAAGCACAAAAAATTGCATTCAATACAAAATATAGCACAACCCTTGATGCTGTCTTGCGCTCAGCATTGGATGATTACAATCAAACAACCTACACAATAAAGCGGTTTCAGCATTCAACAATAAAATCATACCTATGGATAGCAACTGTTGTTTTTGCAGCAGAACTTGCATTTTTTGCAGACATCGCGTCAACAAAACAGCTTATTGCGTTTATCGACCTCACGGTTGATGTGCAGAGTAAAGTTTTTAAATTTTTCTCCTGCCTGTCACTAATTCTATCTCTGGTCGTTTTTCTTCTTGGCGTAGATACCATGAGAGGCAGAGGTAAGGGTGTGGGGCCAACAGTTTTCCCTTGGACTAAGATTGGAGATCTTGCCTTTGATGATTGTGATGAGTTCTATACGGATAGCTGCCGGATAACCCTTATCAGGGATATTCAAGAAGCCATCACTCAGCACGTAGCAGAATCCAACTCCATAGGTGTAAAATTACGATGCATGTCATGGGGCGTGCTCGCTTCAGTGGGCACAGCTTTGGTTACACTGCTCTGCTAACATTAAAAAAGGAGGCGCTTCATGGGTGACGGATCTAAACCTTCACGCCCGGCCCAGCCTCGCCCCCAACCGCAGCCGACACCAACGGCCAGTGGTGGGAGCGGGGGGACACGTATAACCAACAACAGGAATCCGCCGACCAACCCTAAACCCCCGGCGCCTCCGCAGCGTAAGGGATAGCCACTCGACAATCTGTTTCCGCCCCTCACCGAGGGGCTTTTTTTGCGCCCGCTGAACTGCGGGTGGTCACATCAGCAAGCTATCAACAATGTCCTTTTTAATTCTCAACTCTTCATCTGTCAGAGGGCGCCGCTCGGCTTGCTTGCCCCCAGGCCGCCCTGAAACGGCAAATATGGCCGATGCCTGCTCCGGCGGAATGTTGTGCATCAACACCGCGCTCACGAATGCCTGATAGTCTTTGAGTTTATCCGCCATGTTGGGGTCGCCTTGCGAGAACGCTGCGTAGTCTTTTTCTTTCTCGGTCATGTCTTTTCCTTGGGGGATATGTTTCTGGCTGTTGGGTTTCCTTATGGTTTTAATATGTCCATAGGTAAGAGATTAGCACTTATTTTTTTCTTGCATAGTAAGCTAAAATCTCTTACTTTGATTTCACCGACGCACTGCCAGCGGCGAACACAGCCCCCGGGCGAAAGTAGCCACAAGTGGAAGAGCAGAGGGAAGGCCACAAGTACCGGGTGCAGGACAGCCGCAAGCCCACGGGAGCGGGAAGGCAAACGAAGCGCAGGGAAGGCTGAGGAAGAGCAGGGGAACTGGCCCGGTGCAGAAGGGGTAGGGGCGAAAAGACGGTGGCGTGCAAGCGTCGGCCTCCCGAAAGGGCGCAAGGTAGCTGTTGACCGACCATTACAGCGAAACTTTAAGGAATTTCTTTTGACCGCTGGCGACCAGATTGCTGACATCGGCAAAATGGTCGTTGGCGGAACTGGAGAGATTACGGCAGGTGCGGCCCTGGCGAACGAGGCAAAGACGTACATACTGGCGCTTTGTGGGAGATAACGCAGCAAAACCAGTTGGAAAAACGACACACCGCCCGGCGCGAATCCGGGGCCTGCCTTCAACTTGCAGCGCTCCACGTCTTTGCTGTTTCTCTGTGGTTGCGCGGAGCCGGGTGCATTGTGTGTCCGGCTTTTACAACTCCCGACATCAGTCGGTTTACATACACGGCCGGGGGTAATTCCCCGGCCTCAACTTTTACGGGGGCCGCCATGAGCGAAGAGCTTTACACGCCTGAAGAGGATGAACTTGAAATCCTCGCCTCAGAAAGAACCTGCGGCAATTGTCGCTTCTGGGATCGCTCCGAAGCCATGGTGGTTCCCGTTTATGACCGCAACTGCATCCGGCGCGGTGAGCTTGCCGTGTGCCCCTGCAAACGCGGCGCGGTTGAAGCTGATGCGGGCGTGTCCGTCACACTGATGGCCTCAGATGGCCGCTGCGACAATCACGCTGACGCATTCGAGCCGTGTTCAGATTTCCTTGACGAGTTGGCGAATCCGCCGTGCTGCAAAACTTACGGAGTCCACCCTGGCGTGGATTTTCCGGCAAGCCTGTAGGGGAGGGGAGTATGCTTGATATTCAACTTGCATATCTGGGCGATTGGCTGCGCGCCGTGGCCCTGGCTGGCCTTGTCCCTTTGGCGGTGGCCGTGTGCAGCAAACTGATAGGTGGCTGACATGTGGCATGAACTCAATCCCCTGAAAAACTGGCGCGGCTGGGCATTGGCTCTGGCCATGCTCCTACTTTTCGCAATCGTCGGCAGCCTCGACGGCCCAGAAGAACACGCGGCCTATGCTGAGGCGGCCAGGAAGATACAGATGGCGCATATAAAACAATGAGCATGATAAATATCCGCGCATCGTCCTTGGCTGAGCTTTTTGACTGTCCGGCACGATGGGAAGCTAAATATGTCAAAGGGATGCGGTTGCCAGCGTCGGACGCCGCGCGTCTTGGCACCGCCGTGCATGCGGGTGCTGCACTTTTTGACCAGCGAATCATTGAAGGCAACCCCCTCACGCCCGATGAAGCCGCTGGCGCCGTTGTGGATGCCATACATCATCCCAACGAAGACGTTGATTGGGGGGAGTCGTCGCCACGAGAGGCTGAGAGCATAGCGTTGCCACTGCACAGAATGTACTGCGAGCAAATATCCCCACAACAGGCATATGTCGCCGTTGAAGCAACCTGCGACGATCTCCCCATAGAAGACGTTGGCTTGATTCTCACTGGTACCTTGGACCGCATATACGAAGCGCACGACGGATGCTTGGGCATAGCCGATATCAAAACGGGCAAGAGCGCGGTTGCTGCTGATGGCACGGTTAATACCAAGGGGCATGCCGCCCAGATGGGCGTGTATGAGCTTATGGCGTCCAGGGCAACAGGATTGCCAATTGATGCCCCTGCAAAAATTATGGGCCTGCAGGTCGCAAAAACGGATAAGGGCCGCAGGGCCGGGGTAGGGGAGATATCCGGTGCCCGCTCACTGCTTGTTGGTGGTGATGAAGGTCCAGGGCTTCTCACCATCGCATCAAATATGCTGCACAGCGGTCTGTTTTACGGAAATCCCAAGTCGCAAATCTGCGGAGAAAAATACTGCCCGGCTTTCCATGTCTGCCGGTGGAAGAGGTAACTACCATGACTCAGGCTGCAACCGTATCCCAGGCGCCGCGCCCCGGCGGCAATACGACAAGCCTCGCGGAATTGAAGGCATCAACTCGCAGCCTCCCGGGTGAAACCCAGATTGGCTTTTTTACGGCTGGCGGGCTTGACCTCATGCAAAGGGCGGCACATCTGCTTTCCAACTCGACATTGGTGCCGAAACAATACCAATCCACATGGGTCAAGCGCGATAAATACGGCAACCAAGAAGGGCCGACAACCCAAAATCCTAACGCCATTTCCAACTGTGTGCTGGCCTTGAATATGTCGCAGCGCCTTGGTGCCGACCCTCTCATGATCATGCAGAATCTGTACATCGTCGAAGGGCGGCCGGGCTGGTCGTCACAGTTTATCACGGCGGCAATCAACGCATGCGGTAAGTTCAGCCCTTTGCGATTCGAAATCGAAGACCTTGGGGAACAAACCTTTGAATGGTCGGAAAAAGTATGGGAGCAAAACCCGCAGACCGGCAAAAACTTTCGCAAGGACGTGTCCCAAAAAGCCCGCCTCAAAAATATGAGGTGCGTGGCTTGGGCCATTGAAAAAGCCACCGGAGAGCGCATTTCGTCGCCCCCGGTCACTATTGAAATGGCTGTCCTTGAAGGATGGTACGGGAAGGATGGTTCAAAGTGGAAGACCATGCCGGAAGTCATGCTTCGCTACCGGGCAGCCTCATTCTTTGGCAAGCTCTACGCCCCTGAATTGCTCATGGGCATACAGACCGCCGAAGAAATTCACGACACCATTGATTTGTCTGAAATGTCGCCTGGGTCGTTCGGCTTTGATGAAGAGCCAAAGCCAATGACCATGGACGACATAAAAGCGACATTGCCGCAGGCCGCCACCAGCGAACATATCAACGTGGATACCGGCGAGGTTACGCCCAAGGAAATGGCACCGGCGCGCGAGAAAGTATCGGTGCAGGAAAAGCCCCATGTTCAAAAGGAAAAGCAGGCGGCCCCCAAGGAGCCCGCGCCGCAACCTCAGCAGCAGAACAACCTGAACCCAAACGCCCTGAACCAAAACGCCTTTCCCTGCCCGCGTACAGACGGCGAACGCATGGTGACGGAGGCCGACTGCGAAAAATGCAGCATGCGGCCGCGATGCCCTGAATGGGATAACGTTGAGTTGCCCGAGGAGGGATAAATGGCCATAGCAGATCCACGCATGAAGCTCCAGTCAAGCCCGCCCGCAGTCAGTTTCGATTTCGCAGGGCTTGTGGCCTGGGCCAGGGGCATGACCGGAAAATACGACGGGCTTGTGATCACTGATGATCAAGTACCAGAAATTCGTGAATGCATGGCTGAGCTCAACAAAGCCAAAATCAGCCTGGACAACGCCCGTAAAGAAACAGTCAAAGAGTTGAGCGAACCGCTCCGTGATTTTGAGAAGCAGATTAAAAAGGTCACGACAATCTTCGACGACACATACAAGGCTCTCAGTGAGCAGGTGCAGCACTTTGTTGAACAAGAGCGCGAAAAGAAGCGCGAGGTGGTACAGGACATCATCATTGAAGAACTGGACGCGCACAAAGTTGAAGTCCATCCCTTCCCGATCCCCATTCAAGACAAGTGGCTGAACAAGTCCACGTCGTTGAAGTCCATTCGCGAATCTGTCCAGGACATTATTTGTCAGCGCATTGAATCTGAGCGTATGCAGCACCAGGCTGAGCAGGCGAGGGTAGAGCGGGCTGCGGCAATCGAACAGGCCGTTAAAGCGGCCAACGCTGAACGCGGTATAGAACTCTCCGTAGCACAGTTCATGACGCCCAGGAATAGCGACCTTGGTACCCCTCTCGATTCAGTATGCGCTGAAATCAAGACTGCTGCGGAGCGGGAGGTGGCACGCCTGGCATCTGTCAAGGAACCTGCGCGACCTGTTACAATAATGCATCGCCAACCTCCCCCTCGTGAACCTGCGGCTGAACAGCCGTCGCCGCAACCCGCCCCCCTGCCCATTGTGGCCGCAGGCCCGGATAAAACCATGTCAATCATTATAACTTACAGCCCGGCAAACGAAGCTGCCGTGCGTAGCGCTTTGGCAACCCTTCGGGGAACATGCACCACGTTCAGCGCACGCCTCCGATAAACTTCCACCTCACACACCCCCACAAAAGCCCGCGGCGTTTCCCATGCGGCGCGGGCACCTTTTTTTAGGAGAGCAACATGGCCAGAAAGAAAGCGAAAGCGCTCCCGCGCCCCGAGCCGGAAATGTACACCATCTACGGCGACATCATACAGGAAACAGAAGACGCCATCCTGCTGGCGTGCAACGGCGATGAAGTTTGGCTGGCAAAGAGTCAAGTCGAATACGCCGGGGAGCGCGGCGATACGGATGTTGAAGTGACACTGCCAGATTGGCTGGCAGAGGACAAAGGGCTGGTGGATGGCCAGGGGTACGCAAAGGTTTTCGGAGACGGTGAGGAGCAGGCAGCCGCACCCGCAAAAGTGACGGAATTTACCCCGAAAGGTGATGGCATCCGCTGCCAAGACTGCGTGAATTACGACGAGGATGAACACAACGTCCTCGATGTGTGCAACGAATGCACCCGGTTCGGGCACACGGCGGGCATCAGTGACAATTTCGTTGCCGTCGCGTCTGGCCCTAACGCAACAGTTGAACTCACCCTGACCATTGTTGAATTCTCTGAAGACGGTGAAACGGCCACCGTTGAAGATCGCCACGGCAACACGGCCGACCTGTCCACAAGGGAGTTCACGCATGATGCCGAAGAAATCAACGTGGGCGATACGCTGTTATGCCACGTCATGGCCAGCGCCATTGAGCCCACCGACCTTTGTCCTGATGCGCCTGAGGAAGATGAGGAGGGCGACAGTGAGCCTCACGACGAGCCCCAGGACAGCAACGTCCCGCCCTCCTGCCTGCGCGGACGTGATGTGCATTGGCTCAAGCGGGACACCTGCACCAAGGCGTTTCCGCTATCCGACGAAGACAAAATTGCCCTGGGCAAGGAAATGGCCGCAGCACAGGCCAAGGTTGACGAGCTTGAAGGCGATCTTGCCGACGTGCGCAAGGAATACAAGGCAAAGATTGACGCGGAACAAAAGCGACTGAGCAAAGCCGCTGCCGAGTTCCGAAAGGGCAAAACCGAGCCGCAAGGCGTGCTGTGCGACGTGTACCAGGACTTTGATTCCGGCGAACTCGTGTTCGTCACTGCCGATGAGGTGGCAGAAGAGGTTATGCGCCGCCCCATGACCCCAGAAGAGCGCCGCCCGACGCTGTTTGACGGGCCTCCTGACTCCAAGGGCCACTCCGCGCCCTTGGGCGAAGATCCCCGCAAAAAGGGCATCACGGAGCCGACGCCGCAGACGTGGGGGCACACCTGCATCAACTGCGCCCACATCGACAACGCTGAAGACGGCGCGCAGGCCGAAGAATGCGCCAACTGTGCTCAAACCGTTGAAGGCGGCCTGGACAAATGGACGCCGCGCCGTGAGTGCCCTACCTGCAACTACAAGAGCATGGCAGTCAACATGCCCCCGTGCAACACCTGCATGCGCAACCCCGAAGCCGAAGACGGCGCCAAGGATGACAACTGGATCTCGGACGGCGTGAACACGGGAACAGTGCCAGCTGAAATTTCCGACGATGTGCCAGCCGACCAGCCGCCAGTGGCCGTGGAGCACCAAGCAACGGAATCCGCCGTTCAATGAGCGGCTACGACAATCCGAACCGCCCTGAATTCACGGGGAAGAGCAAATCGAAGAACTTTGCCCGCATCTACGCAAGTTGCAAGGGCGAACGGCTCAGTGATGGCAAACCGTCCCGCGCATGCAAAAAGTGTGGGACTGTTTCAAAAAAGAAGAAGTGTCCCATATGTGGATGTGGGATGTTTGAAAAATTGTGAGATCCCCTACATGACCGCCAGCGCTTGGAACCGTTGGCGGGACTTGTGGAGGAACTATGCAGATGCAATTAACCTTAGCGCGGGCACTGTTCAGTAAAGATCCTCTTCCACATTGCCTGTCAAAGCTTCTTAGCGACCTAGCAAGTGATTGGATAGGAGAGGTGTTGACACGATCTGTTGAAATGAGATTTTATAAAAAGGAGGTGGACAATGGAACTGGGATCTTATTTAAAATTAATGATTGTTATAAGTTTAGCGTTGTCTGCAATTTTTTTGATCCGTGCCTCACGAATAAGGATCTGGATATCAGGGGCAATTGGCGGTCCAACTTTTCCTTCACTGACATTACTTGAAAAGGTTACAACCCTTTTACATGCGCCAGAAAGACTCGCACACCAAAAATGCGTTGCCCTTTCCAGTTGGTTTAATGCAGTTGGTGCCTTTTTTGCTTTTATTGGCGCTGTAGGCACTGCCTTAGAATTCTTGATTAGTTGAGAAAAAGTTTGTCATACACCAATAAGCCGCCTCACTGGGCGGCTTTTTTATTTCTCAGCCATGACATCCTCTCATGAAGGTGGGCCGCGCATGCCGTAAACGCGGGGAGTTTCTTATGCCTACAGCAACCAATATTGAATGGGCCGACTTGACCATCAATCCCACGCGGGGTTGCTCCCACTGTTCCCCCGGCTGCGATAATTGCTATGCCGAGCGCTTTGCCGCGCGGCTTGCCCGCAATCCGCAGACGGCCCACGCCTATGCCGGGTTGGTAGATGCAAACGGCAAGTGGACGGGCAAGGTCAGTGAGCAGGATTTGTCCATTTTTGACCGGCTGCCCAAAACGCCCAAGCGCATTTTCATCGGCAGCATGACGGATCTGTTTTTCAGCGGCGTCAATGACACGCCCCGGCAGGACGTTACCCTGGTGGACGGTGGCGAAGTGGAGTTTGCACCTGACACCATGCATGTGCGTATTGCCATGCTTACTTTGCATATCCAAAAACACCACCAGCACACTTTCATGATGCTGACCAAGCGGCCTGAAAACATGGAAACAGTCATGCCGCTGATGCTGAAACGCCCGTTGCCGAACCTGTGGCTTGGCGTCACCATCTGTAACCGTCATGAACTTTGGAAATTGGACTTCTTGCGCGAAACCCCCGCCGCACTTCGCTTCGTATCTTTTGAACCGCTTCTTTCTGACCTTGGAACAGTTGATCTTTCCGGCATTGGCTGGGTTATCTGCGGCGGAGAAACCGGCCTCGGCGCACGGCCAATGAGCCCAGACTGGGTTAGGAGCCTGCGGGACCAGTGCCAAGATGTGGGGGTGCCGTTCTTCTTCAAGTCCTGGGGTGAGTGGTTTCCGTGCCTTCCAAGCTGCTGCGGCCCAAGCGGATACGCCGAACCAGTACATATATGGGATGCAAAGATTTGGAGCCATCGTACAGGCAAGAAACGCGCTGGCCGCCTGCTGGATGGCCGTGAATACAGCGAAACCCCGGAGGACCGCCATGACTGACACGATCCCATCGCCAAAGGAGCGCCCCATCCTTTTTTCAGGCCCGATGGTCCGCGCAATTTTGGAGGGCAGAAAAAGCCAGACGCGACGGGTTGTAAAACACTGGGAAGAGGACGGGGATATTGACTGTTACTGTGTGTCAACCTTCGCCGGGTATGTGCCAAAATGGCCTTCCCCACACGGCAAGCCCGGTGACCGCCTTTGGGTGCGGGAAACTTTCAGACAGTGGGATACAGATATGTGCGGATGCGGTGAGAATTGCATATGCCCACCATCAGGCACCCCCTGTTACCGGGCGACGGTGAACCCGAAAGCAGAGGCGTCTATAGATGAATGCTATACGCCCTGGCGTCCTTCCATCCACATGCCCCGTTGGGCATCGCGCATTACCTTGGAGATAATCGGCATCCGCGTTGAGCGGTTGCAGAATATAAGCATGCAAGACGCACAGGCTGAAGGCGTAAATTGCCCCGTGGAATGTGACCGTCCCTGTGTTCGCTGTGGAACGTGCGCTGATAGTAACCGCACAGTGCCCATATCGCATCAATGCAACCCGGTATCCGCATTTGCCGATCTTTGGGACTCCATCAACGGTAAGCGGCCTGGCTGCGCCTGGGCTGATAATCCTTGGGTGTGGGTAATTGAATTTAATATGAAGGAGACTGAGTTATGAATTGCGCTGAATCCATTTCGGCCATTATTGTACCTACTGCTGCCGATATAAAAAGTGACCCTGGCAGGATGCTTCGGGCCAAAGATGCCATGAAATTTCTTGGCATGTCCCGCCCGACTTTCTACCGTTATATTAAGAAAGGGATAGTCCCAAAACAGCGTTACATGGGTACAACGCCTTATTGGCGGCTTGGCGACCTGCAGCGCATTTATGACAATCTTGCAGAAGCACCGGCAGATACTGCCCTTAACCCGTCCAAATAATCTGCCCATTTCTGCATCATAGCACGGCGTTCATCCATGTATGCAGCCCGGTTATAAATGGCCCTGACTGAATCGCCGTTTTTGTGAGCTAACTGCGCCTCAATCACATCTGCGCGGAATTCTCCAAGCTCATTAAGCAGGGTAGAGGCCATGGAGCGAAATCCATGCGCCGTCATCTCTTCGCTGGTATACCCCATCCTGCGCAAAGCGCTGGTCACACCGTTTTCCGAGAGCGGCCGCCATTTACGGGGCCCCGGGAAAACATACCTGCCGTGCCCCGTCAGTGGGCGCAATCCCTCCAAGACTTCCAGGGCCTGCCGTGAAAGCGGTATTCTATGCTCACGGCGGGCCTTCATCTTTTCAGCGGGAATACGCCATTCCCGTTCCTCAAAATCTATTTCTCCCCATTCTGCATGCCGAATTTCTCCCGGACGCGCAAAGGTCAGAGCCGACAATTTGAGTGCCGCTCTTACGATTGCGCTTCCCTTGTAGTCATCAATGCCCAACATGAGCGCCCCGACCTCTTTAGGGGCAGTAATTGCGGCCAAGCTTTGCGTGGCATGAGGGACAAGTGCCCCCCTCAAGTCTCTGCACGGATCTGAGGTGACGGCGCCAATGGCGACACCATACCGAAAAACCTGAGAGCATATCCCAAGCACGCGTTGGGCAGTCTCATAAGCTTTTCGCTCTTCGATTTTTCGCAGCATTGCCAAGACATCTTGGGGCGCAATCTGAGCTATATCAGCGTCGCCAAGGGCCGGGTATGCATCAAGCTCCAAACGCCTTTGCACTGTAATAGCATGACTATCTGCCCAAACATTACCCATGTTCATGCGCCAGGCTTCGGCAACGTCTTTGAATTTTTTCTGTGTGCCTTCTGTTTGGCACCCTGGATTATGGGCAGGGGCACTTGATGGGGCATTGCCAGAAGCAATCAGCTTTCTCAAGTCATCACGTTTGTCACGCGCCTGCTTCAAACTTACCTCTGGCCAGACCCCAAGCGCGGCACGTTTTTCTTTGCCGTCAATGCGATACTTCAGCCGCCAATATTTTCCACCGCTGGGCGTAACTTCAAGGTACATCCCTAGGGTGTCATAATACCTCTGGACCTTTTCGCCTGGCTTAATTGCGCGCAGCTTAATTTCTGTCAGTGGGGGCATATGTGGGGGCACCTTTGGTAGAATTTTAAACATGCCCCCATGTGATGCCCCCAATAAACATGAGCTGTCAAGATACAGAGAGACACACAGAGAAACAGAAAAACCCTTTAAACTGGCTAAAACAAAAGGCTCACGAGTCTTTATGAGACATCGTGAGCCTTGCTGAAATTGTTTGATGGTGGAGGCGGGGGGAATCGAACCCCCGTCCGAGAACATTCCACTCGAAGCATCTACAGGTTTAGTTCAGGAATAGATTTCACCACGTTGTTGGCCCCTGAACAGGCGCAACGCAGCAATCTCGCCGGTAACCTCCTCGCGGAAAACCCCGGTGAGCTCCGGTCTCCGCCAGCCTGATAAGTGTCGCCATCCAGGGTTATCAGGCATAGCCCTGGACGACGTGACCGTTAAACGGTCTTTGCCTCGCTGTTATTAGGCAGCGTAAGCGTAGTCGTAATCGTTGTTGGCAATTACTTTTGTGCCGCTTTTTACGAGGCCAGCGGCGCCTCGACCTGCCGCTAAGGCTTCCACGTCCCCGTCGAAACCAGTGCGCCCCCATATATGGTGGAAGAGGAATATAAGACTGTTATGCCCGATTGGCAAGCTCAACGGATATAGAAATGTGAGAGCGGCCCTTTAAGGCACATATGGTATCGGCTGAACAGGGGGGCTTCCAGTGTTTCTTCCTGCGCTGCCAGTGCTTGCTGAGCCTGTGAGGCCACGGCAAGACCGTGGGAAAGCAGGGCCGCTTGAGCCATTTGCTGAAAGAGCCGCTGCAGACTGGGTTGTTGAGCGATAATGCGACACAAACCTTCCGCATCCGCATCACTGCCTTCCACGACAAGTTTACCCGCAGCAGACAGGTACAGCAGCAGCCGACTTTCAAGCTTCAGGCCAATTTGTTCAACCTGACTGCGGATCTGCGTCATAAAGGCTTCCTGCATGATCTCAAGTCGGGCTTCCAGGGCCTCAACAAGGCAGTCTCCAGAGCGCTCAAGCTCACGCAGGATTTGCAGGGTTGTTTCATCAAGGGCTGCCAGGGGGGATCCTTCATACACCCAACGGTGCTGATTGGATGAAACATTGCCGGACTGCACGTGGAGCATGCTGTTTATCTGGTTTTGGCTTTCAGGTGTCACAGGCTACCCCGCATATGCTTATGGTCATTTTTTCCGTGTAAAGTCACAGTGCCCTATATAAAGCAAGATGGGTGCCATACCGGTCAGAAAAAGCCACTGCCAAAAAGTATTCTAGAAAATATCAAGAATATCTTCAAAGTACAATTTGTCGTTGAGATATCATTAATGAAAAAGAGGGGAGGGGATAGAGCAGAGCGCCAAAAAATGAGCACTTTGGAGCAGCAAGGAACAGCGGCAAAATCTTCCGACACGTTCAGTCTTTGCGGAATCCGGGCAATTGAGGATAGAGATGCCGGTTATTGCGCCTCAAGGCTGCGGGCCACAGCCTCGCCCTGTGCGCCTCCACCGGCCATGCGGGCCAGCTCCTCATGGCGAGCCGCCTTGTCCAGTGGCAGACAGAGCGTGAAAGTGGCGTTGTCCCGTATGGTTTTACTGATCTGAAAATGCTTGCGTGCCCGGGCCGCAAGCTGCGGCCAGTGCGTTATAAGAAGCATCTGGCGACTGCTTGCCAGCGCGTACAGTTTTTCGGCCAGCTTGTTGAGGGTTAGGCCGCCAACTCCGGCGTCGACTTCGTCAAAAATAAAAATGGCGCTTTCCTCATCTTGCCGTACGCTGGCGAGAGCCAGCAAAAAGCGCGAAAGTTCGCCGCCCGAAGCTATTTTATCCAGGGGTTGCGGGGGTTGGCCAGGGTTGGGTGCCCACAGGATGCGCCCGCGCTCATCACTGATGCCTGGCCAGATTTCATGCTGTTCGAAATGGGGAATGACGCGCACCTGTTCTGAAAAACCCAGTTGCCGCAGTTCCTCTTCAAGCGCATTTGCCATGAGGGTTGCCGCGCTGCGGCGCAGGGGGAGGATTTGCGCGACTATGCCAGAAAGCTGCTCTGCAAGCGCTTCTTCTTCCCTGCCAAGGCGGGCAAGATCAAGAGCGCAAATGTCGAGAAACGACAAGTTTTCAACGATTTCTTCACGCAAGGACAATATTTGCGGCAAAGTGCGGTGCAGCTTGCGTTTGAGTTGGGCCAGAGCAAAAAGTCTCTCTTCAACCTGGTCCATATCAGGCAGGTCTTCCATGGGAGAGGGGCGGCGCAGGCGGCCGCCCAGGTGAAACAACTGCTGGCGGAGCGCGGTAACGGCATCTGCATCGCTTTGCAGACTGTCGTCATCCCTGGCCATGCGTGTGAGCACTTTTTCAAAGTGACTGAGCATGTCCAACAGACCCTCAGCATCATCACCGTGCAAAAGAGCCAGAGCCTGTTCATAATTTTCGCGCACATGCTCAAGAGAGCGGGCCTTGGCCCGGGTTTCTTCCAGCCGCTCCTCTTCATTTTCTTCTGGAGCGACCTTGTCAATTTCCTGTTGCTGCATTTCAAGCAGTTCGCGCTTTTCAGCCAGCCCGGCCTGACGCTCCAGCAGCGCCTTGCGTTGGGCCGAGGTTTCATTCAGACGGGCGAGCAGGGCGTCTCGTTCACGCAAGAGTTCCGGGTTACCAAGGCCACTTTCGAGAAGACGCGCCTGAAACGCGGGCTGTAAAAGTTTTTGCTGCGCGTGTTGGCTTGTGTGCGCCACAAGTCGGGGGCGTAAATCACGCAGACTGTCCTGAGAGCGCAGTTCGTCATTGATGTACAAGCGACTGCGGCCGCTTTCCGCCAGAATTTCGCGGCGAAAGACCATGTCTTCGCCATCAAGCGTAAAAAGGGCCTCAACCTGGGCGCGTTCTGTTCCTGCGCGCACCATATCCGCAGTGAGTCTGTCGCCAAGCAAAAAGCCAAGAGCTTTAAGAATAAAGCTCTTGCCAGCTCCGGTTTCACCGGTAAGCACGTTCATGCCCGGTTCGAACTCCAGCTGCATATCTTCGATGAGGGCGAGATTGCGGATGCGCAGGTATTCCAGCATATTATTTACGCCATCAATTATTTAAAGTTAATCTTTAACTTGAAGTTTGTGGTCTTGCGCAGTGTATCAGCGCCGCAGCCTGGGGTCAAAAATATCTCTCAGGCTTTCACCCAGCAGGTTGTAGCCAAGCACGGTTATGAGGATAGCCAGACCGGGATAGACCGACAGCCAGGAGGCGCTTTCGATCACGGCTTTTCCTTCCATAAGCATATTGCCCCAACTGGCGGTGGGAGGCTGGACGCCAAGCCCGAGAAAACTCAGGCTCGATTCGACCAGAATGGCCCCGGCAACGCCCAATGTGGCCGTAATAAGCACAGGGGCCAAGGCGTTGGGCAAAATATGACGGATAAGAATTTTGCTCGTTGGCGTGCCCGCAAGGCGTGCAGCGTCGACAAATTCGCGCTCGCGCAAGCTGAGGGTCTCGGCGCGGACAAGTCGCGTCACGCCCATCCACGAGGTGAGTCCGATGACAATCATTATATTGGTAAGGTCCGGTTCCAGAAAAGCAATGACCGCCAGGATAAGAAAAAATGAAGGAAAACACAGCATCACGTCGACAGCGCGCATGATGACTTCATCCACCCATCGCCTGAAATAGCCGCTGATAAGCCCCAAGGTGGTGCCAATGCTGATGGATATGCCCACAGCTACAAAACCGACCCAAAGCGATATGCGCCCGCCATACAGCAGGCGAGAAAAGACGTCGCGCCCAAGTCTGTCGGTTCCAAGCCAGAAAAGCGAGGAGGGCGGTTCCAGAATATGGTCAAGGTGCAGCGTGTCCGGATGGTAGGGGGCAATGGCTGGGGCAAGCAGGGCCGCCAGGGACATGCCCAAAACAATAAAAAGGCCGAGCAGCAGCATGATATGGCGGCCAAGCAGTTTTTTGAGGGCGTTGGGCAACATCAGGCATCGTCCTTTGCGTTTCTGATGCGCGGGTCAGCCAGGCCGTAGCACACGTCAGCAAGCAGGTTGCCAAACAGGGTAAGTACCGCTCCCAGAACAAGGTTGCCCATTATCATTGTATAGTCGCGGGCCATGACCGCGGCGTAAAAAAGCTGGCCAAGACCCGGCAGGGCAAAAATTGATTCAATGATGACGCTGCCGCCAATGAGGCCGGGCACGGAAAGCCCAAGGAGCGTGATGACAGGCAGCAGGGCGTTGCGCAATGCGTGACGCCTGATAATGGTTGTTTCGCTCAGGCCTTTTGCTCTGGCCGTGAGGATATAATCCTGACGCAGCACTTCAAGCATGCAGGCGCGCATGTAGCGCGACATGCTGGCAAGGCCGCCAACCGTATACACGAGGATGGGCAAAGCCAGGTGTTTGGCCAGATCGCAAAATTTCCCCCACAAGGTCAGCTGCTCATAGTTCATGGATGTCAGGCCGGAAATGGGCAGCCACTGCAGCTCGATGCCGAAAAACATCATGAGCAGCAGGGCCAGCCAAAAAGACGGCATGGCAAAACCCAAAAAAACCAGAACAGTGACAGAGCGGTCAAAGAGCGAGTTCTGGCGGCACGCCGAGGCTATGCCAACGGGAATGGCAATAAGCAGGGTAAGAAGCATTGCCGTAACGTTCATGCCCACGGTAAGGGGCAGGCGTTCCATAATCTTTGTCAGCACCGGGCGGGAATCCGCCGACATGGAGTTGCCGAAATCAAAATGCAGCAGGCGCAGCAGCCAGTCCCAGTATTGCACATAGATGGGGCGGTCGAGGCCGTACAAAACCTCAAGCCTTTGCCGGGCGGCTTCACCAGCCAGGGGATTCAGGGTGGTTTCCATATCCGTGGGCGAACCCGGAGCCAGATGTATGACCCAGAAGCTGATAAGCGTAATGCCCCATAGCACCAGAAGCATCCAGAGCGTTTTGCGCAGGATGCCAGCTGCTATGTCGGCCAGTCTGGCGCGGCGGTTATGCGAGGGCAGGGGAGGCATGGGCGGCTCTCTATTCGGTACGGGTCATCCACTGGCGCATGTCTTCCACTTCTTTCTGCCATTGCGAGGAAAGCCGCAGGCCAAGAAAACGGGCGTACAGGGCGTCGAGAAGGTTGGTGCATACTTCCATAAGGTAGAACTTTTCAAGCAGCAGGGCATCAGGATCGTCATCACTATCGCCCTTGTCGAGCTTGGGGGTTTTCAGGCTGTTAAGGCAGAAGTCTTCTGCTTTAAGTGATACCTGAAATGCCAGCTCTTCTTTTTCAAGGCGAATCAGTGCGCGGCTGACTTTTTTGCCGGTGCCAAGGCCAAAGCGCGCCTCGCGCAGGGGAGAGAGCGACCCGGAGACCGAGGCTGTTTCGCGAGCATCGCCTTCTCCGCCCTGGACAACAATTCTCTGTTCCATAGAGACGGAAAAGGGGGCTCCTTCCTTGTCAGTAAACGCGCCGGGAGCCGTATCGCTCTGATACCAGAGCCAGGTCAGAAATTCTTGACCAAGAACAATGTCGGTGGATTCTCCAAGATAGGGCATACTCATGTACTGGCTCCGCTAAGACAGGGGGGCAAATTGTGTGGCTTCAAGCTGATCGAGACGCGAAAGGCCGTCCTCATCAAGCATGGAATCCGCCAGATTGTAGGGCGTCAACTGTTCAAGCTTCAGGTCAAAGGTTTTAAGAAATTCCTCAATAAAAAGGTCAATCATCTTGCTTTGAGTTGAAGCAAACCAGACTTCATTTCTGTCGATGGACCAAAGCACGTTGAACTCACTGGGGATGGGCAAAAAGCGCATCCGCAGCCGGAGCATGACCTGCTCCTTGAGTTCCTTTTTGCGTTCACGCGAAACGAAGTTCTTTCCCTGTTCGTGCATGCGGTTCTTTTCGTCGCGCAGGGCCACGGCCAGATGCTTTTTGATAACACCGGCAGGAATGCGCCGCATATCAAGGCGCAAGGAAAAAACGATATATGCGCCTTTTTGCGGCGGCGCCGTAGCCCATTCGGTATCCAGCATGTCTTCATAGCAGACCCATCCCTGAGCCTGCATTTCAGGAATATCGTCAATATCCCGAAAAGCGTATTGCTTCAGTTTGTCGGGGATCTGTGCCCAAAGGTCATTGGGGATCGGATCAAGTATGCGAAAGCGGGTAAAGCTGCACGCACTGTTGGCAAAGCCCATGAAAACTCCTTGATTGGAAACATCCGCCGAATATATTGGTTGGCGCTGGTTTGTGTTGTACGTCAGAGCCGCCTTGTGAGCAAGTCTGCCATATGTGGCCAAAAGCATCGGTCATCATCAGATGGAGAGGGTTTGGGCTACGAGTCTGAGACCCGAAACCACGGTGTTCGGGATAGAAAGCGCTCTCGCATCTGTTTATAATAATGTCCCATAATGATAATTATGTAAACTTTAGTATAAAAATACTCCATGAAATGTGGATCAGTCCTTGACCTCTCACCCCTCTCCTTGCACCATGCCTTACAGCATTTACTGCAAGGAGAAGACGGTGGCATCTCACAATCGTTCGCAACGGCCTGATACAAAACGCCCGACATCACGCGCAACATCCGGGGCCCATAAAGATTTTTCACGAACTGCGCGTGCTGACCTGCAAAAAGGACCCGCGCCTGAGCCATCATCTCCAATGGGTGGCAAAGCCTCTTCATTGTCCAAGCCTGCCCATAACCGAGACGGTGCGGCTGGCGGAAAAGCCACTGGCAACCCTTTGCCTGCGCACAAATCTGATTCCGGCTCTGATTCCGGTACAGAAGACTCCTTGCGTTTAAACAAAGCCATTGCTGCTTCCGGACTGTGCTCACGCCGGAAAGCAGACGAATTTATCCTTGCCGGTCGTGTTGTCGTTAACGGTGTGCCCGAGGTTAACCCTGGTCGCCAGGTACAGCCGAGCGATGTTATTGCCGTTGATGGCCGATTGCTTAACGCTGCGCAAAATTTTTGCTATCTCATGCTTTACAAACCAGTACAGGTGGTTTGCACCGTCAGTGACCCGGAGGGTCGCCCTACTGTTATGGATTATCTGCCGGAAGACGTGCGTAAGCTTCGCCTCTACCCTGTCGGACGTCTTGATTACTTTTCGGAAGGATTACTGCTGCTGACCAATGATGGCCAGCTTGCCCAGCGCCTTACGCATCCCCGGCATCATCAGCCAAAAGTCTATGAAGTTCTTGTGCGCGGAGCTGTGCCAGGTGCGGCGTTGTCGGCCATGCGGCGGGGCATGGTGCTGGCTGAAGGTGAAAAACTCATGCCTGTGGAAGTGGACGCCCGCCCTGCTGCAAATGGCACTCTGATGCGCATGGTTCTGCATCAGGGGATCAACCGCCAGATTCGCCGCATGTGCCGCGACTTTGGACTGACCATTCTGCGTCTGAAACGCGTTGCGCAGGGGCCACTGGAACTGGGGCGGCTTGCCCCGGGGGCGGCACGGCACCTGAGCACGGTGGAGGTCACTGCATTGAAAAAAAGTGTTGCAATATAAGGAGGCTGAAATGCGGAAGCTTGTTTTGTGCTCTTTGATTGCTTTTGCCCTATGCGTCAACACTTCGGCCGCGTTCGGCGCAAGCGCGCCTGACAAGGCAATGGAAGCGGCAAACTCCTGGCTTGCCCTGGCCGACAAAGGCGACGCCCTGGCGACGTGGAATCAGGCTGCCGCAGCATTCAAAGCCGGCATCGAGCTGAAGGAATGGAAAAAGACCCTGCCCAAAGCCCGGCAGCCTCTCGGCGATGTCATAACCAGAAAGGTATCGTCGTCAGAAACAACTGCGACGCTGCCCGGCGTTCCCGATGGTGAATATGCGATTTTTCGTTTTCAAACAGGCTTTGCGCAGAAAAAAGAAGCCGTGGAAGCCTTGCTGATGCAAAAGGAAAACGATGGCGTCTGGCGCACCATAGGCTACTTTATCAAGTAGCGCTCTTTGGAAAAAATCCGGCTCCTTACGGAGCCGGATTGGAAATATTCCCGCAAAGATTAGCGCTTCTTTTGTTCAGGATTTGAGCAGTCGATCCAGAAAATCAATGGCGTCCTTTTGCATGTCGTTCAAATGTTCTTCACCCTTAAAACTTTCTGTATATACCTTGCAAATGGGTTCGGTTCCAGAGGGGCGCACCGCAAACCAGCCGTCAGCGCTGGAAACCTTTACGCCGCCTATGGGCGCGTCGTTGCCAGGCGCCCTGGTAATAACCTCCGTAACCGGCGAACCACCAAGTTCTTTCATGTCCACACTTTCTGGCGTCAGCGCCTTGAGCTTGGCACGCACCTGATCATCGGCCGGAGCATCCAGGCGCTGATACACGGGGCTGCCCAGCCGCGCTGTGAGTTTTTCATACAACTCGCTGGGCGACGCCTGCTCTACTGCCATCATCTCGGCAGCCAGCAGACACATGAGAGGGCCATCCTTGTCAGTGCTCCAGGGGCTGCCGTCAAAGCACAGGAAAGATGCCCCGGCGCTTTCTTCGCATCCCAGGCCGCAACGGCCGTTCAGAAGATAGGGCACAAACCACTTGAAGCCCACGGGCACTTCCACCACAGGACGCTTTATGTCCTGCCCCACCCTGTCCAGCAGGGCGCTGGTGACAAGCGTCTTGCCAATACCGGCATCAACGGGCCAGGCATCGCGCGTACGGAACAGGTACCAGGCGGCTACAGACAAAAAATGGTTGGGGTTCATAAGTCCCTGACTGGTGACAATGCCATGGCGATCTGAATCGGGATCGCAGGCCACGGCAAGGTCAAAACGGTCGCGCATGTGCAGAAGGCCGCTCATGGCATAGGGCGAGGAACAGTCCATGCGGATTTTACCGTCTTTGTCAAAAGGCACAAAGCGGAATGTAGGGTCTACCGCCTTGTTGACCACAGTAATATCTATTCCATAGGTTTCAGCTATGGGTTCCCACATCTGCAGGCTTGCCCCGCCCAGAGGGTCCACACCAAGGCGCAACCCGGAAGCTGCAATGGCCTTCATGTTCAGGACTTTGGGCAGGTCAGCAACATAAGAGCCTATGAAGTCATATTCTTCTACCAGCGGAGAGCTGAGCGCAGCTCGCAGATGGGTCAACTGCACGCCGCGATTGCCTTTTTCAAGGTAGGCATTGGCATTTTTTTCTATCAGGTCGGTAACGTGCGTTTCAGCCGGGCCGCCGTGAGGCGGATTATATTTGAAGCCGCCGTCACGAGGGGGATTATGTGAAGGAGTGATGACGATGCCGTCGGCCAGGGCCGTGACGCGCCCGGCATTCCAGCTCAGGATGGCGTGCGAGATGGCAGGGGTCGCTGTGTACATTCCTGTGGGAGCGATGCGCACCTGCACGTCATTGGCCACCAGCACCTCAAGGGCCGAACGAAAGGCCGCCTCTGACAGGGCATGGGTATCGCCCCCCAAAAAGAGCGGCCCGTCAATGCCATTGGCCTTTCGGTAGTCGCATACGGCTTGAGTGATGGCATAAATATGTTCTTCATTAAAGGTTTGCAGCAGCGAAGAGCCGCGATGCCCGGATGTGCCAAACGACACCCGCTGGGCCGGAACAGCGGGATTGGGATATTCGGTAAAATAGGCGCTGACAAGAACAGGAATATTTTCAAGGTCTTCCGGTGTAGGAAATTCTCCGGCTCTGGCATGGACTACAGGCATGACGTACCTCCGCTGTAATTGCAAATTAGCATAGGGGATTAGGGCTTGTCACGCGCGAGGCAGGCGGAAACAGGGCGCAAAAAAGGGGTCGCCCCGCTTTGAGGCGACCCCGAAATCAAGGGTTGGCGTAATGGCCGTCCCTATTTACCGAGAGGCACAGTACGGAAGGCAACATCACCACGCCGCGAAATTTGCAGCATGATGGCTCCGCGCTTGACTCCCTCCTCGTTCACAATTTTTGACAACGCTGCAGACGTGTTCACAGGCTTCAGGTTCGCCTTGAGAATCACGTCTCCGGGGCGCAGATCAACGTCAGCGGCTGGCTTGTTGGCAGCCACATCAACGATGAGCAGGCCTTCGTTCTTGTCAATCTTCATATCGCGGCGTTCGGCGTCATTCAAGGGGCGAACCGAAATGCCGAGCAAACCTTCGCTTTGTTTGGCTTCACCCTTGCTTCCGGCTGCAGCCTGGGAAGTGGACTGGCGTTCGCCCAGGGTCACCGTAAGATCCATGGTCTTGCCGTCACGCCAGACCTTGATGACGGCCTGGCTGCCGGGAGTTTTTTCGGCAATGGCGCGCAACAGGGCTGAGGCGTCGTCAATGTCCTTGCCGTCCACGGCCACAATTACGTCGCCGTCCTTCATGCCGCCTTTGGCCGCAGGTTCATTTTCCATAACGCTGCCGATAAGGGCGCCCTTGGCGTCCTTCATGCCCAAAGCCTTGGCCGCGTTCTCTTCAACGTCCTGAATGGTCACACCGATCCAGCCGCGGCTGACTTTTTTGCCGCTCTTGATCTGGTCGATGATTTTGGCGGCCATGTTGCTGGGGATAGCAAAGCCAATGCCCTGCCCGCTGGCAATGATGGCTGTATTGATGCCTACAACCTGTCCCTGCATGTTCAGCAGCGGGCCGCCACTGTTGCCGGGATTGATGGAGGCGTCAGTCTGAAGAAAGTTGTCAAAAGGACCAGCGTGAATATTACGGTTTTTGGCAGACAGAATACCAGCAGTCACCGTGTGATCCAGACCAAAGGGGTTGCCGATGGCCAGCAGCCATTCGCCGACATTAAGGGCGTCGGAATTGCCAAAAACCAGAAAAGGCAGATCTGTTTTTCCATCAACCTTCAGCAGGGCCAAATCTGTTTCTTCATCAGCCCCAATAAGGGTGGCCGTAAAAGAATCACTTTTACCGTTTTTTTGATCCAGCGTAACGCGGATGACATCGGCATCGGCTACCACATGGTTGTTGGTGACGATATAACCGTCAGCCGACACCAAAAAACCAGAGCCAAGCGATTTTTGCTTGGATTGGGGCCTTTTGCCGTCGCGCCTGCCGCCAAACTGATCAAAAAACTTGTCAAAGCCTGGAGGCATATTGCGGAACATCTCGCCGAAAAGTTCTTCAGAGCCGCCGCCACTGGTGGTCGTTTTTTCAGTATTGATATTGACGACCGCAGGGCCGCTTTTGGCGGCCAGTTCGCTGAAGTCCGGCAGGTTTATTGCCTGGGCAAACTGGGCCGTCACCACAAAGGTAACGGCCAGCAGCCCTGCTAAACATCTTTTTATAAACATGGAAAAACTCCTAGTTACTTGTTTTGCATAGCCTTATGCAAAGCTTGTGCCAGTGTGTTTATCCCGGTGTTTTCAGTAGCTCTGCCAAGATTGGCGTGTTGTTTCCAAGCCTTGTCGTCCACTGCCGCCGTGGCTTCGGTGCCTTCAGGAGCAAGGCTGATGCGGCGTGCAGTGGTATCGATATTTTGTACTATCAGGGTGACGCTGTCGCCCTTGTCCAATTTGCTGTACTGACCGGAATTTTTGGCGTTCTTGATGACGCCTGCTGGCAAAAGACCAGTAATGCCGGGTGCGAGCGCGATGAAAAGTCCATGCGGGCTACGCCCGTCAACTGTTCCTTGCACAAGGGATCCTGCAGCAAAACGCTGAGCGGCGTCCTGCCAGGGATCACCCTCGGCTTCACGCAAACTCAGTGAAATACGGCGGGATTCGCTGTTGATGTCTTTGATTTTCACGGCGACAGTGTCGCCAACGTGAACGATCTCTTCAGGTTTTGTGACGCGTTTGGTCCACGACAATTCAGAGATGTGCGCCAGACCTTCAATTCCAGGCAGAATTTCAACAAAAACGCCAAAGGGGGCCAAGCGCACTACCCGCCCCTGCACAACGGCTCCGGACTCAAGCTTCTGGTCCACATCCTGCCAGGGATCGCCCTGGGCCTGTTTGCGTGAAAGGGAGATGCGTACCTGCCCTTTATCATTTTTACTGATGGAGAGCACTTTGGCGCGCACAATGTCACCCAGAGAGACAGCTTCGTCAGGAGCGCCCACGCGCGACCAGGAAAGCTCTGAAAGATGGATCATGCCTTCAACGGCCGAATCCAGCTCCATAAAAGCGCCAAAAGGTGCAAAGCGGGTTATTTTGCCTTCAACGGTGTCGCCAACGTTGAGTTTTTCAAGCAATACTTCAAGTTGCGCCTGCCGTTCACGGTCAAGAAGGGCCCTGTGGGAAACGACAATATTGCGCCCCCTGTTCTCAACCCTGATGACGAGGAACTGCAAGGTGCGTCCCACAAGGGAATCCGCTTCTTCAGTGGTGGCAAGACCAATCTGGCTGCCGGGACAGAATGCGGTTTTACCCATAACTTCAACAGAATAGCCGCCCTTGCAGGCGCCAGCGATGCGGCCCTCAACGGGCAAGCCCGCGTCGCGCGCTTCTTCCAGCGCAGCCACCCCGCTGCCGCTCATGGAGCGGGAAAGGCGGATTTCTTGTGATGAAACACCGATCACCCATGCTTCCACGGTGTCACCAGGGCCCGCGGTTTCCTTGCCTTCAGCGTCAAGGATTTCTTTTCGTTCCATAATGCCGTCAACCTTAATGCCCACGTCAACAAACACGCTGTCGCCTGTAATGGCGATAACGGTGCCTGTCACTTTCTGGCCAGTCTGAAGACGGTGTCCAGAAGTTTCATGGGCTGCCAGCATGGCGGCAAAATCCTCAACGCCTTCCTCCTGCATGGAGGCCGCGAACTTTTCCTCGGTCATATTTCCTGCTCCTTAAAGCTGGGCTTATTTGCTCAAGTTAAAAATTATACTTCATACGGATGCAGAAAACAACGATGTTTTGCTTGCTCCGGCACAAAATTACTCAATTATATTACATTGATAATTTTTTTCTTGTGGTTAAGGGGCGGGTTGGTCGTGATCTGCGCCCGGCCACAAGGGGACTACAGGTCAGGGGCGGAACAGGTTTCAACACTACAATTGCCTGATGTTCCCCCTATATATTAAAGGCCGCATCGCAGTCATGCGACACGGCCTTTTGCCTTGTCAGTATAGCTGGCCGAAATCTTTACAGGGCCTAGCTACTGGAACAGCTCTTTTTCTGGCACGGCGTGCTCAATGCGATCTTCAACTTCTATGCCTTTGGGGGGCGTAAAGGTAAAATCCGAAGCCTTCACATTCACATCAGGCGCAAAACGGGTGAAGCGGATTTCATTACTATTGCCATAAAAATCCAGTATGTTTGCCCTTTTGATATACCCTGTGTCGGGCTCAACCCATATAATGGCCTCAACCATTTGCGGGGCGGGCTCTTTGGGAAAAAGGCGCAGCTTGGCCAGGCCGTCTTCTTTGCCCTCGGACTTCACATCAAAATCCTTGGTCAGGGCGGCCTGCCCCGTGATTACCTGAATAATGCTCCGTGAATCCTGCACCAGAGTGAGAGGATAGCGGTACGCTATCGCTTCATCCGGCAGGTAGTTCCAGATTTCCTTGCCAGTGACCACGAGGGTTTCCTCATGGGGCTTGGCCGTCTGCCAATGGATAAGCAGCGGTTTTTTGAACAGCAGTTTACCCTGTCGTTTTTCAACAGAACCGCTTTCCTTGTGTGTGAGGGTCTGTTCAAAGTCGGCTGAAAATGAGCCGGTTTTTTCGTAGCGGGCCTGAATGGCCGCGGCCATATCAACAGCCGATGCCGGCACAGCCGGAACTATGGAAAAACTCAGGGCCAGGGCGACCACCAGTGCGCACATCTTACGCATACAACCTCCACAGCCCACCAGGGCTTTGACCACATGGCAAGAAACTGTAGTAAGAATTTTTACTGTCATTTTACGACCGCGCGGGGCTTGCTGCCGTCCGCCGGGCCGATGATGCCGTCGTGTTCCAACTGCTCCACCAGGCGCGCCGCCCGGTTGAAGCCGATCTTAAAGCGGCGCTGCACCAGGGATATGGACGCCCGGCCCTGCTCGCTCACGAAAACCTGTACCTCGCCATACAGCGGATCCTGGGCCGCATCACCACCACCGCCGTTTACGCCCCCCATGGCGGCATCCAGCCCCCATTGAGAAAAATCCACCTTATAGGACGGGCTTACATGGCGCTTCCAGTGGTTTACGACGTCCTGCACTTCCTCATCACTCAGGAAGGGGCCGTGCAGGCGTTGCAGCCGTCCACCACTGGGCTTGAACAGCATGTCACCCCGGCCAAGAAGATGTTCGGCTCCCACCTGATCAAGGATGGTGCGTGAGTCATGCTTGGAGGTCACCTGGAAGGATATGCGGCAGGGAAAGTTTGCCTTGATCAGGCCAGTGACGACATCCACGCTTGGCCTTTGCGTTGCCAGAATCAGGTGTATGCCTGCGGCGCGGGCCAGTTGCGCCAGACGTACGATGCTGGTTTCCACTTCGCGAGCGGCCGTCATCATGAGGTCAGCAAGTTCGTCAATGACAATGACCAGATAGGGCAAAGGCTCAAGGTCTGAAAAATCCGGAGGCAAGTCGTTCTTGTAAGCGGCAAGCTTTTGATTAAAGCCCGCGACGTTACGTACGCCAAGGCGCGCCATGGCCGCATAACGGCGATCCATTTCATGAACGGCCCAGTCCAGAGCGTTCTTGGCCTCGCTCATTTCCGTAACAACAGGATGCACCAAATGGGGTTCATCCGCATAAACAGCCATTTCGATGCGCTTGGGATCGATAAGCAAAAGTTGCATGTCCTGCGGCTGGGTACGGTAGAGCAAACTGACGAGAATGCCGTTAAGGCACACGCTTTTTCCAGCGCCTGTGGCTCCGGCCACAAGCAGGTGAGGCATGCGGGTCAGGTCGGCCATAAACGGCTTGCCGGCAATGTCCTTGCCAAGAATCATGGTCAGGGGGCCGCAACCGGTGCGAAAATCCTCGCAGGAGGCAAGTTCGCGAAAGTTTACGGTCTCGCGCTGCTCATTGGGGATTTCAATGCCAACGGTATCAGAGCCGGGAATAGGCGCCTGAATGCGAATGGCCACCGCCTTGAGCGCCAGCGCAAGGTCGTCTGTGAGGTTGGCTATGCGGCTCACGCGGATGCCAGGTGCCGGGCGAACTTCGAACATGGTAACAACCGGCCCGGGGGTTATGCGCACAAGTTCGCTTTGAATGTCAAAATCATTGAGGCAGGCCATGAGGGTCTGCCCTCTGGCCTGAAGGTCTTCACGGCTGAGTCCGCCCGCCTGGGGCGATGGCGGAGCCAGCAGATCAAGGCCAGGAAGCGGGATGGCAGCCTTTTTGCGAAATGGCGCAGTAATTTTGCCCACAAGTCCGGTCTTTGAGGACGGCTCCTGGGCGCGAGATGCGGCATGTCCGTCCTTGACCGCTGACGGCTCGGACGCAGCCTCGCTGTGCATGTCTTCTGTGGTGCTGCCGTAATCATCCGCAGCGGATTCGGCACGAGGCGGCTGGGCCGCCGAAGGCGTCCTGCCGGAGCGGCTTGCCCCCTGTACCAGCGGTTGGCCATTCAGATCCTGTGCGACAGCAAAAGGATCATCTTCCAGGTCTTGGCTGACGGGCGCCAACGGAACCGCCGGTTCGCGGTTGTTCTCCGCTGTTCTGGCAGAAGCCGGAGTTTTTTCGCCATCGGCGTCATAAACATCCGGCAACGAGTCCGCAGTGGGATGGATATCACCCAACTTGTCGCGCCACCGGGCCAAAAACGACCAGTCGGGCCAGGCAAATTTGAACTTTGATGCGGCAACCGCTTTTTCTTCCTGCACAGGAGTCAGGGTATGCTGCACTATTTCAGGCTGCACCTGCTGGCGGGCAGACTGCCCTGAACCCGACTTGCCGGTCTTGTTTCCGTTCTTGCCAGCGGCTTCTGCCTGAGAGGCCCCATCAGCGGCGGCCAACCTGGCTTCAAGTCGTTGGCGCAAAGCGTGAAGCAGCCGTCCGGCCAAACTGAACCAGGAGATGTTCCACGCCAGTTGCAGCCCGGCAAGAAAAATAAAAATCCAGACAATGGCTGAACCGCCAGGACTGAGGTAAAGGCTGGCATTGCGGTGCAGAGCGCTGCCGACCATGCCGCCGCCCCATACGTCACCAAAGGAAAAATCCCAGGCAGCGCCAGTGACGAGCAGGCAGATGGTCAGCAGAAAGAAGCCGCACCAGCGCCACCAGTGCAAGCCATAGGCAGGAGAAACGTAGGCCGCTCCCAGTGCGCCAAAAACCAATGGGCAAAGGAAGGCGGCCACGCCAAACACATCGTTGAGAAAGCCCGCAGTGTACGCGCCAAAAAGGCCAGCCTTGTTGTGCACTTCAACTGTTCCACTGACCACATGATTAAGGCTGGGGTCATTGGCGTCAAAGCTGAGCAGGCTGAGCAAAAGCAGCAATGCCCAGAAGAGCAAAAAAAGGCCAAAAAGTTCGCGGCTGAATTTATGGGCGTCCGTGGGGCTACCCTCCCGAACCGGTCATTATTCGCGGCCCAGGTATTCCTTGGAGCGGGTGTCCACTTTTACGCGGTCACCTTCGTTAACAAAAATGGGAACCTGAACAACAAGGCCAGTTTCGAGCTTGGCGGGTTTGGTGACATTGCTGACAGTGTCGCCCTTGGCGCCAGGCTCGGTTTCCACAACAGTCAGCACCATGCTTACTGGAATGTCTATGTCCAGCGGGCTGCCCTTGTAAAGCAGCACGCGGCATTCCTGACCGTCCTTCAAAAAGCCCTCTTTACCGTCAGTGGTTGCGAGGGACATTTGCAGCTGCTCGTATGTGGTCATATCCATAAAAATGAGTTCGTCATCCTGGCGATACAGGAACTGCATGTCGCGGGTTTCAAGATCGGGCTTGCCGACCTTTTCACCGGAACGGAAGGTGATGTCCTGCATGCGGCCAGTGAGAATGTTACGCAGCTTGGTGCGTACCATGGCGCCGCCCTTGCCGGGCTTGAAGTGCTGAAAGTCCACAATTTCGTAAGGGATGCCTTCGACTTCAATTTTAAGACCCTTGCGAAAATCCGTGGTTGAATACATAGTTACCTCCTACTTGTCGCCGCATATCGGCATAAACTGGCATTAAGGCCGGTCATTTGCCAACTGGGGCAAGAGCGGCTACCTTGTACGGAAGTGCTTTGAAGGAAATCACGATTCCGAACTGTAAATTTTTGCTGAAAATTGAGCACTTGTCAATACTCAACTCTCAAGTATCACATGAGGTTTTTATGGCTGTCAGCCTTACGCTGGAAAGCACGGCTTATACACTGGATCAGCTCACTACCCGTCCTGAAGCGCAGATAGCCCTTGCTGGCCGTTCCAATGTCGGCAAATCTTCACTTATCAATGCGTTGGCTGGCAGAAAAAAGCTGGCCAAGGTCAGTTCCACGCCCGGTAAAACCCGCTCTGTCAATTTTTACCTGGTGGAACCCTTGAATTTCTATCTTGTGGACCTGCCCGGCTATGGCTATGCCCGGGCCAGCCATAGTGAACGTGAAAAGTGGGCCAAACTGCTGGAACAGTATCTGGTTGAGTGCGCCAGTCTCAAAGCGCTTGCTCTGCTGCTCGACTGCCGCCTGACGCCCCAGCAGCTTGACCTGAATCTTGCCTCGTTTGCGCAGAGAAACCGCCTGCTCCTGGTGCCCATACTGACCAAGGCCGACAAATGCAATCAGCGTGAACGCTCGGCGCGCCAAAAGGAGTGGCAGGACATACTGGGCATCTGCCCCGTGCTGACCTCATCCAGCAGCCGTTTGGGCATTGATGCCCTATGGCGCGCACTGGCGCAGGCGGCAGGGGTTGAAGCGCCAATCATCAAGGCTCCGTAGCCTCCCCTGGCGGAAAATGCAGGAGTGCTCTACTCCGCCGCTTTTGCGCCCGGTTCCATATGAATGATGATACGTCCCAATTGCGGAATGCTCAGCCGTAATTGTTTTTCCAGGCGCATACACACTGTATGCGCCTCTTCTACATTTAATGCCGGGGCTATATCGCAATGAAAGGAGATGCAGATCCCCTGTTCCGGCACTTCGTAGACAGAAAATTTGTGCGGAGTTGTGACCAGCGGCTCCTTGGCAATGGCGATTTCAATCTCACGCCAGGCCATTTCCGCGTATGACAAAGACACAGAGGCTCCGTACGCCAGTGCGCAGGCGGCTCCTTCCGGTTCCAGGTGGCTCACCACTTCCATGCGCGGCATGGCGGCATGCAAAGCTTTTTCAAAATCCTTGACCCTGTCGTAGGCCTGAACAAAAGGCATGTCGCCGGGAAGCTCCACGTGCAGATCAATATGGCATATCTCAGACAAGCGGAGAATGTGCACGTTATGCACGGAAAGGCCATGATTCCAGGCTGTAAACTGCACCTGTGCAAAGGGATCGCAGTGTTTGTCTGCATCGGCGCTGTGCGGCTCCACATGGACGGTCACGTCCGCCCCTTCCAGCACCAGCTCCACGGCCTGCTCCGCTTCGTGTGCCAGACGGTGCCCTTCACTGACCTTTATGCCCGGCTCCACGCCGACAGTGAGGTCCACAAAGCTGGTGGGCCCACTGGAGCGCAGGCGCACATCACGGACATCGGTGATGCCCTTTACCCTGTTTACAGCCGCAATGACAGCCTGCTGCTCGCGTGTGGAGCCTGAGTCCATCAACGTGTCGACAGCCTGCATGGCCATGCGGACACTGGCGCGAAAAATTATCACCGCCACCAGCAGTGCGGCCACAGTGTCGGCCTGTACCAAAATCTTGTGCAGCGGGGCAGGCAGGCTGAGCGCAGAGGCCACCCATACCGCGAGCACCCCCACCAGCACCACTGCCGAAGATAATATATCTGTAGAAAAATGCAGGGCGTCTGCTTCAAGCGCCTGACTTTTATACTTTTGGGCCACCCGGCGCAGTATGCGCACCCTGTTCACATCAATGATGATGGAAAGCGCCATAACGCCAACACCCCATAACGATGGCGTCACAGGGCTTTCACCTGCCATCAGGCGTTGCACGCCCTCGTACACGACCCAGAAGCAGGTCAGGAATAAAAGCAGTGTTTCGGCAAGGGCAGAAAGATTTTCTATTTTGCCATGCCCATAGGGGTGACGCGCGTCGGCCGGTTTGGAGGCTATGCGTACCGCCGCCAGGGTCATGGCCGCTGCCAGAAGATCCAGCCCGCTGTGCAATGCTTCGGACAAAATACCGAGGCTGTTGGTGTGCAGACCAACAATAAGCTTGACGGAAGTAAGGGCAAAGGCGGCCCACAATGATACAAGCGCTGCGCGATTTTTTTCAGTACTGGCTTCCATGGGCACGGCCATGATGACTCCACTGGTAAAAAAAAGCCCCCGAAGGGGCTTTATTTTATTTGGTTACAACCACTTAAACCATTCTCGCCAAGAGCCTTGACGCTTTTGCCGCGTTTCTACAGCCTGCTCTTCTTTATAGTTGTGGTAGGCTGCCAGGCTTTTTTCTTTGGCATGTTCAGCCACTTCGGGCACGTCCGGGAAATCCTTTATAATGAATTCGTAGCGGTGCCAGGCAGGGCCGTACTTTTTCATGTGCCAGAAGACATCGGCGATGTAGAGTTCATGCTCCGCCATAAGCTTGCGGCAGGTAAGCATGTGTTCTTCTGCGCCCTTGGCGTACGGAGAATCAGGATACATCTGACGCAGCCTGTTGAAGTAATCGTAGGCTTCCTGAAGCTCGGTGGTCGCCCTGTCAACGGAGCGGAACTGCTTCATCAGGGACATGCCCGTCTGATACAGCACATAGGGTATGGCCTCATGCCTTGGATGCAGGGATTCAAAATCCTTGTAGCTTTCAGCGGCCAGCTCGTATTCCTCATCGAGGAAATAGGCGTCGCCCAATGACAGCTCTGCATCAATGGTATAAGGACTGAATGGATACGAATCGCGCAGTTTGTTGTACAGCTCCACGGCACGCACATAGTTTTTTTCACTCATGGCGTCGTTGGCGGCTTCAAAGATTTCTTGCGCGGTGTCTTCGGCTGGCGGAAGATAGATCATATCAATGATGCCGCAACCGGAAACCATGAGCATGCTCATGGCAAGCAAAATGGAGCGTAGCAGTTTTTTATGCATGGAGCTGTTCCAGGAAGACAAATGCCGCTTGTGCGGCGGTTGCGCCATCGCCGGCGGCAGTGATGACCTGGCGGCAAAGCTTGGAGCGAATGTCGCCAGCGGCAAAGATGCCGGGGATATTGGTGCGCATTTCCGTATCAGTCACAATAAAGCCCTGTGCATCAAGTTCAATGCCTTGCGGCAAAAAGTTTGTCACAGGCGCAAAGCCTACATAAATAAAAAGTCCGTCAACTGCTAGCTGTTTTTCCTGGCCAGTCTGAAGATTTTTAACGGTCAGGCCAGTCAGATGATCCTCGCCGTGCAACTGGGTAATGATGGAACTGCGTAAAAGGTCTACCTTGTCGGGCATGCTCTCAAGCCTGTCCTGATAAACCTTGAGCCCGCGGAAACTGTCACGCCTGTGAATGAGGTGAAGTTTACTCACTATCTTTGTAAGATACAGGCTTTCTTCCATTGCCGCATTACCGCCGCCAACCACAGCTACTGTCTGGTTGCGAAAGAAGTTGCCGTCACAAAGGGCGCAGTACGAAACGCCGCGCCCACGCAGCCTGTCTTCGCCTTCCAGGCCAAGTTGGCGGTGTTTGGCACCAGAACACACGAGCACCACTTTGCACAAGTAGTCTTCTTCAGCAGTATGCACGGCAAACTGACCCGCCGAACCGGAAATGGATTCAACCATTATGGCGGGTCGGTCTACCGTCAAACCTTCAAGATGTTCCGTAAAAAGATCGGCAAGCTCGTAGCCTTTGATGCCTTTGGGAAAGCCCGGATAGTTCTCCAGTGCCTCCGTCTGCAGCAGTTGACCACCGGAGGTCAGCCGCTCAGGCAAGAGAACGCTGCAGCCGGACCGCGCCAGATACATGGCAGCGGTAACGCCGGCAGGACCGCCGCCGATCACAACGGCATCATACGATTTCATGCCAGGGCCTTATTGTCGAGCAGGTCTTTCATGGCGGCCTTGGTTACAGCGCCAGTGATCTGTTCGATGGTTTCGCCATTCTTAAAAAGCACCAGTGTGGGGATAGCCCGTATGCCGAACTTTGTGGGGGTGGCGGGATTTTCGTCCACATTCATCTTAACGATGCGCACCTTGCCAGCATATTCGGTGGAAAGCTCATCAATAATGGGGCCAACCGCACGGCAGGGGCCGCACCAGGGTGCCCAGAAGTCAAGCAGAACCGGCAGATCGGACTTGAGGACAACACTTTCAAAGGTGGCATCAGTGACCTGTTCAGCCATTACCATACTCCTTAAGTTGCTATGTGTCGCCCCCCCATGCTGCAGGGCAGCGTGCAGGAGCGGAAAACTAGGGTTCGGGGTAAAAATTCCGAGACCTTTGTATTGACTAAGAGTAGTTTCCAACGACCTGACTGTCAAGACAATCTCATATTTCTGACGGGTCGTTGGCGGACTTTCAGCTGCGCAGCATATCATCCGGGACGATGCGCCCGCGCGGGATGGTTTCCATCTGTAAGGTGTGAAAATATCCTTCTTTTCCAATCAACCATCCAGCGTAGGCGATCATGGCCGCGTTATCGGTGCAAAGGTGTGGACTGGGAAAGAGCGCCCTGCCCCCCCTGCTTTCCATCAGATCTGCAATGCGTTGGCGCAACAACGAGTTACAGGCCACACCGCCTGCCAGAACCACAGTGTTCAGTTGCGGGTTTCTGTCCAGAGCTCTTTTTGTTTTTACGCAGAGCGTATCCACAACTGCCGCGTTAAAGGCGGCGCAGCAGTCTTTCAGCGCCTGGGGGGCTTCGTCCACCGAACAGAGGGGGCGTGGCCATGTGGCGGGTTGAAGCGTCTGCTGGATGTAGCTGCTGGCTGCCGTTTTCAGGCCGCTGAAACTGAAGTCCAGGTTGTCGTTATCAAGGTAGGGACGCGGAAAAACCACGCCGCCCGCTGTACCTTCGCACGCCAGTGCGTCCATGAGCCGCCCGCCAGGATATGCCAGGCCAAGCACTTTGCCCACCTTGTCAAAAGCCTCGCCAGCAGCGTCATCCAGCGTCCGCCCAAGAGTGACGCACTTCCAGGGTGCTTCCATGCGATAAAGATGGGTATGGCCGCCAGAAACTAGCAGCCCCAGGGCTGGGAAATCCAGCGGGTGCTCCAGCCCGACCGCAAGCAGGTGGGCATGAAGGTGATTGACGCCAAGCAGGCGCACCCCCAGACCGAGGGCAAGACCCTTGGCAAAGGCCACGCCCACCAGCAGGCTGCCGAGCAGTCCAGGCCCACGTGCCACGGCCACCAGATCAATATCTGAAGGCCTTTTTCCACTCCGGCGCATCAGGGCATCAAACAGGGAACCAATGTAGCGATAGTGTTCTCGCGAGGCCAATTCGGGCACCACGCCGCCAAACAGGGCATGCATGTCAGCCTGGGTGGCCAAAACGGAATGCAGCAGCCGCCCGTCTTCCACCAGGGCCAATGCGGTTTCATCACAGGAGCTTTCAACTCCAAGGCAAAGCATTATATGATCTCGCTTTTACAAATAAAAACCGGAGCCGCGGCAGGCGCGGCTCCGGCGTCACAACCACTTACTGGAAAGCAGCCTGGCTGGCGTGCCGGGCATAAATATTCTCCACAGCCTCCACATCCTTGGCAGAGCCTATGAACAGGGGCGTGCGCGCGTGCAGTCGGTCAGGCACCCTTTCAAGGATGCGCCCCCTGCCGTCACTGGCTTTGCCTCCGGCCTGTTCCGCAAGGAAAGCCAGAGGGGCGGCTTCACACATAAGGCGCAACTTGCCGTTGGGCTTATGAATGTTTGGCGGATACATGTAAATACCGCCATTGATGAGGGTTCGGTGAAAATCTGCGACAAGCGCACCCACATAGCGTGATGAATACGGTGTGCCGTCCGAAGTCTCACACCCGTGGAACCAGTTGACGGCTTCACGCGCGGGCGCGTCCCAGTTCTTCCAGTTGCCCTCGTTGACGGAATAGATGGAGCCCTGTTTGGGGATGCACATATTGGGGTGCGAAAGCAGAAATTCGCCCACGCCCGGGTCAAGCGTAAATCCGTGTACGCCCTGCCCCGTGCTGAGCACCAGCATGGTGGAGGGGCCATAGAGTATATACCCCGCAGCCACCTGCTTGAGGCCCGGCTGCAGCACTTCATCCAGGGTCACTTCGCCCGAATGTCCTTCCGGACGCCGCAAAATGGAAAAGATGGTGCCCACATTGATATTCACGTCAATATTGGAGGAACCATCAAGGGGGTCAAAGATGAGAATGTAATCGCCTCGCGGGAATTCAGGGCTGACGCGGATAAGCTCAGCCTCTTCCTCTGAACTCATGGCGCACAATGCGCCACAGCGTTCCATGCGGTACAGCAAGATGCGGTTGGCGATGGTGTCCAGCTTTTGCACGTTCTCGCCCTGCACGTTAACTTCTCCCGTGCCGCCGAGAATATCCAGGAGCCCTGCTTTGTTGATACGGCGGGAGATGCTTTTTCCCGAAAGAATGAGATCGTACAGCAATCCGGTAAATTGTCCGGTGGCCTGTGGAGTGCGCTTTTGGTGCAGCAGCAGATGTTCCGTGACCGTGATGTCAGCCATATGGCCTCCTGCAACAGAGAATAGTTCTGTAGACATAAAACTTGCGCCGCCCCGGGGCGGCGCAAGTTTGTATTGATATGCGTCAGTTCCGAGGCCCAAAGGGACTTGGACGCCCGCCCGGCAAAACATCCGGCGCGGCTGCGCCGCTCGGTGACTCGTCAGGCTTGGCCGAACTTTTGGCGGTGTCGGCCGGGGCCGTACTTTCTGCGGGTGCAGACGACTCCTGCTTTTGAGGCGCGGCTTTTTCAGTCGGCGCTTCCGGCTTGTCAGTCGCCGCGGCAGGCTGGCCCTCAGTGGAACCGGAGGGTGAAGCTTCAGGCTTCACGTCAGCGGCCTTATCCTTGGATTCGCCAGTGTCACGCGGGCCAAAGGGGCTTGGTGCGACAACGCGAGGCTGTTCTTCACGCGGGCCAAAGGGGCTTGGCGCGACGACTCTGGGCATATCCGCTTCCGGACCCCCAAGTCCGCCAGGTCTGGCTTGCGGCATGGCCTTGGGCCTTTGAGCCCTTTCCACGGGGACATTCTCGCCTTCAAGCTGGCGTTCCTGAACTTTGGCTTTTTCAGATCTTTTGTTTTTGAGCAAAACACTGTCGCCGCTGCCAGGCTGGATGTCGTGGGAAGGCCCGCCCGCAGTCTGTGCAGACGGCTGCCCAGAAGCGTTGACGGCATCCCCGGGTGTGGGCATGGCGACGGCGTCGGGGCCCAGTTTTTTGCTTTTGCGCTCAGGCTGCGGCGGCGGAGGAAGTTTGGGGCGCTCCTTGGGGAAGAAGGCCAGGCCCTGCTCCACACCGCCGTTGCCTTCAGGGAAAGTGCCCTTTTCAGCCACAGCGAAAATCAGAGGCAAATTGCCAAGATAGCGCACCATGTAATAGAACGTGCCGTTTACGTTGGTGCACGTGCCGGAAGAGCTTTTTGTGACAACCTCATCCCAGTTCACACCAGCCAGGGGCGTGGCGGCAAAGTCATACTTTCCTGGCCACAACAGCGCGTTGGGGGAAAGGATGACCACATTTTGCGAACTGCTGGAATACTGCATGAGGGCACGCATATCAAAGTAGGTAGCGACCACGCCAAGAAAGTCGACGCCGTCATACAGGGGAGCGGCAAGCAAAATCTCCGGCCCCAGCGGCGAGGGCTGAACATCGGCACGAAGAGCACGGGTGCTCTGCTTTTTGTCTTCGTACAGCAAGGGAATGAAATCCAGCTGCTTCATGGGGTTTGCAGGTTCCTGCCCAAGGATGGTGCCGTCGTACTTTACGCCGGCAAAACCGCTGACCCAGGGAAAATTGCTGAAAAATGCAGCGATCCAGTCACGAGTCGGGGGCTTGTCGGCATTGAGCATGACGCGTTCAAGGCGGCTCAGTTCCACGTCAACCCCCATCATGCTGTGGGTCAGAGCCAGAGCTTGCGGTGAAAGTTCGCCTTTTTCGTCATAGTCCACCGAGGCTGGCGGGCTGACATAGGTGTTCCAGAAGCCCTTGGTAGACTTCCAGGCATTTTTGGTTGGCTGGTACGAACTGCATCCTGTAACCAGAAATGCAGCGGTAACCAGCATGAGTATGGTCCGCAGATATGATTTGAACACCGTATTCTCCCTCAGCTTTAGAACAGTCCGCACGCAATCGTCATCTGTTCTGCGCGAATGGTAAAAACCACCAGACAAAGATCAGCCGCTTTGCCTCTGGCTGCATATAATGCGAAATCGGCCTTGATAATGGTTTAGCTGTGCGCCCTGGCCTCGACCCGTTCGGCCAAGGCTTCGAGCATACTAATGAGTTTATCCTTGCCGGTAGATCCCCCTGCCTCGGCGGGCTCCTGCGTTTGTTCCGCAGGCGGCGCGCTGCCCAGACGCGCGTTCAGCGTGGCTATACGCTGCCGCAGATCAGCACTTTCTTCCGGCGCGGTGGCCGCAGCGGCCAACTCATGATAAATATCCAGCGCTCCCTTGATGTCTCCCTGTTCTGCCAGCACTTCGGCCATTGAACGCGTCCGCAGCGAAAAACGCTCCTCACTGTCGTCAGCTTCTTCACCGGATTGCACGGTGCCGCCTGTTGCGTTTTCCACGATCGGCTCTGCAGTACGGTCAAGAGGACTCTGCAAGGCAGCCCCCCCAGCGTCATCGCTGGACAAGCGTGCCGTTATGGAATGCAGGGGCGCTTCCAGCGACGCGCCATCCTCGACGTCATCAGGATCAAACGTATCCAGTTTTTCATGGACAAGGTGGTCGGCTGCCACAGGGTCAGTGCCGGGGTCTTCGTGCGCCAGAAGCTCGTGCGCAGGATGCTCGTACGACCGCCGCGCGGCAGAGATGGCATCGGCATCGTCCTGCGATTGAGGGGGCGTATGGCTACGGGCAGAATCTTCAAGTGGAGCTTGAAGTTTCTTGGGTTCCCCCATTGTGGGGCCGCGTGTGTCAGGCCCCGCCGCGCTGTGCCCGAGCAGACTGTTGACGCCCTGATCCAGCACTTCACGCAACGACACAGGGCCTTTGGCAAAATTGAGGGCTAGAAACCGCATGACGGCAGCTGTGTCCGGGGATTGGCCTGAGGTCAGGGTGGAGGCGGCCCATGCCTGCCAGAACCCTGAATAGGCCGTGAACATACGGCTGAGTTTCTCAACCTGGGCCTCGCAAGAGTTTTGCTGGCCCGTTTTATAAAGCAGTTCGATCAGAAAGAGTCTCGCTTCAAGAAACTCGTCATGGCGTGCCAGGCCCTGCTCCAAAACGGCCACAGCCTCATCTAAGTGCCCTTCTTCCACCAGCAGTCGCGCCAGAGGAAAAAAAACCTTCGAGTTGGGCTCAAGCTCCAGAACTTCTTTATACCATTGAATTTTTTCCGTCATATATTACGGCTCCCGATGGGGTTTGGCCGATGCGTCGAAGAGGTAGAGCACCTCATTGTCTCGCACATAGTGCAGGCGCTGCCGGATCACTTTTTCCACATATTGGTTGTCAGACTGCAGGAGGCGGATTTCACGGCTTAGAGCCATGTTTTCCTTATCCAGGTCAGCTATCTGTTTTTCCAGATCGGCATATTGTTTTTTGAGTTCACGATATTCAAGCAGACCCGTAGGCCCCCATACCGTACGGCTGAAAAGCACGATGCTTATGAGGCCAAGCACTACAAGAATAAAGGAACGCCAGAACATTACTGCAACAGCCGTTTGTTTTGGGGCTTTCCTTTGCGGGAAAGCTTGAGTTCAGCCAAAAAGGTAGCCGTGGCGTTTTCAAGGCGCTGCACGTCCTCTTCGGCAAGTTTCATCTGATCCACCTGTGCAAGGTAATCCTTTAGCGAATTGAGTTCCATATCAAAGTAACGCCCCCAGACCCCGGCTCGCATGTCGGGCTCCAGTTCCAGAATGGTCTGGATGCAGTTTTTGAGGCGTATCTGCAACGTACTCATACTTTGTCGGAATCCTTACGCGCCTGTGTGCGGCGGTAAAAATCATAGCAGTAATTGGAGCCTGAGATGAGGGCCAGTGCCAGCGCTGCATACAAAAGCCACTCGCCAATGGGGCTGAGATCCATCCCCCATAGCGGATAATGCAGAATGAGCGGCACGATGGCAAAAATTTGCAGAATGGTTTTGGCTTTGCCGAACTTGTCAGCGGCAAGCACTATTCCTTCATCAATGGCTATGGTGCGCAGGCCGGTGACCACCAGTTCACGGCAGACCATAATGATGACAACCCAGGCCGGGGCCCAGCCAAGTTTTACAAACATGATAAGAACGGAACAGATAAGTACTTTATCTGCCAAGGGATCAAGAAATTTGCCCATGCTTGTGACCATGTTGGAACGGCGGGCAACGTAGCCATCGGCCCAGTCGGTCAGCGAAGCGAAAATAAAGGCCAAGGCAGCGAGTTTACAGGTAACCGGTCCCTCAAAATACAGCAGTAAAACTACCAGAGGGGTCATAAGAATACGTAATAGCGTAATTTTATTAGCAAGATTAAGCATGTAGTTCTTTTTGACGCTCCCCGAGATTTTTTGTCCAAATAACATAAAAGCAAACAGGAGAAAAGAAGAAAAAACTCCCCTGCCTGGGCGCTTGAGGCCGGCAGGGGAGTTTAATTTTTTTAGGCGCTACAGGCTCAATGGGGTTTCGCACGTATCAGCAGTACAAAACAACCTGCAAAGAACGCAGAAACAGAACCTGCATAGTTTCTGACAGCCGCTGCGTGTTTCAGACAGCGGCTCAATGGCTATGCATGCGTGGAAGCCAGGGCTTCCACGCTGGTGTCGCAGGCAGAGGCAATGGCGTCGGCCAACTGCAAAAATGCTGTCTTGGCCGGGCTGTCTGCTTCAAGATACACAACAGGCACGCCGCGATCGGCCGCCACCACGGTAGTGGGATCCAGAGGCACCGCGCCCAGAAACTTCAGCGCATACCGTTTGGCAAGTTCTTCACCGCCGCCCTTTTTGAAAAGGTCTATTTCCTGATGGCAATGCGGGCAGATCAGGCCGCTCATATTTTCCACTACGCCCAGTATGTTTGAATTGGTGTACTGCAGAAAATTGATGGCTTTGCGCACATCGGCCAGTGAAATTTCCTGGGGCGTCGTCACCACCACACACAGCGCATCGGGGATGGACTGCATGACGGTCATGTGCTCGTCGCCTGTTCCTGGAGGCGAGTCAATGAGCAGAAAGTCGAGATCCCCCCACTTAACGTCCGAAATGAACTGGCGTATGGCGGCCGTCTTTTTGGGGCCACGCCACAGGATTGCCTGATCCTTGTCCTGCAGCAGGGAGTCCATTGAGATGACGGCGAGATTTTCATTATAGGCTGCGGGCAGCATGAGCTCGCCAGCCGGATCCATTTCAACCGTGCTGGTGAGGCCAAGAAGATTGGGAACGCTCGGGCCGTGCATGTCCACATCAAGGATGCCGACCTTGAACCCACGTCGGGCCAAAGCGGCGGCCGTATTGACGGTAACCGAGCTCTTGCCTACCCCGCCCTTGCCGCTCATGACAAAAATCTTGTGTCGGATGTGCCCTAGCCTGTCGGCTATAATCTTGTCCTGCATGGCTGCAGGATCAATGCACTTTCCATCGCCACCCTTGCCCGTTGAACTGGGACAGGAAGAAGACGAGGAACAGGAGGAACAGGAAGCCATGATATCTCCTTACTTTTGACGGGCACCTGTATGGCTACCAGCCGTGGTCGCCCACCAGGTCCACAAAAATGGCGGGGCCCATATCTTCACTTACCATGCGTCCCTGTTCTTTGCGCAGGCGCATAAGCCTTTGCGCGCGAGGACGCGGCCCCACAGGAATAAGCAAAATGCCGCCTTCATCAAGCTGATCCGTCAGGGGGCGCGGCACTTCCGGCCCGCCTGCCGTAACAATAATCCGGTCAAACGGGGCAGCCTCAGGCATCCCGAGGGTGCCGTCTCGCCGCTGCATGTGAATGCCGCGAAGCCCCAGCTGCCGCAAGAGGCTTGCGGTGCTTTGATACAGTTCGCGCAGCCGTTCCACCGTAAAAACCGTGCAGCCCATGGTCGCCAGTATGGCCGCCTGATAGCCGGAACCCGTGCCTATCTCCAGTACCCGCATGCCTCTGCGTAGTTCCAGAAGCTGGCTCATCAGAGCCACAACATAAGGCTGGGAGATGGTTTGTCCATAGCCTATGGGAAGGGGCGTATCTTCATAAGCCTGGACCCGCAGGGCCTCCTGCACAAAAAGATGTCGCGGGACGGCGCCCATGGCGGCCAAGACCTCCGCGTCGGTGATGCCTCTGGCTTCAAGTTGCTCGCGCACCATGCGCCTCCGCAGACGTTTGGGGTCCACCGGGGAGGCTGCCGCGCGCTCTGGCGCTCTTATGCCTGGATGTCTGCTGTTTTGCATACTGCGGAAGTGAAAACAGATTTTTACCCTCAAGTCAATGCACGCTACGGCCCCGCGCGACTTTATAAATGTTCCAGACTTTTCCTTGAAAATTGGCGGCCTTTATGCAAGGCTTTTCCCTGAGCTTAATGAGGAGCCTGCAATGCGAAAGAAAAGTATGTTTTCAACTGTGCTTGGAGTTCTTGTGTTGGTCGTTCTAGGAGTGGGCGGCTATACTTTTTTCAAGGACCTTGAAGGTCCCATTATTGAAGTTTCTCCCAGCACAGGCAGAGTGTCCCCCGTCAGTGTGCTTAAGATCAATATGCAGGATGTTTCAGGAATCAGATCTGTTACTGTCGGCGTGAAAAAAAATAACGTGCTCAATGTTATTTTTAACAAACACTTTGATCAATACCTGCCTGAACGTACTGTTGAAGTGTCCTTCAAGGACGCCAACCTTCGTGAAGGCGCCTTTGACCTCGAAATACGCGCCACTGACGGCTCGCTTGCCGGCTTTGGCCAGGGCAATACCCGCACGCTGCAGCTTCCCATGCGCCTTGATACCCAGCCCCCGCGCATTTCGGTCAAAACACTGCCCCCCAATGTGCGCCGTGGGGGCGCTGCCGTTGTCCGCTACACCATCGATAAAGAGGTGACCAGCAGCGGCGTCCTTGTGGCCGGCTATCTTGTTCCTGGCTACCTGCAAAAAGACGGCAGCTACGTCTGCTTTTTCCCCTATCCGTACACTATGACGGCCAAAGATTATAAAAACAGTGTGGAAATCACCGCCACTGACCTTGCGGGCAATGTGACCAAAAGCCGTTTGACGGTCATGGCCTTTGAGCGGGTTTTCAAAAGCGACAGTCTTGAACTGACCGACAATTTTTTGCTGAGCGTGGAGGGCAAGTTGCGCCATCTGGCTCCCAATGCAGCCAACCCTCTTGAATGCTACATGTATATCAATAATCAGGTGCGGGCCGCCAACGTTGAGGACTTGCGCAACATAAGCAAAGACTCTGCCTCGGCCATGCTGTGGAGCAGCGTTTTTACACGCATGCCCCGCTCCGCCCCGCGCGCGGGTTTTGCCGACCACAGATTTTACAGTTATCAGGGCAAGCAGGTTGGCGAGTCCTACCATCTTGGCTTTGACCTTGCGTCCATACGTAACGCCGAAGTGCCCGCCGCCAACAGCGGACGGGTCATTTTTAGCGGCGAACTCGGCATCTATGGCAATATTGTGGTGGTTGATCATGGTCTGGGGCTTATGTCCCTCTACTCCCACCTCAATGATTTTACAGTAAGGGCTGGCGATGTGGTGCAAAAGGGGCAGCTCCTCGGCCATACCGGCACCACAGGCCTTGCGTTTGGCGACCACCTGCACTTTGGAATGATGGTGGGCGGGGTTGAGGTTACGCCTCTGGAATGGCTCGACGCCAAGTGGATCCGCGACAATATCACCGACAGACTTGATGCCTCGATGGCTCAGCAATAACCCACAGCCAGCAGAGCGCCGCGCCCATTTTTCAGCCAAGCAATGATTGAAAAATGAGCGCGGCGCTTCTTTTTTTGTAACGTGGGGCTTGTCTTTGTCGCCCCTTGCAGTATATCCTGAATCTATAGCTGGAAAATATTTCGCTTTTCCTTTAAACAGGAATCATTCTTTGATGAAAGGCGATATCTTGTCTCTCCCACAAACACACAGAAATGTGAGGACTTATTTGTGTCTCCACATCCTGCGGCATTTCTTGGTCTGGACATAGGCTCCACCACTGTCAAGCTGGCGCTTCTTGATACCGAGGGTATGGTTATTGAAACCATGTACCGTCGTCATGGAACCGCCGTTCGCGCCACGTTATCCGCTCTTTTGGATGAACTGGCACAAAAATATCCTCTTTTGCCGGTGCGTTGCGCCATCACCGGTTCGGGCGCGCTGGATCTTGGCCAGGCCCTGTCTTTACCTTTTGAACAGGAACTGCTGGCCACGGCCCGCGCCGTATCGGCTGCGGCTCCACAAACCACCGTTGCTGTCGAACTCGGCGGCGAAGACGCCAAGCTGCTGTACCTTGGGCAGGATGTGGAACTGCGCATGAACGAATCCTGCGCCGGAGGAACCGGGGCCTTTATCGACCAGATGGCCCGTCTGCTCAGCACTGATGCGCAAGGACTCAATGAACTGGCCGCGCAGCACACCACTCTTTACCCCATTGCTTCACGTTGCGGCGTGTTCGCCAAAACGGATATTGTGCCCCTGCTGAATGGCGGGGTAGCGCGGGAAGACATCGCGGCCTCCATATTTCAGGCCGTGGTTGAACAAACCATTGGCGGCCTGGCTTGTGGCCGCCCCATTGAAGGCACAGTGGCCTTTCTTGGTGGGCCATTGCATTTTTTGCCGGAGTTGAAAAAACTTTTTATTGCGGCCCTGCATCTGGAAGATGACGAAATTGCCTGTCTGCCGCATGCCCAGTGTGCCGCCGCCCACGGTGCGGCTTTGTGCATGAAGGACAGGCAAGGCGAAACCCCGCTGGTTCGCCTGGACGAACTGGCCCGTCAGGCCCGCAATCTGGCTTGCGAAGCCCTGCCTCCTCTGACCAAGGCACTGCCACGCTTTTTTCGTGATTCTGCCGAATATGAAATCTTCAGAAAACGGCACTCCGACGACCGCCTCCCCCGATGCGATCTGAACAAGGCGACCGGCCCCCTGTATCTGGGGCTTGACCTCGGGTCCACCACGGTCAAGGCCGCGCTCATAGACGCGCAGCAGCGCATGCTGGCATCGTGTTACGTGTCCAATGGGGGCAACCCCCTGCAAGTTCTTCTGCCGCCTCTTGCCGACATGCTTGAGCAGATTCCTCCACAGGCCTGGCTTGCAGGCACGGCCGCCACTGGCTATGGGGCGCAGCTTGCCGAGGCGGCGCTCAAGCTTGACTGCGTCACAGTGGAAACGCTGGCGCACTTCAAAGCCGCGCATCGTATTGTGCCTGAAGTGAGTTATGTCATAGACATCGGCGGTCAGGACATGAAGTGCCTCAAGGCCGAAAACGGCGTTATCGCGGATGTGAGCCTTAACGAGGCCTGTTCCGCAGGCTGCGGGGCTTTTCTTGAAAGCTTCGCCCTGGGGCTTGGCATGCGTATGGAGGAATTTGTCGAGGCTGCCCTGTATGCCGAACATCCGGCTGACCTTGGCTCGCGCTGTACGGTATTCATGAACTCAAAGGTCACGCAAGCCCAGAAAGAAGGCATGAAAGCGGCCGATATTGCGGCTGGCCTCTGCTATTCTGTTGTTCGCAACGCTTTGGACAAGGTGCTGCGCATCAAGGATACCGATGAACTGGGGCAGCATGTGGTGGTGCAGGGAGGCTCATTCCTCAATGACGCATTGCTTTGCGCCATGGAGCGCACCCTGGGGCATAGCGTACACCGGCCGGCCTCTTCAGGGCTTATGGGGGCCTATGGGGCTGCCCTGACAGCGCTTGAGGCCTGCCCTGCCAATGAAGTGCGTTACTCCCCCCTGACAGCCGAGGGCCTTCGCAATTTTGAGATGCGCAGCCGCAGTTTTCGTTGCCGCGACTGCGGGAACAACTGCCTGCTGACCGAAACGCGCTTTTCGCACGGAACGCGCCATTTTTCAGGCAACCGCTGCGACAAGTTCGCCAATACCACTGGCAAAAAAACGGCCGCCGGACAAAATCTTTATGACTGGAAGCGTCAGCGGCTCTTCCGCTATGAACCGCTGCCCCTTGAACGCGCGCCACGGGGAGTTCTGGGCATACCGAGGGTGCTGACCGTATATTCGCACTATCCTTTCTGGTTCACCCTTTTCACCAGCCTTGGATTCAGGGTCGAGCTTTCCCCGCCGACCAGCCGTGCGCTTTTTGCCCGGGGCCTGGCCTCCGTGCCTTCGCAAAGCGTCTGCTATCCTGCCAAGCTGGCCCATGGGCATGTGCTTTCGCTTGTTGAAAAAGGAATCTCGCGCATATTCATGCCCTGCATTCCCCGTGAGTCCAAAGAATTTGAAGAAATGTGCGATGCTTTTTCCTGCCCTGTGGCCTGCGGTTATCCACAGGTGGTACGCGAAAACCTGCCGGAACTGGTCAATGGCAAGGCCCTCATGTACGCGCCTTTTGTGAATCTCAACCACACGGGATCCCTGGTGCGTAACCTCTGTCAGGAAATGGACCTGCCCAGGGGGGAAGTGCGCGCCGCTGTCCGCGTGGCCCGGCAGGAGCAGGAAAATTATTTGCGCGAACTGCGGGATGAAGCAGAAAAGCTCTACGCCGCAACACGCCGTCAGGGCGGAACATTGGTGGTGCTGGCAGGCCGCCCCTATCATGCCGACCCGCAGGTGCACCACGGTTTGCCGGACTTTATCGCGTCGCTCGGGGCTACGGTTATAAGCGAGGACGCCCTGCCTCGCCACTGGCTGCGCAAAATTCCCGTGCCGGGGCTGCGCGTCCGCAACCAGTGGACATACCCTGCCAGGCTCTACCGGGCCGCGTCATGGGCCGCTCAGGGAGAGCACGGCACATGCAGGGTTGAGCTTGTGCAGCTTACCTCATTTGGCTGCGGCCTTGACGCCATTACTTCCGACCAGATACGCGAGCAGCTGCACCAGCATGGCAAGCTGTATACCCTTATCAAGATGGATGAGGGCAACGCGCTCGCTTCGGCCCGTATCCGCATTCGCTCACTACTGGCCGTGGCAGAAGGACGCGGCAAGGGCGTACAGACGTTCATTCCGCCCCCCTCGGCGCCCGTTTTTTCCAAAAAAGACGCCCACTCGCACCTGATTCTTGTCCCGCAAATGGCTCCGCTGCATTTTCCCTTGATCACCGAAGGTATTGTGGGCAGTGGACACATGGTAAAACTGCTGCCCACGGTAACTTCCGAAGCCATCAGCCTGGGGCAGGCCTATGTAAACAATGATGCCTGCTATCCGGCCATTGTGGCTATCGGCCAATTGCTGCACGCGCTGCAAAGCGGCGAGCATGATCCCCACCGTACAGCCCTCCTTCTCTCACAGACCTGCGGGCCATGCCGCGCCAGCAATTATCCGGCCCTATTGCGCAAGGCCCTGCTTGAGTGCGGTTTTGCATCGGTTCCGGTGCTCACCATGAGCACATCCGGTGTTGACAGTCATCCGGGTTTCAGGCCCAGCCGCGCCATGCTGCACAAAATGGTGCTGGGCATGCTGGCCGGAGACATGCTGCAACGTCTTTCGCTGCATACGCAGACCTATGAGCGCCGTGCAGGAGACACAGCCGAAAGGATTGATCATTGGCTGCGCACATTGACCCCCATTGTGCGGCATGGCGATGATCTGGCCTTCAGTCGCAGTATGGAACGCCTTGTGCGCGATTTTGAGCAGATCGGCTGCGATGTGGACCACCGGCCGCGCGTTGCCGTGGTCGGCGAAATTCTTCTTACCTACCATCCTGACGCCAATCGGCATATTGTGGATATCATCCGGCAGGAAGGAGGCGAACCCCTGCTGCCCGATATTACAAACTTCATGCTGTATTGCCTGAGGGATTCCATTTACGACTGGCAACGCCAGGGCGGCAGCGCCCTGGGTGCGCTGGGCAGCACTCTGGCTATCAAAAAAGTGGAAAATTTGCGCAAAAGCATGCGGGAGGCTCTGGCAGGCTCTCCCCTTGCGGACAGGGTCATGCCCGTGGCCCATCTGGACACGCTGGCCCGTATGGGCGAGAGCATGCTGTCACTGGGCAACGCTGCTGGCGAGGGCTGGCTTTTGCCGGCAGAGATGCTGGAATTTCTCAACCACGGGGCAAAGGACATTCTGTGCCTTCAGCCTTTCGGCTGCCTGCCCAATCATGTGGTTGGCCGTGGAGCGTTCAAGACAGTGCGCCGGGCGGCCCCCCAGGCCAACATCATGGCCATTGACTATGATCCGGGCAGCAGTGAGGCCAATCAACTGAACCGCATCCGTCTGTTTATGGCCATTGCCAGAGACATGGCGCGCAAGCAGGGATTTTTACGGCTGGGCGACCTTCAGGATCAGTCAGATTTTGCCAAAAAACTTTGCGGCGTAAGATAGAGCAGTTTACGAATGAAATGAGTTAAATGCTCTGCAAGGATTTTTCTGAAAATCCTTGCCACGAAATGCGAGTAGGCGGGCTTTTGCCTGCCGTACGCGAGCATTTCAAGTGTTAAATGCTCTAGTTGCCGGACCACGGCACGATATAAGAAAGCACTGATTAAAGAGCCTGTTGGCAACGCGCAGTTGTTTCGTTTGGCAAGGCGCGATCTTTATTTGAAGCAGGAATGGACTCTTCCGTCCTCGACGGTTTCAAAAAAAAGAAAGCAACGCCGCCAACAACACCGCCAAACAGAATAAAATCAGCGTTTCCATAATAAAAACGGGTGGGATATGGCCGTACTGGCACATTCCCACCCGTTATAGTTTTTTGTGTCGCCGAACGGTTATTCGCGCGGGGGCAATTCGCGACCGCCTTCTTCAAGACGTTGCAAAAATTTGTCGCGGCATTCATAGCTGCAAAAATGGTGGACAAGTTCACCATCGCGCACAGAAATATTGCCTTCGGCAGAAACGTAGGTACCGCATTCCGGGTCCTTGACCATTTCTCCGGCAGCTATCTTGCGTTCCATTTCGGCCGCATTTTCTTCATTGTTTTCTTTTTTCTTTTTCAGCACATCATTGGCGAAAAGACGATACAGGGCGTAGACCGCCAATATCAAAATAAGCCACTTCAACATCTGTCGTGCTCCTTAGGCTCATGCAGGGCATCGGGCCAAAAAATCTGGAGTTTGCGGCTGGGCAACCTGCCTGCAAGCCGATGAAGACCCTACCACAGAGAGTTCTTGCCGTCACTGAGAAATTCTTTGTCCATCCTTTTCAAATTTCAGGCGCGAAAGCCAGTCCGCAGCAGAGATCCCGTCAATATGGATGCCAGGGGCAACGTCCAGCAGAGGCACCAGGGCAAATGCGCGTTGGGTTAGCCGGGGATGCGGCACAAGACAGTGCGCATCGTCGCTGCGCTGTTGACCAAAAAGCAATAAATCCGCATCAATGGTTCTTGGTCCGAAGCGCAGGGCAGGATCAGCGTTGCGTACACGGCCTAGACTGGCCTCCACTTGCAGCAAAGCCTCCACAAATGCGCAAGGATGCCAGCTCGGCGCCACAAAAAGTTCAACCACCTGGTTCAAAAACCATGGTTGATCGGCAAACCCCTGGGGTTCGGTAGTGTATATGGGTGATACCGCGCCAAGGCGCACATGGGGCAGATTGCCCAGGGCCTCGCGGGCCAGTTGAAGCATGCGCTCCGCGTCCGTGCTGTTGGAGCCCAGGCTCACGTACGCCTGAATTTCTTCACGCATGGTTGAAGCTGTCCTTTTTTCAGTTTGGAATTGAGCAGGTCCGCAACAACACCGTTCTGTCGACGGCATGAGCAGGTGCCAGCCGGAAAGCCCGGCGCGCTGCCCCACGCTCGTCTGCCCCGAAGCGGGTGTGTGGGCATCGGCGCGAGTATATATTTCAATGGTGCTCTGTTCTAGTGGCTGCACGAGCACTTGGCAACAACTTTCGCAAAAGCTTTTTGCCCTGAAACACTCCGGGGGCTACGGTGGCTGACGCCCGCCGTAGCTGGCGTGTGTAAGCGTTGCCACTGGATTTCCGCAAAAATGCATTGCTCTGGCAGCACGCGCCATAAGGATTAAAAGCGCCTGCGAGCATGTATCCAACTGCAGCATCTGTAAAAAACTTGCTCGCGGGGCCTAAGGCGGCTAGCATGCTCACATGACAGAATCCGCAGCATCAGCCACCGTACCCCACTGCCCCTTGGCCGCCCTTCTGCCTTCTTGGCAGGACCATCTGCTGGCCCAGCGTGGCCTGTCGCAGCAGACTGTTCTTTCCTACAGCCAGGACCTCGAGAATTTTTTTCTCTTTCGGCAGGAGCTCTCTGGCGGCGGCAGCATGGGCGCGCAACCCGACGAGCAGGAGGTCTTTCTTTACCTTGCATGGCTGCGCGCACGCCAGAACACGGGGAGAACGCTGGCGCGGCGTTTGTCCGCCCTGCGGGCTTTTTTTGACTTTGCCATGCAGGAAGGCGTCGTCAAGAGCAATCCCGCGCAGTTGATGGACAACCCCAAGCTGCCGCAGCACCTGCCCGAAGTGCTGACCCGCGATGAGATGGAAAAAATGCTGTCGCAGCCCGACATGCGCGAGAGAGGCGGCCAACGCGACCGCTGCATGCTTGAGCTGCTGTATGCGGCAGGACTGCGCGTGTCTGAACTTTGTGATCTGTGTGTGCCGGATCTGGATCTTCAGCGTGGTCTGGTGCGTGTTTTCGGCAAGGGGGCCAAGGAGCGGCTTGTGCCCCTGCACGATTTCATGCAGCGCATGCTTGAAAACTATATCAGTCATTGGCGACCAGCTTTTTCTCCCACAGGCAACCAGCTTTTCGTCAACCGGTCCGGCCATGCGCTCACCCGCCAGTATGTCTGGAAAATGGTAAAAAAATACGCGCTCGCGGCCGACATACGCCGCCCCATTTCCCCCCACACCTTCAGGCATTCTTTCGCGACGCACTTGCTTGAAGGCGGGGCTGACCTGAGGGCGGTGCAACTGCTGCTGGGGCATGCCGACATCAGCGCCACAGAAATTTATACCCATGTTCAGGCCGAGCGTCTGCGCGGCATCCACCGCCAATTCCACCCCCGGAGCCAGATGTGACAGCCGTCAAAGCCACCCTGATCACCTGCCATGCCAATGCGGATTTTGATGCCTTTGCCGCCATGCTTGCGGCCCGTCATCTATACAATCCGTACGTTCTGCTTTTTCCCGGCAGCCAGGAGCGCGGCCTGCAAAAGCTCTATGCCTGCCTTGATACAAAGGCGTACGGCTTTGCCGACAACAGCGATCTTGACTGGGATTCTTTTGACCGCCTGGTGCTTGTGGATACGCGCCAACGCAGTCGGGTGAGCCATGTGTCGCCCCTACTGGAGCGCCCCGGCGTGGCTGTCGAGATGTGGGATCATCATCCAGATTCAGGAGACGACATTCCCTTCGGCACCGTGCATCTGGCCCATATTGGCTCGGTCACAAGCCTTATTGTGCAGCAGTTGCGCGATCGCGGGGTGCGTCTTGAAGCAGAGGACGCCACCCTGTTGGGCCTGGGCATCTACGGTGACACGGGTTCATTCACCTATTCCTCCACCACTCCCGCTGACTTTGAGTCGGCGGCATGGCTGCTTGGCCAGGGTATGGATGTAAACCGCATCAATGACCTGGCCGCGCACGAACTTACCAGTATGCATATTCAGGCCCTCAACAGCCTGCTCGAATCTGCCGAGTCCTTTACCATCAACCGCACACAGGTGGTGCTGGCCGAAGCGGCTATGGAGCACTACCTGGGCGACTTTGCCTATCTGGCGCACCGCCTGATCGAGATGGAGAAATTTCCTGTTCTTTTTGCCATAGGCCTTATGGGCGACCGCATTCAGGTGGTGGCCCGCAGTCGCAGCGATGCCATCAACGTGGGGGATATCTGCGCCGCGCTGGGGGGCGGCGGGCATGCCTACGCGGCCTCTGCCTCCATCCGGCACATGACCATGCATGAAGTTCGGGACGCCATTTTGCGCCAGTTGTACGAACAGGCCCACCCTGACAAGACGGCGCGCGAGTACATGTCCTCCCCTGCCGTGGGGGTTGAGTCCACGGCCACCATCCGCGAGGCCGATGAACTCATGCTGCATTTTGGCCTCAAGGCTGTGCCTGTTTTTACGCCGGGCACCAGAACCTGCAAGGGCCTGCTTGACGCCCAGACTGCCTCTCGTGCCAGCGCGCACGGTCTTGGAGGAGCTCTGGTCGAGGACTACATGCAAGGTGCCGTGCAGACATTGCCGCCTGAAGCCGTTCTCAAGGATCTCACAGCAATCATCGTGGGCGCGCGGCAGCGCCTTGTGCCCATTGTGGAGGCAGACCGGGTCATAGGCGTCGTAACCCGCACAGACCTTATCAATGTCTTTGCTCACGAACAGGACAGCCTGCCGGTGCTCAAGCACTCCCCAAGCAAGGAGCGCCACGTGGGCAAGCTCATACAGGACCGCCTGCCCTCCTCCGTCAAAGACCTTTTGCAGTTGGCAGGAAAACTTGGCAGAGACCTCGGCTTGCCTGTGTACGCAGTGGGCGGTTTTGTGCGGGATTTGCTGTTGAACAGACCCAATCAGGATATTGATCTTGTGGTCGAGGGCAACGGTATCACGCTTGCCAAAGCCCTGGCCGTGGAACTCGGCGGAAGAGTGCGCGAACACCAGGAATTCCTGACGTCCGTGGTTATTTTCAAAGATGAAAAAGGTCAGGAATCGCGCATTGATGTGGCCACAGCCCGGCTGGAATACTATGAATACCCCGCAGCCTTGCCCACGGTGGAGCTTTCGTCCATAAAAATGGATCTTTTCCGGCGGGATTTTTCCATCAATGCCCTGGCGGTGCGGCTGGACAGCACGCCGTTCGGGCAGTTGATAGATTTTTTTGGTGGCCAGCGCGACATCAAGGAGCGCGTCATTCGGGTACTGCATACCCTGAGTTTTGTTGAAGACCCCACGCGCTGTCTGCGGGCCGTACGTTTTGAGCAGCGCTACGATTTTCGCATCGGCGCGGGAGCGGAAAGGCTCATTAAAAACGCTCTGGGCCTCAAGCTTATGGACAAGCTCGCAGGGCCGCGCCTTTTCAGTGAATTCAGGCATATCTGCGATGAGGACAATCCACTGGCCTGTTTGGTGAGGCTTGACCAGTTGGGGATTTTGACCGCCATCGCGCCACAACTTACGCTTATACCGACCCGCAGGGGTTTGTTGCAGGAGCTTCAGGATATGCTGTCCTGGTATCACCTGCTGTATTTTGAAAAAAAACCGCAAGCCTGGCTGGTATATTTTCTGGGCCTCAGCCACGGTCTGCCCTATGCGGAAACATCCGATCTGTACCGCCGCCTGGGGCTGCCGGAAAACAAAAGGGGCGAAATCCTGAACCAGCGGGAGCAAATGCGCACAGTTCGGGGCCGCCTTGAAACCTGGCAACGGCGGCAAGAGGGGCAAGCTCCCAAGATCAGCGCCCTGTGTGAGGTTTTGGCTCCCCTGTCGCTGGAGTCGCTGCTCTACCTCATGGCAGAGACGGAGAATGAACATCTGCAAAAAAGCCTGTCGCGCTATATCACCCAGTGGCAGCACGAAAAAGCCGACATCACGGGTGATGACCTCAAAGCCTTGGATCTGCCCCCCGGCCCCCTGTACAGCCATATTTTACGCACCGCGCTAAAAGCCAAGCTGGATGGCGAAACGCAAGGCCGCGAAGCGCAGCTTGGGCTTGCGCGCGAGCTTATGCGACAGGAGCGGGAGAAAAAAGCCAGCCATCCTTCATAGGAATGAGCCGGGGCACTGTTGAGTTTAAATGTTGAGTTTTTTACTTTCCTTTGTCGGGATTTTTCATTTTTTTCTTGCAGGCGATCAGGAGTTGTTCCTTTAACAGTGTAAAAATGCTGCGGATTCAGTGAGCGACATCAGGCTGGCTGGCGGCTTGCCTCTTGCTCCCGATGGTCAAGCGGTGTATAGAAAAAAAATTATGAAACAATTATGGGCACCTTGGCGTATCGAATACATACTTGGACCAAAACCAGATTCCTGTGTGTTCTGCCTTTCCGCCGACGGACTGGATGACGAGGAACGCCTTGTTCTTTACAGAGGCCGTCACGCCTTTGTCATCATGAATAAATTTCCGTACAACAACGGACACATCATGGTTTGCCCCTACAGGCACGTCATGAATCTTATTGATCTGACCACTGAAGAGGCCCATGAGGTCATGGATCTTCTACAGGTCTGCGCCGGAATTTTAAAAAAGCGTTTTAACTGTGAAGGCATCAACGTCGGCCTCAATCAGGGAGAGGCCGCGGGCGCGGGCATCAGGGAGCATCTGCATTTTCATCTGGTGCCGCGTTGGACTGGGGATTCGTCATTTATGGCAGTCTTTAATGAAGTGCGTACCATGCCCGAGCATCTGAGCCGCAGCTACGCTGCGTTGAAACCCTATTTCACGAAGGACGCCATGGCTGGGGAGCCATGTAGCGCCGGTTCCGTGCCCCATCAGGAAGGTTGAGATCAACCTCGGAATGGTTGATGAAGGAATGGCAGGAAGTTTTTTTGCGTCGCGGCGGCGTGAAAAAACCGGCTGGAGAGCGCAGGCTGTGCCTCACGGGGCGGGCGGCATTCTCAAAAAGCCCGTGAAGATTTTTTGAGATAGCTTTAGCCTGAGGAGTGTGTCTATGCGGTATATCAAGGTTCTCTTGCTGGCCATCGTTTTCTTTCTTGCGCTCGTATTCTTTTTTCAGAATCAAGGGCCTCTTTCACAAGACATGGTGCTCACGCTCCATCTTTTCTTTATCCCGCCCATGCATTCCATTCCCCTGCCTTTCTATTTTCTGGTGATCGCGGCCTTTGCGCTTGGATCATTGCTCACACTGAGCTTCCTTGTGTGGGACAAGCTGAACCTCTCTGCCCGGCTTATGAAGCACAAGTGGCACATCAGCAATCTTGAGCGCGAAATGGCCAAACTGAAAAAGAAGTCAGACGTCGAAGCTTCGAAGCTCAGTTTTCTTCAGAAGAACAAGGAAAAGACCGAAGGCGCTCAGACAGCGGAAACCAAGCCGGTGCAGGCTGCCGAAGAGTCTCTCGTGCCTGATCCCGACAAGCAGTAGAAATTTGTCCTCTGCTTTCCGGCGCTGCCCGATGCCTTTCGGGCAGCGCCATATGCCAATAATTTATGCAACAGAACAACAATTATTGCCCATGAAGCACCACCATGTCTGAGCCCACTATCAAAATGACTCCCATGTTTGAGCATTACATGAGCATCAAGGCTGACTACCCTGATGCTCTGCTTTTTTACCGCATGGGCGATTTTTATGAGCTTTTTTTCAGCGACGCCGAAGTGGCCGCCCGTGAACTCCAGATAACGCTCACGAGCCGCAGCAAGGATACGCAAAATCCCGTTCCCATGTGCGGGGTACCCTGGCACGCCGTTGACGCTTATGTGGCCCAGCTTGTGGACAAAGGCTATCACATTGCCATTTGTGATCAGATTGAAGACCCCAAAACGGCCAAAGGTCTTGTCAAAAGAGCAGTAACCTGCGTCAAGACTCCCGGAACCGTGGTGGATGACGCCAACCTGAACACCAAAAGCCACAATTACCTTGGGGCGCTTTGCCCCGGCACGGACGGAGAGGGAGGCGGTTTCGCCTGGGTGGACGTGTCCACCGGACAATGGAGCGGCGTAGATTTCAAGCGCCAGGCGGAGCTGTGGCAATGGGTACAAAAAATGGCGCCACGCGAGCTGCTGGTGCCCGAAGGCGCACAGCCGCCGCCCCGCACCCTGCTTGAAGGCGTTCGTCTGGTGCGTCAGCCCGTCAGTATTTTTGAACTCAAGCGCGCCACTGATCGGGTGCTTTCGGCTCAGGGCGTACGGGAAGCGGGCGCTCTCGGCCTTGCCGGGCACAATGAGATCATGCGGGCCTGCGGTGCGCTGCTTGCGTACCTTGCGCAAACGCAGATGCGCAGCCCCAAACACCTCAAACCTTTTCAGCGCCTTGATCTGAGTCGCCGTCTTGTGGTGGACGAGGTGACGGAACGCAACCTGGAAATTTTTACACGTCTCAATGGCCGTAAGGGAAAAGGCACGCTGCGGCATGTTATTGATGATACCATGACGCCCATGGGTGGACGCCTGCTTGAAGACATGCTGCGCCATCCGTGGCGTGAAGTTTCGCCCATAACGCGCATCCAGGACGCTGTGGCCTGGCTTTATGCAGACGACGGCCGCCGCTCCGCTTTGCGTGATGCGCTCAACAACGTGTATGACATGGAGCGTCTGTCCACGCGCATCAGCCTGAATCAGGGCAGCCCCCGCGACTTTATTGCCCTGCGCAACAGCCTCGCGGCTTTGCCGCAGGTGTATGCCGTGCTGACGGGCAATCCCGCGCCGTCAATTCTCCAGCGGCCCGATCAGGACGCGGCAGCACAGACTGCCGACCTTGCGGCAACGCCTCCTGGGGCTGTGACCGACATCATCAAGACCTGGGACGCCATGGAGGACTGCACGGCGCTTTTGTTGAGCGCACTTGTGGACAGCCCCCCGCCGGTCATTACGGACGGCGGCCTTTTTAAAAGCGGCTACAACGCTGAACTGGACAGACTGCTTGATCTCGCCGAACACGGCGAACAAAAATTGCAGGCCATGCTCACCGAGGAGCAGACCACAACAGGCATCGCCAAACTCAAACTGGGATATAACCGCGTATTCGGTTACTACTTTGAGGTGTCGCGCGCCGCGCATACCGATGCCATACCCTACCACTTCATTCGCCGCCAGAGCCTTGCCAATGCCGAGCGTTTTACCACTGAAGCGCTCAAGAGCCTTGAAGAAGAGCTGCTTTCAGCATCAGACAAACGCAAGGCTCTGGAGTACAGCCTTTTTCAGGATTTGCGTCAGCACATGGCGCAGCAGCGGGAACGCATCAGCCACATGGCTCAACTGATCGGCCATCTGGACTATTGGCAAAGCCTTGCCCAGGTCGGACGCATCAACAGCTGGTGCCGCCCCGAACTGACTGCGGACGCCAATCTGACCATTCGTGAGGGCCGTCACCCCGTGGTGGAGGCCATGCTTGGCCGCGCCAATTTTGTGCCCAATGATTTTCGCCTGGATGACAAACGCCGTCTGTGCCTGCTTACCGGCCCCAATATGGCGGGCAAATCAACCGTTCTGCGCCAGGTGGGCATCATCTGCCTGCTAGCGCAGATGGGCGCAATGGTTCCGGCCACGTCCGCGCGGCTTGGCCTGGTGGACAGATTGTTCTCGCGCGTGGGGGCTTCTGACAATCTGGCCCAGGGGCAAAGCACCTTTATGGTCGAAATGATGGAAACCGCGCGTATCTTGCGTCAGGCGACACGTCGCAGTCTTATCATTCTGGATGAAATCGGGCGCGGCACCAGCACCTATGACGGCGTGGCCCTGGCCTGGGCCATGGTCGAAGACCTGTCCAGGCGCGCTCAGGGCGAACTGCGTACGCTCTTTGCCACGCACTATCATGAACTTACGGCGCTCGAAGGCCGCGTGGATGGCGTTTTTACAATGAATATAGCCATCAGCGAATATGGCGGCGATATTCTTTTTCTGCACAAGCTTGTGCCTGGCCCTGCGGACAGAAGCTACGGCGTTGAGGTGGCCAGGCTCGCTGGCGTGCCCGGCCCTGTTGTGCAACGTGCGCGGGCCATACTGGCCAATCTTGAACGTGGACGCGATGTTGCGCGCAAGGCGGTAGTCACGGCCGTATGCCTGCCCGGGCTGGATTTGCCCGAACCCAAGCCGACGGAGGACCTGCCCATCCTTCAGGCGGCTCCCCCGAGAGCGGAGCATCCGGTGGTTGAACTGCTGCGGCATATGCAGCCTGAAGAGCTGAGTCCCCTTGACGCGCTGAAAACACTGATGGAATGGAAAAGCCTCTGGGGGACAGCCGCATCTGCTGCTGCATCTGACACCCAGCCGCAAGACGGCCAGCAGACAGCACCGGAAGGAGAAGACCATGGCAGGGGCTAATCCCTGGTCTGTCATCCAGTTCATTGCTGAAAGACGCATTGAAGAAGCCCAGGCACAGGGACTCTTTGACAATTTGCCAGGGCAAGGCAAACCGCTGGAACTGGAGGACACAAGCCATGTGCCCGAGGAACTGCGCATGGCCTACAAAATTTTGAGCAATGCGGGCTGTCTGCCTCCGGAATTGGCTGAACGCAAGGAACTGAGCCGCCTTGTGGACATGCTGGAAAACTGTGAGGACGAACAGGAGCGCGTGCGCCAGATGCAAAAGCTGCGCTTTATGATTGCGCGTGCAAAAATGCGCTGTCAGCGCCATTTGCAGCTTGAGCAGGATGATCCTTACTATGACAGGCTGCTGGACAGGCTGTCCGCGTCAGGCAAAAGAAATCCGCATCCTGCCTGATGTTCTTGCTTTCTGGCGGCCCCGATCAATAAAGATCGTCATCTGCCGGCGTGCGTTCCCAATAAACGCGCCCTTTTTTCTTGTACTTGCGCAGTAATACATAAACACTGCCAGGGCCCCCGTCGTGGGGCTGCGCAGTGCAGAAGGCCAGCACGACCCTTTTGAAGGGGTCCTGGGTCAGCCAGTTTTGCAGCTTCTCGCGCAAGATGCCTATGCCGTCAGGGGAGTTGCGCCCCCGGCCCGGCACCACAAGCACGGTGCGCAATCCTTTATACCAACCGCCGCGTAAAAAACCGCGCAAGGCCTCAAATGCCTGCAAAGCGTTGAGTCCGTGCAGATCCAGATGCGCTTCGGGACTGAAAGAACCTGCCCGCAGCTTGTTTATGGTCATTTGATCAAGACCCACCACATGCCCTTCAAGGTACTCGTCGGAAAATGACAGGGCAAATTCCAGCTTGCCATCCATGAAATCCTGAAGGCTGATCTCCCCGTTAGGCGGCGGAGTAACAGCATCAGGCACTGGCACCACGTCACGCCCGCGACCCTGAAGAGGAGCAACCTCGCCCATGGCCTGAAGAAACACGGCATCGTCCGCATCTGCGTCAGCCATGTCTCCGGCATGGCTTTCCACGCGGGAAGAGATTTGTGCCGCACCGAAGCCGGAACGCTTTTTCGCGCCCATGCGGAGGCCGCCCTGCGCCGCATCAGGCTGGTTTTCCCTATGGGTTGGCGTGGCGTCGTCCCTTCTTGACCCTCCGCCTGCTCCGCGTTCAGATTGTGGGGCTGGCATACCTGCGTTGCCTTTGTTGTGCTTCTTTTTTGGGTCGCTGCAATCTGGCAAACTGGCGTGTTCTTCCAACAGGAAGGTTCCCGGGCCGGAGTGTTTGCGCGCTCCATTTGCCCCACGGGGTGCTTTTGATGACTGCATTTGCCCTATGGAGCGTAAAAAAAGATCGCGCTCTTCCTCGTCAACACCAGAATCTTCAACGCCGGTAGCGTTTCCTGTGGAGTGGGTCTTTATATATTTTCTGGTTTTGGCAGCAGCACGAGATTCCGCAGGCTTTCCTGCTTTCTTTTCAGGAAGCTTGCCCATATTGAGGGATCTGAAGGGATTTTCGCCAAAAGAATCGGAGTCGGACATGGTCAACCCCACAAGGAGAGGTTAGAGCGTTTTTATTCGTGACGTTGCCGCCATCCGCAACGTTGCATCATCAACGCTTCATCATCAAAGCGCCATCAGTGGCTGACAATTGCCGCTTGAAACGCTCAGTGATTGCGTGAGAGGCGCTGCCCTAAAGGCGCAAGCGCGGTGTCTGCGCGCCCATACACCATAACACCGCGCTGTAACCTCGATAATATATCTTCCGAAGATATTTGTCCGGCCAAAATCTTTGTTCTGGTTGAAAAAAAAGCCGCGGCATGCCGCGGCTTTTTCAATCATGAAATCAAAGTGCTACTGCCCCGCAGGCGCGGCATCCTGCTTGCCGGCAGGAGCGGATTGCCCGGTCGGAGCCGCTGGTGCGGACTGAACGGGCGGCACGGCGTTGGTCTTGGGCACCGCAGGTTCTTCAATCTTTACATTAAGAATGGTAGATTCGCTGCTGGGCCGCGAACTGGTGACATACGTGTAACTCAAAGAAGTGATAACAAAAATCACTGCCATAAGCGTGGTAAGTTTGGCAAGAATGCCGCCAGCGCCACCACTGCCGAAAACAGAAGTGTTGCCCCCGCCAAAGATGACGCCCATGCCTTCCTTGCCCGATTGCAAAAGTACAAGGATAATAAGCAACACGCATACAATGATATGCAGCGTAAGAATGAGAGTCTGCACGTATTCCTCCTCGCCGTCCGGCCACTGCCCAACGGCGCGCCAGAAGTTGGGCATCAGGCCCCGATAATTTGTAGGAAGCTTTGCGCCTCTAAAGACGCTCCTCCTACCAAAAGACCATCCACGTTGTCAAGGGCAATAAGGGCTCCGGCATTGTCTGGCTTGACGCTGCCGCCATACAGGACGGGCAGTTTTTTGCCGGTTTCACCCATAAATTTTTCAAGCAGGACGCGTGTGACGCCGTGTGCTTCACGCACTTCACCGGGGCCAGCCACCCTGCCGGTGCCGATGGCCCACACGGGCTCGTAGGCAATGACAAAACGTCCGGTCAGGGCGTCATCAGCCATGGCGTCAGGTTTTGACGAAAAAAAGGCCGTCAATTGGCGTTCAAGCACTGCATACAAATGGCCCTGCTCACGCTCTTCAAGTGTTTCACCGATGCAGAGCATGGTTTTCATGCCATGGCTCAAGGCAAATACTGCCTTGCGCGCGACCATCTCATCGCTTTCACCAAAAATATGCCGCCGTTCGGAGTGTCCGGCAAGCACCCACTCCGCGCCCACATCCCGCAGCATGTCCACAGAAACTTCCCCCGTGAACGCGCCTTCGGGCGCGGGATAAAAATTCTGCGCCCCCACAGTCAGCGACTTTTGCCCGCGAAACGCCTGGGCCACACATTCAATGGCCGTCGCTGGCGGAAAAACAACAACTTCTCGCCCTTCCGGCAAAACTCCAGGCAGGGCAGCAGCTATTTCAGCAGCTGTGGTTTCGGCCTCCATGCGGTTTTTATACATTTTCCAGTTGGCGGCAATGATTTTATGCATAACATACCCCTTGAGGCGTTAAAGCTGACAGGAGTCAAGCTCACATCGGTAGACAAGGGCGTCTTCACCCGTGTCGGCATAGTAGTTGCGGCGTCGCCCTACTTTCTGGAAGCCGCAGCCCTCGTACAGGGCAATGGCAGCCCTGTTCCCCGTCCGTACTTCAAGCAAGACTCTATGAATATCCATTTTACGCGCCAGGCGCAAGACAGTGCGTAAAATGCGCTTTCCGTGCCCAAGGCGGCGCATATGGGGCCGCACGGCCAAATTGAGTATTTCCAGTTCATCTTCGGTATGATAAATGGAAATGTAGCCCTCAAGGCATTCGCCGTTAAACAGGCCAAAGGCCGCAAATGCCTTTTGTCCAAAAGCGGCACGGCATTGCTCTTCAGACCAGGGCAACGTAAAACACTCCCGTTCTATAGCAGACATTTTTTCGGCATGGCATGCTTCAAGTTGCCGCATGCGCCATGCCTGCCCTGTGGACATGCTCATGAAAACAATTCCTTATGACTGCCTGAAAAATCCGGCACAAAGCCTTGAAGTGGTGGACAGCAACAATGCGCCCCTGTGCATTATGGCGAAAGAAGATGTTTTGCGCCAATGCCTGCCGCACCGGGCCGTGGCGCTGCTTGTCCGCGACAGACGGGGGCGCGCCCTGCTGACCCTGGGCGAACAGGGTTGGGGATTTTCGTCATACGGCCAGGTTGCAGCCGGCATGTCGTGCGAGAGCAGCGCACAGGATATCCTGTTTCGCGAATGGAGCCAGGAGGGCGGCCGCCTTGCCTGCCTGGGCCTCATGCCGCCCTCGGCCAGCAATGGCCTGTCCTTTCTTCACCTGTATACGGCCAGCCTGCCGCATTCCATCATTAAAGCCAGGGCCATGGCACGCGACAGGCACCTGCTGGTGGATCAGGATGAGATGAAAGGATTGGGCGCACACTTTGGCGACCTGCTCTCCCCTGTCATGTACGCCGCCCTTGAGGGCGGATACCTCTCGCATTTCTGAGCGGCGCTGTTTTTGCCGCTGATCTGGATTACGCCCAGTTCGTGATGCTAGATCGTGGTACTCAGGTCGTGGGGCTCAGCAAGTCGACGGCCAGAGCGTGCAAACGTCCGTTGCTTGCAAGCAGGGGTTCGCCAAAATGCAGGGGATCGCCGTTCAGGTTGCTGACGCGTCCCCCCGCCTCTTCCACAAGCAGCATGCCCGCCGCAAAGTCCCACGGCTTGAGCCCGGATTCATAAAAAATATCCAGCTTTCCGCTGGCGACGTAGGCCAGATCAATGGAGGCCGCGCCAATGCGCCGTACACCTTGCGCCATGGGTAAAACCAGGGCGAGGCGTTCCAGTATTTCCGGCAGCCGGGTGGCAATATCATAGGGAAAACCTGTGCCCACCAGGGCGTCATTGAGACAGTCCACACCACTCACGGCAATGGGCTTGCCATTGCAAAAGGCTCCGTGACCACGCGCCGACCAGTAGCAGCGATGGAGCATGGGTGCATTGACAATGCCAAGCTCAACACGTCCGTTGTGCCACAGGGCCACTGAGGTGCCCACCTGCGGAATGCGATGCACAAAGTTGGTGGTGCCGTCCACAGGGTCGATGATCCAGCAAAGCTCGTCTGGCGCTTCATCATCACGGCTGCTTTCCTCAGCGAGAAAACACGCGCCGGGCACGAGGTCAGCCAGCTTTTCCTTTAAAAAAGCCTCTACAGCCAGGTCGGTCTGGGTGACCAGGTCAATGCTGCCCTTGTGGCGCACATTACTGGGCAACTCCCAGTGTTCGCGTATGATCTCGCCGCTTTGCAGGACAATATCCACGCAGTTTTTGAGTATGGAACTGGCATCAATCATGAGAAATCCTTTGTTTCAAGTCGAGCGCGTGAACCCCGCCAAATCCCCCGGTCAGAAGCCCAACGGACTCAAGTGATCGGGTGTATTTTCCGCGCTTCAGTTTACCCGGGCATGTCGTGGTGGTGACATTAAGAGCAGCCATGCGTTGCCGCTGCCGCACGACGCGGGCAGTTTTTTGCTTGGGACTGAACGCGACTAACAGCCCGGTTCAGCGCCGTAACAGGCGTACTGACACAGTTGCGGATGCCTGTTTGCAACGCTTGTGGGTTCTGGAGCCGCTTACGAATGAAATGAAGTCATTGCTCTGCAAGGATTTTTCAGAAAATCCTTGCCATTCTCAAGGGTAATCTGCGCTAGTTGATAAAGACGGAGCGGTACGTTTCGCGGTCAAGCATGGCTTTGGCTGTGCCTCGCAACACTGTGGTAAGCGGGTCTTTATCAACAAAAACCTTGAGGCGGGTTTCTCTGGCGATATATTCGTCAAGGCCCTTGAGCAGTGAGCCCCCACCAGCCATGAGCATGCCATTGCGGTAAATATCCGCGGCAAGTTCGGGCGGTGTTTTTTCCAGCGCACGCAGGACTACCTCAAGAATGGCCTGCACAGGTTCACGCAAGGCTTCACGCACATGGGCTTCTGTTACCTTGACCACGCGGGGGCCGCCGCGAACCATATCCTTGCCCGAAACCTCGAGGATGGGGGCATTGGGTATTGGCATGGCCGAGCCTATGATCTTTTTTACGTTTTCAGCTGTATTGTCGCCTACTTCCATACGAAAAGCGTCACGCATGAAGCGCTGTACGGCCAGGTTCATAGCGTCGCCCGCTATGCGTACCGACTGGGTATTTGCAACGCCGGACAGGGTAATGACAGCCACCTCGCTGGTGCCGCCGCCTATGTCAAGAACAAGATTGCCCAGGGGCTCGTGGATGGGTAAATCAGCCCCTATGGCAGCAGCCATAGGCTCTTCGATCATGGAGATGTCTGCCGCTCCGGCCAGCATGGCCGCGTCAATGACAGCCCTTTTTTCAACCTGGGTAATGCCGGTGGGGATGCAGATGGACATGGAAGGCCTGACCAGACGAAGTCCCGTGATGGCCTTGCGCACAAAGTAGGAAATCATGGCCCGGGTGACGTCAAAGTCGGCGATGACGCCGTCCTTCATGGGCCGAACCGCGCGGATGCGCTGGGGTGTCCGCCCAATATATTCTTTTGCGGCGGCACCCACGGCAAGGACTTTGCCGGAAAGCGCGTCCAGAGCGACCACTGACGGCTCATTGACGACAATGCCGTGCGCCCTGGTATAAAGCAGGGTGTTGGCGGTGCCAAGATCCATGGCTATGTCTTTCGACAGAAAACGGAAAAAGCGCCGCAGCAGCATAATTAATTTTCTTTTTGGGGTGGCATGGGGGCACTGTCCGGATCATATACCTGGGGGCCATCGCTGTGCAGCCTGGCCCTGGGCAGCATGGTGCGCAAACGTACCTTGAGGTACAGATTTTCCAGAAACAGCGCCAGATGGTCTACGGCCTGACGCACAAAACTGCGCATGGACTCATCAATCTGCCTGGGCTGCGTGTGGGCCAGACACAAAACACCGCGTGTACTTTTATTGACCATGACGGGCATGCAAATGGCGGCTTGAAAGTCCGGCATATCAGGGAGCTTGCCGAACAGAACCGTAGAGGGCGCGCCCTCTACCCCTTCGGCCACCACAGGCTGATCGTTGTGAAAAACCCAGCCGGTTATGCCACTGCCCATGGGCAGGATGAGGGGTTCCTGCCCGTCAAGAAGAAGCCGCGCTGATTCTGCTTCCACACAATATGTTTCGCCAGGGGTATCCACCGAGGCAAAGGCGCAGTAGTCAAAGCCCGTAGCCTCAACCATGATGCGCAGATAATTCTGTAAAAATTGCGGCCAGCGCTTGTAGCGAAAGCGCAGGTCCTGAATGACGCCCAGTTCCACAAAGTAGCGTGGAATGTTGCCCGTCAGATCCTGGCGGCCCTTGCTGCCCTGCTGGCGCGCCACCAACTCTGCAAACATCTGCAGAATCTTGTGGTCTTTGTCAGAAAAAGAATACTGTCTTTTGCTGTCAACGCATAACGCCCCGCCGGTTGGCACGGGGCAACCCATGAATGCCTTGATGGAGGCCTCTTCGCCACCGGAATAATAGCCGAGGTTGCTCTGCCGCTGATCGAAGTTGGGGACAAGAAGTGGCTGGCGATTGCGCACAATCCAGCCCACCAGCCCCTTGCCTGGCAGCACCGTGGCCTTGGCCCCGATTTTGTCGCCAAGGCTGAAAGAGGCGGCGAGGTGGTGCCCCTCACCTTCTTCATCGGGCAAAAACAAGACAACAGAGTATGCGTCAAAAACGCTGCAAACGATACTGAGTATATGTTTTTCTAAAGAATTTTCAGTCATGGTACTGTGGGTTTTATGGTGATGCGGCTTGGCCGCCAAATCTATTAATAAGCTCATTTCTTGTAACAAAGCGTACCGCCCCCCGCAACTGCTTTTGATCATAGGACGATGCAACAGGCCAGGCAATCAGAAGAAAAATAGATAAATTTGCATAAATATGGCCCCCCTGCCCCTGTAAGGGGTTGACTCTTGTGTAAAATATTTATTTATCAGCTATGGACACTGGAATTATTTTAAAAATAAGTATACATAATTGAGAAAGATTGGTCTGTAGGGTGCAGGAATGATCAAGTGGCAAGAGGTCTTTAGCAAAAATGGTCAACCTTGGCGGGATGCAACGTGCTTGTCCGCCCCTGTTGCCATCAGCGACCTTGAGTCGCTCAAGAATTTTCTTGATGCCGTACATGTGCGTTTCTGCCTGGTAAAACCCTATCAGGAAAACAAGAACTATCCGGTTGTGGAAGGCCGCGAGCTTCTGCCTTCATTTGACAATGACATGTTCGAATACAGGGATCTGCCTGGCTTTTCCCTGGTGGCTTTTGCCCGCCAACTGGATTATTTTTCTGAAATTTTTCAATTTGACAGGTTGCACCCGGTCGTCACCGAGGGCGAGGGAGCCTCATGCCCGCTGGAAAATCAGGTGATGGGGCAAAACCTGCAAACCCTCGCTTCACGTCTTCCGCGCATGCACCAGGATGTCTTTCGTCAGCAGTTCCGCTCTACAGATACTGTGCTGCTGGAAAGCTACCCCGCACTCATGCCCTACCTGCTCAACATGGACAGGGCGCAAGTGCTGGCCTGGGGCGCTGACAACCAGTTTCATCTGGCTGGCGTGTTTGCCTCATTTCCCTCTGATATTGACAGCGAACTCAAGCGGTTTGGCATACGCATAGGCAAGTTTGTCTATGGCGACAGCGATATTTATGAGCTCAACCGCATGTTCGTGTACCAGTATCTTATGGAGCTTTACGGCTTTCCCATTGTGTCCGAGCGGCGCACGTCCAGTGCGCTTTTTGCGCGCAAGCTGCATAAAATGGGTGAGCATTTTCTTCTGCGGGTTCTTGGGCAGACTGACCGTACCCTCACGACCTATGTGTCCACTGGCGGGAACCAGCGCTACCCCCAGCTGGAAAAGATAGCCCTGGTCGCCGTGGATGCCGACCATGAAGAAGCCCTTGAAATCATAGACCGCGATGGTTTTTTTCTTGATAAACCCCGTCGGGTCGTCATTTTGCGCGTCAAATACCGCCAGCATACATTTGATTCGAGCAACGTCCGTCAGGATCGCGCGCTTTCGGTTGTGGCTCAGGAAGTGCTGCACCCGCTTACCGGCGAGCGCCTCACCGGGCTCAATCTTATCAAGGATACGTCCAACATGTTCCTGCGCCTCAACGACATTGTGCGCGGCGAATTCACGGGGCGTATTGTTTTCAAGCGCACTGAGGTTGTTGAAAATACCGACACCCACGAAAAGAGGCTCAAGTTTCTGTACAGCTGGCTGACCAAGCACCAGCGGCGCATGATCAGTTATAGCGACGAGTTTTTTTCCAATGTCAGCAAAGTGTTATCTAATTACCTCTACTCGCCGGACAATGACGAAGTTTTTGAAGACCTGCGCGATCTGTATCAGGAAGTCTGCACACGGTTCAGCTATATTCAGCAGGCCCGCCGGGTGCGGATTCTGGAAGACCTGTGCACACGCAGCTGCAAGGGCGTACATATCACCTACAGGCAGATGTTCAGCGAAGCGCTGGGGCTGCTCAATGAACTGAAATTTGAGGTAGTCAACTTCTTTCCCGCATTGGTGGACGGCATTATTGACTGTGTTGAAAAAATATTGCGTGATCGCTACCTTCAACGTCAGTACATTGAGCCGCCGGAAGACAGTTTGACCCCTGCCGGAATTGAAATACGCAAAAATTACGGACGCCTCGTTTCCTTGCAGGACGGCTTCAAGGCTGTGCGCAAGGCAAGGATGGGCAAGGAAAGCATCTTAACATGAGTTTGGCGTTTTTTTATCTGCCTCCGGAACGTTGGGGGCATGAGGTTTGTCTTGATGGCCAGGAGGCCCGTCATCTGAGTCAGGTTTTGCGCATTGCCCCTGGCAGTGAAGTTGGACTTCTCGATGGCCGGGGTCGTCTGGGCCGCTTTGTTGTGCTGAAGGCCGGAAAAAAAACTGTTGACCTTGAGTGTCGTAGCGAAGATTTTTTGCCGCAGCCTGAAGCGCGCGCCGTGGTTGCCCTTGCCTACAGCAAGGCCGTACGACGCGGATTTTTTATGGAAAAGGCCGTGGAGCTCGGCGCATCAGGCATATGGCTGTGGCAAGGCGATCACAGCCAGGGCAAGCTTTCCGCAGCAGCAGAGGAAGCCTGCCAGGGGCAGCTTGTGGCTGGCGCCAAACAGTGCGGCAATCCCTGGTTGCCGGAGGTTCGCGTGCTTGGCGGCGGGGTGGACGATCTGGTCAGCCAGGCGGCCAAAGCCGACTACCGCATTCTGCCCTGGGAAGCGCAGGACGCCGTGCCCATGCTTTCCCCAACCATGGCGGGGCAGCGCGGTTTGACAGTCTATGTCATTGGCCCTGAGGGCGGTTTTTCACAACGTGAGCTTACCATGCTTGCAAAGTCTGGTTTTTGCGCTGTGAGCCTGGGCACGCGGGTGCTGCGCTGCGAAACGGCGGCAACCCTCTGCCTTGGCATACATTGGTGGGCTTCACAGTTGCCAAAGGCTCTACCGCACGAGGCGGAACTGTCATGACCGTCAACAAACCCCTGCCGGAGCGCATGCGCCCGGATGATCTGGCGCTCTTTCTGGGCCAGACGCATCTTGGCGGACGCCTGCGTTCTCTCATGCAGGCTCCGCGCCTGCCAAGCCTGCTTTTTTTTGGCCCTCCAGGCTGTGGGAAATCCACGTTGGCCCTGCTGCTGGCAAAATCCACAGGCAAAAAATTTTTGCGTCTCAGCGCGCCGGAGGCCGGTTTGCAGCATCTGCGCCGTTCGCTTTCTGGCGTGGACATTCTTGTTCTTGACGAGTTGCACCGTTTTTCCAAGGCACAACAGGACTTTTTTTTGCCTCTGGTAGAATCGGGCGAGCTTACCCTGCTGGCCACGACTACCGAAAATCCCTCTTTCAGCGTCACGCGCCAGTTGCTTTCACGGCTTCATGTGCTGCGGTTGCGGCCCCTGGGCCGCCCTGAACTTATGGAACTGGCCAAGCGCGGCGCTGCCGACCTTCAGATGGACATGTCTGAAGAACTGGCGGATTTGCTGTCTGGCGCGTCGCACGGTGATGCCCGCACCTTGCTGAACCTTGTGGAGTATGTGGCCGCCCTGCCCGCTGATCTGCAAGAACTTGAGCATATTAAGTCCGCGCTGCCCGAAGTGCTCGTGCGGCATGACAAGGACGGCGACAACCACTACGAGCTTGCCTCGGCGCTTATCAAATCCATTCGGGGCAGCGATGTTGATGCGGCCCTGTATTATCTGGCCTGTCTGCTTGAGGGCGGCGAAGACCCGCGTTTTATCTGCCGTCGGCTTATCTTGTCGGCTTCGGAGGATGTGGGCTTGGCTGATCCCACTGCCCTGTCGCTGGCGGTTTCGTGCCAGCAGGCTGTGGAATTTGTGGGCATGCCCGAGGGATTTATTCCCCTGGCCGAAACCGTGACGTACCTGGCCATGGCCCGCAAGAGCAATGCCTCATACGCGGCCTACCTCAATGCCCAGCGTGAAATCAAGCTCAATGGCCCGCGCCCGGTGCCGCTCCACCTGCGCAATCCCTCTACCCAACTGCAAAAGGAATGGGGCTACGGCAAGGAATACAAGTATCCCCACAACTACCCGGATTCCTGGGTCGAACAGTCCTACCTGCCTCAGGGCCTTGAAGGACGCCGTTTCTATCAGCCCCGCGATAATGGTGAAGAACCTCGGCTCTCACAGTGGTGGCGCAAGATTCACAAAATCAAAAAAACGGAAGACTAAGGTATGCATCCTTTTGTTGAAGGCGTTTTTGCGCAAAAATTTCTTACTGGCAATGACTATGCAAGCCAGCCAGCGCACGCGGGCTTTTTTTCGCGGCTTTTTCCATCACTCAGCTTTTACAGTCGCCTTTTTGGCGGCCCGGTGCGCTGGCTGTGCTCCAAGGCCGCCAAGGGACAGTGCGACGACAGCGCCTGGGTGCATGCCAGTGTATGGGTCGCCGACCTGATGGAAAACATTGGCTGCCCCATTGAAGTGCAGGGCATGGACGCCATCAATGAAGTGGACGGGCCCTGCCTTTTTGTGGCCAACCACATGAGCACGCTTGAAACCTTCATGCTGCCCGGCATGATACGCCCAAGGCGTCCCGTGACCTTTGTGGTCAAAAAAAGTTTGACGACCATGCCCTTCTTTGGCCCTGTCATGTGTTCACGTGACCCCATTGTTGTCGGGCGCACCAATCCGCGCGAAGATTTGACGGCAGTGCTTGAAGGCGGTCTTGAGCGCCTGAAAAAAGGAATATCCATTATTGTTTTTCCGCAGAGTACGCGGTCGCTGAATTTTGATCAGAGCCACTTCAATTCCATTGGCGTCAAGCTGGCGCGTAAGGCGGGGGTGCCCGTGGTTCCCCTCGCGCTGAAGACGGACGCCTGGGGGCAGGGGCGCAAAATCAAGGAACTGGGCCCAATACGCCCTGGCATGCCCGTGCGGTATTGCTTCGCGAAACCGATGCATGTGCAGGGGCAGGGCAAGGAAGAACACGCGGCCGTTTGCCAGCACATTGCCAGCCACCTTGAGGAATGGATACAAAAGGACGGAGCCAATGATTCCCAGCCGCCACAACGTGCGGTACAGGCCTGAACCTTTGCAGGCGTAGCATCCCCGCCCCATGCACCGACCAAATAAAACGGCCCCGCTGGAAAAAGTTCCTGCGGGGCCGTTCTTTTAGCGAACAATCAAATTTTCAGACCACAATTCCTGGGCACGGTGTTTTTGCGCGTCGTGCAGCATGGCTGTGGTTGCCTGCCTCCACGCTGCAGCGCCGATGAGCAGGGTTCACTCTTCAGGCGTGGCTTTGCAGGCGAGCAGCTTGAGCCATTTTTGCCTGGGAGGCGCTAGCCGCTGTGAGCGGCAGATTCTGTTGCTTCCGTCTTTTTTTGCAGCTTTTTTGAATACCGTGAGAAAAAGTAGCCGGAAACGGGTTTCACGCTTACCACTGCAAAAAAGAGGAGAAAATACAGCATGGAATCTATAAGCAGCATCTGTGTAGAGCGGTTTTCAAAGCCAAGGCCGCTCAGATAGCCATGCAGTTTTATAATAATCCAACACTCCAGAAAAAAAACGACCAAGGCGCACAGGAAACACCTGTCTTTGACCTTTCGCAGCTGTTTTTCCATATATTCCCTTCCGCAAGCAAACGGACGTTTTACACATCATGTTCCTGTTTTTCAAACCGGCCAGAATATGGCACAGAACGTGGGTTTACGCTAGTCTTTTCACCCCTGGGAGCGGAGCTTGTTTTGGGCAGAGCTTGTTTTGGGCGGAGCTTGTTTTGGGCGGAGCATGTTTTGGGGAAGCGGTCATTCACGTCCTGACATGCAGAGAGCTTCATGGCGATAAATGCATTAAAAAGGCAGGAAGTTGCCCTCCTGCCCATACAGACGATACATGTCACGGCCTGGCGTCATTCCCATTCAAGCAGTCGCCTCTGACCAGTCAGGGAGCGCAGGTGCGTGGCGTCTTGCCCCACTTCAAGGCAGCCCAGATAGGCTCCCTGCTTGTTTCTGAGCGCAAGATACTCAATATGGATGAACTTGCCGCCAAGTTCCAGCCAGAACTCTGCCTTGTCACGCTCTCCCCTCTTAAAGGCTTCGAGAATTTCAGTGACCATGTGCACTGATTTTGGGGGGTGGCAGTTTTTCACCTCGCGGCCGATAACAGCGGCGCTTCTGGGGAAAATACGGTGCGCGCTGTCAGAATAGTAGGCCACCCTGTCATCCGGGTCCACAAAGCTCACATCCACGGGCAAATTGCAAAGAATGGCGTCCACAACCTCTCGCGGCAGCTGCCCTGTCGAAAGATCGACAAGTCCTGACTGGCTCGCGCCTCCGGCAAGACTGACAGCAGACGCGCTCCATTCCCCTTCGGGCGTTACGCCGAAAGAGTAGCCGATTTCATCGTCACCCAGGCGGCAGCGGTTCCAGTCTTCCTCGGTAAGCAACTGAAGGCACATGGGAAAGAGAATATTTTCTTCTTTGCGAATCATTTCTGCAACTTCATCAATGAGGTCCTGCACAGCCGCAGATCCTTCCACCCTGTTGTCGTCAGCCAGAAGTTCCTGCGCCCGACGGAACTTGCCGCGGATGTCATCGTGCACTTCCCACATGACCTTGCCAGGAGCGCTCAGGTCATGCTTTTCGAGCAGGGGGAAGAGCTGATTTTCCTTGCGAACGTAGTGGGTCTGGATGCCGGCAAGTTCCTGTACAAGAGAACTGAGGCGCTTAAGCACAAAAGGCCATTGGGCGTCGGTTGGCGTATTGGATGGGCCCAGGGCTTCCCGGATTTCGGCAATAAGTTTTTTTGCCTGAGCATTTTCCTTCAAATAGGTGTGCACAGGGTGCCCCGGCGGAACCTGCGGCATCTGCTGCCCTTCCAGCGCGTTCTGGAACAGGGCCGCATGCAGATGACACATCCTTTTTATTTCCGTCTCGGGCAAGCCCTCGTTCACAAGGGTCTGCTCCAGGGCGGCAATTTCCTGCGGTGTGATATCCCCCACAGTTTTATTGAATTTATCCTGTAACTGGCTGAATTCCACGCCGTCATGAAGATCCTTGATTATTTCCTTGAGCGCGGCGAGGCGTTGCTCCTGCGAAGCCTTCGTATCGGCCCCCTGCACGCCCCTGGCGTCGGGAGGAGCGATTTCAACGGATTCGCCGGTAGTGGTCATGATTTCGCCAGCGATGAACAACAGCAGCGAAAGAACACTCTCATCACCCATGCCAGCCGCTTTTTCTACAGAGGCAACCCTGCCCACTGTCTGCCGCAAAAGAGGATTTTTGAGTTTTTCAAAGCTCTTGTTGTGGTTTGCCAGAGCGTCTATGAGAAAAGGATATTCCTTGGTGAGGGTATAGATACTCGCATCCTTGGTCAGCAACATGGCTACCTCGACTTATTTATGTAGCATTTTAAAAGTATTAGCGTTTGAAGCGGCAGCGTGCCAGAGCACTTGTACTGTAGCTGCCCTGGCCGCTGCACTATGTACAGGCCACGCCATGGAGGCGTAAGCGCAGTTTAACCGCACTGATGCCCGCCGTAAGAGGCGTGTTGTAACCTTTGGCTTTGTGTCGCTTCAAAGGCCATTGACTTTAAATCGCCCTAGATGGGCGGAGTAATGGTCACAAGCAAGCGCATGCGTGTTGTGGCCTCAACCCCGTGCGGTTCACGAATTTCAGAAACGAGAATGTCTCCGGTTTTTGCGGGCAGCTTCACGCCGTCGGCTCCCAGAAAAAAGCCCTCGCCTTCAAGAATCTGTATGGACAGCTCACCGTCCAGATCGTGCGAATGCACGGGAAAAATGACGCCAGCATCAAGGTTGAAGTTGATAATCTTGAAATTGGGAGAATCCTCCACAAGAAAGAAACGCTTCATGACATTGGGCGAAAATTCTCTGGTGGAATCAAGCTGCAGTATTTTCATGACAATTCCTTTGCCGGTCATGGCTGCTTTAGCGGATTTGCAGTGTGCTGGTTCACTATGAAACAGCACTGGCGGCTGCATACGCTGGCGCTCGTCGTGAAGGCGTATACGCCACGTGCCTGCGCCATTGGGCGCTGTAAAGAGAATGCTGTGAGCGTTTGGAATAAGCATTCCCAACGGTATGCAACACCAGTGAGTCTATCGTAGAGGTGGCCCGCCAGGTTTTCTGTGAGCATGCTCACAATAAACCATTAATTTTGCCTTTCCCCTATTCATACGATAAACCGCAAAGCCGTCTTGTCAAATTACCATAAGTCATGGCCATGTTATGACAAAACTGAAGCCAGTTCATGAAATACAGCCAGTTACCCACTATTTTAGTAATATTTGTCGGACAGAAGTTTCACGCGCTTACACAGGATAATATTTTCCAGTACAGGATTGGATTGAAAGTTCAATGATGCCAGTCATTTTTACCATAGCATCAGGGTAGGAACCGCCAGTATGCTGCGGTGTGTATTTACGCACAAAAGCGTCCAATACGGCGCGCTTTGCGGCAGCATCTGCAATCATGGCCGCGTGCCCCCTGATAATGACGCTTTCATAGGCGGTATTTGTGTCACACGCTTCTTGCGCATGGTGAACAAGCCCGATCATTCGCTCCACCTCAAAGCCCACGCGCGAGTCTCTTTTGATGTTGGCTAGTTTTTCGCCCGCAGCCAAACCGTGGATAAATATCTTTTCGTCCATATACACAAAATGAACCGGCGTAATATAGGGAAAGCCGTCCGATCCAGTGCTGGCCAATCTGGCCACCGGTTCGGCGGTAAGCAACGCGTGTATTTTTTCCTCTGACAAAGGATATTTTTTCATTCTTGCCTGCATGATGCACCTCGTATATGTTGATGTGAACCTAGCAATAACATTCTTTTATGTATAATGAATAGTGACATTTTCAGGTTTTTCCGCCTAACGCTTTTGTGCTGCGCTGGCGTGCTGGCGCGCAGTCCCTGCCCGTGATCCGCGACATTCCTCCGCTCTGGGTGCGCTTAAAACCGCATGGGCCTGCACCTGGCATGGTCAGTATGAATTGCATCTTGAAAATGAGTAAGACCCTGAACCTCCACTGTGCTATAGCAGACAGCAAAACGGAACGAGGCTCCCCATGACCGAGTTTTCGGACGACACCATGTGGCAGGCAGTGGTTGACTGTGATTCCGCATATGACGGAAAATTCTTCTATGGCGTAAAAACTGTGGGCGTATACTGCCGCCCCTCGTGCAGGTCAAAAACTCCTCTGCGAAAAAATGTTGTGTATTTCATGACAGAAGAAGAGGCCAAACGCACAGGATTTCGCCCCTGCAAGCGATGCCGGCCAGAACTTTGCGGGCAAGCGCCTGTTGCTGGCCTTGCCGCGCAGGCCAAAAAGCATATGGACGATCACTACGACAAACGCGCACTGCTGTTGGCTGAACTGAAAAAACTGGGCGTTACGCAAAGCCACCTGGCTGCCGTGTTCAGGCAACAGTATGGCATGACCCCCACGCGCTATCTGGGCAGCAGGCGCGAGCAGCAAGCCAAAAACCTGCTGGCCGCAACAGACATGCCCATTATTGATATTGCTGCTGCCATTGGTTTTGACAGCTTGTCGGCATTTTATGCGTTTTTTAAAAAACAGGCAGGCACGACGCCCCATACATTTCGCGTGCAATCAAAATCGCAGGTGGCGTGAATCCATAATGGAGACATGGCAGCCAGATTCCACCGTTCTACTCTGCTGTGAAGAGGGCTCGCACGGCAAAACCCGTTCGATCATTTTTGCCTTGAAACGTCTTGATTGCTGAGCCAAAGGCGGCCACACGAAGATGCAACGACCCAGTCATGATGGGCGCTGTACCATAAAGGCGCATGACGCAGGCATTGAGCTACGTATTTTGACGCGGATCTGCGCATAGTGTTCTGCACAGAAATGGAGATGCTTGATGAAAAACATGGCGTTTTACACCTTCCCCATTGGTAGAATCGGCATAGCCGCCGATGCTGGGGGCATATGCGGGGTGTTTTTCAGCACCGAGGCCCCACCTGAAGGCTTTGAACAGTCAGAAACGCCCATGATCAAAAAGGCGGCCGGGCAGCTTGGCGAATATTTTGAAGGTAAGCGCAAAGAATTCGACCTCCCATTGCACCTGGGCGGCACAGAATTTCAGGCCGCCGTGTGGCGGGCCCTGATGACCATTCCTGCTGGTGAAACCCGCAGCTACAAAGACATTGCGATAATGGTGGGTAACCCAGGCGCAAGCCGTGCGGTGGGGATGGCCAACAATCGCAATCCTGTTGCCATTATTGTGCCCTGCCATCGTGTCATCGGACAGGACGGAAGCCTGACGGGTTACGCGGGGGGCCTTGCCATTAAGCAGTATCTGCTGGAACATGAAAAAATCTGGCAGCCAGCCAGAACTGAAAAAGCGCATGAGCAACACAAATTATTTTGAATATGGCGAAAAAGAAAAGCAATGGCTCAGCTCGCGCGATCCTGCCCTGTCTGCCGCCATGGATGAAATAGGGCATGTTCACCGCGAGGTGCAGCCCGATTTATTCAAAGCGCTTATAAACTCCATTGTCGGCCAGCAGATATCCACAAAGGCCCATGTGACCATCTGGAACAGGATGCAGGAGCGCTTTGCCCCCATCACCCCGGAAAACTTTGAAAATCTGCGCGCGGAAGATATACAGACCTGCGGCATTTCCATGCGCAAAGCCCTGTACATCAAGAGCATTGCCGATGCCGTCAGTGACGGCGGGCTTGATCTGACGCTTCTGCCAGCCATGACGGATGTAGAAATAAGCGCAAGCCTTGTGCAACTGAAAGGCATTGGCCTTTGGACGGCAGAAATGCTGATGATTTTTTCAATGCAGCGCCCGGATATCCTCAGTTGGGACGATCTGGCCATACAGCGCGGCCTGCGCATGCTGTACAGGCATCGCAAGATTACCCCCAAACTTTTTGCCAAGTATAAAAAGCGCTATTCGCCCCATGCCTCTGTTGCCAGCCTGTACCTTTGGGCCATTGCGGGCGGAGCCTGCGCAAGCCTGAAAGACTGCGCGCCAGCAAAAAACAGGGGGCTAAAATCCAAATAATGCTTTGTCACACGCTGCGCCGGTCGTTCAGTGCGAACAACCAGGCTTGATGCCGCGAATGTAATGATGCGCCATACCAGAAAGCAGGCCGGGCCAGAAATACATTCTTAGGGAAGCACTGATTAAAGAACCTTTTGGAAACACGCAGTTGTTTCGTTTGGCAAGGCGCGATCTTTTTTCAAGCAGGGGTGGACTCTTCCGTCCTCGACTGTTTCAAAAAAAGTGAAGCAAGTCCGCCAAACGGAATAACTGCGCGTTTCCTTAACCCGGCCAGCTTTCTGGTCAGAACTTTGCGTACAGCGGGACGCCGTGCCTACCAGCCATTATGGTGAATTTTTTCCGCCTTGTAGCGATCGACTTTGCTGAAAGACTGCGCGGGGTGTCCCACAACTACCAGAGCCAGCACATTGATGTCCGCCGGGATTTTGAGCAAGTGACGGATGGGTTCCACTCTGTCTTCAATGGGGTGCATGCCGCACCATACCGTGCCCAGATTTTTTCCACGCGCCGCCAGGAGCATGTTTTCCAATGCGGCTGTGCAGTCCTGCTGCCAAAAACCTGCTTCTTTGGCTTCAGCGGGGTTGGCGCATACTACTATGGCCAAAGGCGCATGGGCTGCCATCTTGGCATAGGGGTGCAGTTCGGCGATTTTTGCGAGCAAAGCCTTGTCACGCACAACCACAAAATGCCAGGGTTGGCGGTTATGTGCGCTGGGGGCCGCCATGGCTGCACGCAAAAGGGTTTCCAGATCAGCTTCACTGACGTCTTCATTGGTAAATTCACGGATGCTGCGACGGGTAAAAATGGCTTCTAAAACGTCCATATTGATCTCTCCTGCAATAAACTGACGTGTGTATCAGAGTATTTAACCTTTGAAAGGTGATACCTTTCATAAGTTGTCTGGTCTAGTATACACAGTTTTGGATGAAAGAAAAAGTATGTAAAACTGCCGCGCGCCGAGGACAGGTATCCACGGCGCGCGGTTATTATACATAGTCTTGCCGATCAACACTGTCTGTGACTGTTGCACTGCTCCGCTTCTGCGGAAATGCGTTACGCGTCCCTGACAGAGTATCTACGCCTAGCTCATGTCCCAGTTGGGATACATGGTCCATATGCCGCAGGGGCAAATGCCTTCGCAGATGCCGCAGCCTATGCAGCGGGCTGGATCGGACACGTATTCAAAACCGTTTTCATCCTGCTTGCGGTCAATGGCTTTCTCCGGGCAGGATTTGAGGCACATCTTGCAGTCCCTGCACGAACCGCAACTGATGCAGCGGTTGTGTTCGTCCTGCGGGCTGGGCAGGTCCTTGTCATGGCATTTGGCAAAGTAGGCAGTGTGCAGCCGGGTTGACGGAACAAGGCGCTTTTCTGCCGGCGTATAGCTTTCGCCGCGAATCCAGGCGTCAGCGGAAAGGGCCGCCTCACGTCCTGTGCCAATGGCATGCACCAGAAGACCAGGCTTGATAACGTCGCCAACAGCGAAGACGCCATCCATAACGCTCAGGTCTGGCTTGGGCACAAGCCATTCACGGAATTTTTCAAGTCCCTCGGGCAGGTAGGAAAGGTCAGGCGACTCGCCCACGGTGATAATGACCATTTCACCAGGGATAAGCCTGCCCTCCTGCGTGATAAGGCCCTTGTCCGTGATTTCCTTGGTTTGAACCGGCCACACAAGCTTGCCGCCCAAAGCTTCAATCTGCTCAATTTCATGAGCAAAAGCGGCAGGTTTCTGCACGTCGACACAGGTAACCAGCTTGGCTCCGGAGGCGTAGGCTCCTGCCGCCGCGTCCATACCCGCATTGCCGCAGCCGATAACAATGACGTTTTCCGGCACCCTGGGGGCCTTGCCCTTGTTGACGGCCTTGAGAAAGTCTATGCCAGCCACGATTTTTTCATGCCCGGGCCAGGGGAAGATGCGGGGAACATGCCCACCCGTTGCCACAACAAGGGCTGAGTGCTTTTTACGAAGCTCCGCAAATTTTTTGGCGTCTACAGTGCAATTGTTTACAAAGCGCACGCCAAGGTCTTCAATGCGCTTGAGTTCTTTTTGCAGCAGATCATGGTTCAGGCGGGCACGCGGTATGACCTGCTCAAGCTTCCCGCCCATGACAGCGTCAGCTTCGTACACAGTGACGTCATGCCCCATACGGGCCAGTTGCCATGCCGCTGTAAGGCCACCCACACCGCCGCCGATAACGCCAACATGCTTGCCGGTACGCTTTTTTTCCTTGGGCACTTTAATATCTGCCGAGCAGGAGCCAAGCGCGCCAATCTGCACCGGGCTGTCCAACTGTGAGCGTGTGCAACTCTGCATGCAGGGGTTGGGGCACACGCTGCCGCAGACAGAACCCGGAAAGGGCGTGTAATCCAGCACCAGACGATAGGCTTCGTCCACCCTGCCCTCGCGCAGCAGGTTAAAACGCACCTGACTGGGAATGGAGGCCGGGCAGTTGAATTCGCAGGGAGCGGCGTAACGCGCGTTTTCCCAGAGGGGCACGCGCTGGCGATAGTCGCCACGCGCCACGAGCCCATTGACCGCGAAATCGTCCGACGCCACATCGCTGAAGATACCGTCAGTGATCCATTCTTTTGCCCGGAACTGCCCCATGCTGGGCATTCCTTCATGATCGCGCTCTTCAAAAGGCAGAGGGGTGATTTTTTTCCAATGCTTCCAGACAGAGAGTTCCTTGCGCAACCGGGGCTTGTCGATGGCGGTCAGAAAGTCGTCCAGTCCGGCTTCAAGCCAGGCGATGTCAGCGTCATCAATGGCGCTGACGCTGACTTCGTGAGGCAACTGCCCCACCGGGCCGCGAAAATACACAACGCCGCCCACCATGCCCACGCACGGACGCTCGCCCAGAACGGAGGGCATGGTCTGGCTTTCATAGCCGCAGACCACAGCTTTGCCGCCGCCCATAAACTCGAAGGAAAAGCTGCCCACGCTCTTGAGAACCCACAATTCGGGGGCCGAATATACGGGGTCATGTTTCATGAGCGAGCCGGAGCGCGTGCCCGCGCGCCCGCCAATATACACAAGGCCCGCAGCGGCACAGTGCGCCGCCGTGTCGCCGGCGTCTCCGCGCACAGTAATGCGGCCGCCGGCATTGAGCCAGCCCACATCGGCGGGAGCCGAACCTTCAACCAGAACTTCAGTGTCTGGCAGACACATGGAGCCAACCCGCTGACCGGGATTGTTCACGGTAAACGTGAGCTTTTTGCCGTCCTTGTTCCACAGGGGGCCGCCGATATCGTGCTGCCCCGATGCCTCAATATAAAAATTCGTCTCGCCCTTTTCCACTGCGGCCTCAATGGCCAACAGAAGATCCTGGGTGGACATCCTCTCGTGATTTTGCAGTGTAGTTACGCGCAACATACTGTCATCCTCGTGCAAAGTGCTAGCAGGCATACTGAATGCCCAGTTTGTCGGCCACGGATCTGTCTGTGGCTACCAGCGCATCAGAACGTCCGACCGGCATAGAGCTGTTGCCCACCGGGGCCAGCAGCTTGCGCAGCTCGGAGTCAAAGGCCAGCATGTAATCCACAATGTTTTGCGCGCCCCTGTCCACGTCAAGGCGTTTGACCAGACGCGGATCCTGGGTGCAGATGCCCGTGGGACACTTGCCAGTATTGCAGGCGTTGCAACGCCCCTGCTCGTTGCCAACGCAGCCGAGCAGCTGAATGAGTATCTTGCCGATAATAACGCCATTGGCTCCGAGACAGATCATCTTGAAAGCGTCGGCCGCAGCGTTGCCCGAAAGGCCAATGCCGCCGCCCGCCCACAAGGGAATCTGCCCTTGCAGCCCCTGGGCCACGGCTGCCTGGTAACAGTCACGCAGTTTGGAGACAATAGGATGGCCTGTATGCTCCAGCGAAACCTCGTTGGCAGCGCCCGTGCCGCCCTGAATGCCGTCGATGAAAAAACCGCCGCAAATCTTGTAAGGATCGCGCAGCAGGTTGTTGTAAACGGAAACAGACGTGGCCGAGGCAGCGCACTTGATGGCTACAGGCACACGGAAACCAAAAGCCGCATTGAGCGAAAGGTGCATTTTCTGCACCGACTCTTCAATGGAATACAGGCCCTGATGGTTCGGCGGCGAATGCAGGGTGGCCCTGGGTACGCCACGAATGGCCTGAATGTGCGGCGCGACCTTGGCCGCGGGCAGCAGGCCGCCGTCGCCCGGTTTGGCTCCCTGCCCTATCTTGATGAGCACGCCAGCCGGGTCTGTCTTCATGCGGGGCATGGCCCTGATGATCCGGTTCCAGCCGAAGTGGCCTGAGGCGATTTGCAGGATCATGTACTTGAGCTGTTCAGACTCCAGCAACTTGCTCGGCATGCCGCCTTCACCAGAACACATCCGTACGGGCATGTCGCATTTTTCGTTGAGATACGCCGTGGCAACGGCAATGGCTTCCCAGGCTCTGGTGGACAGCGCGCCGATGCTCATATCACTGAATATGGCCGGGTACACCCAGTTTACCGTAGGGGTGCGGTCGGTAAGCACAAGACTTGAGCCCTCGACGCGCAAGGGCAGTTCCTGCGCCAGCATGACGCGGCCCAGGGGGGAACGGATGTCAAAGGTATGCCGTTCCGAGTCCAGGGCAGGGTCTGTCATCTGGCTTATGCGGCCCACAACAATGGAATCAAGCGTGCGGGGCATGGCAAGATTGCTGCGACCGCCGCGCTTGATGGGCCCGTGGCTGCGCGCCAGCAAGGGAAAGCGCTGGTCCACATTGCGCACAGGGCGAATGGCGCTGTTGGGGCATATTTTTTCGCACATGCCGCAACCAACGCAGGCATGCTCGATGCTGGGCTTTTGCGAAATGACGGGCCGGGCCATATGCTCTTGCGAAGGATCGGGAAAGGCCTTGCGCGAAAGCGTCACACTGCGGCGCATCATGGTCACTTCAATGGCATTGAATGTACAGGCGGCCACGCAGGAACCGCACATGGTGCACATTTCCGGACGGTAGTCTATCTTCCAGCGCAGATCGTTAACGCTGACATCCTGAGTTCTTACTGATTCCATCTTTGCACCGCCAAATCGTTGTCAATGACCACCATTTCCCTTTCGTGCGGATAGATGTCTTCCGCCACATTCCTGTTGGGCATAATGGCATTGAGGCCACACACCTCTGAAGCAATCGCCACCATATCCTTGTCGCGGCCGACCACCACAGGGCGCAGTTTTTTGGAGTCGCAGCAGGTCATCATTCTGCCGTCGGGCAGCAGGGCGATAATGGTGTTGGGCCCGTTGATCTCAAGATGGGCAAGAGATTCGCGGATAAGCCCCAGCACCTTGCTGTCGGCGCGCTGTTCGGCTTCCACAAAAGGCAGGGGCGTGATGACATGCTTGTAGTACCGGATGGGCCATTCAAGCTCGTGCAGCACGTAGTGCAAAGTGTAAAGAAAGTTCTGCGAGTCGGATTCAAAGCCTATGTAGCCTCTATGCAGGGCTTTCTGAAACTCTTTGTTCTTGGTGAAAAAGGTGTTTTCGCCGTTGGCGCAGAGGGTGTACCCCTGAAGAAAGAAGGGGTGGGCCGCATAGCGCACAATGTCGTAGTTGGTGTTTTGCCTGCACTGCGTGACGATGTTTCGTGCGGTGAGACGACCATCATCGTTCCAGAGACGAAAGTAGGTGGCGATGTCCGCCGGGTCGCCGATTTCTTTCAGCGTCAGCACGTCGGGCCAGAAGGAATACACAAAGCCGTTGCCGTCTTTTTCAAGCAAGGCGCGCAACTCAAGGCGCGTGTCCAGCAGGAGGTCTTCGCGTTCAGCCTGACTACGGTAGCGGTAGATCTCGGGATAGTCGTAGTTGCGAAAAACGTAGCGCGGCATGGCTTCAATCTTCAGGCCGGGCTTTTTGTCCACTTCCGGCACCCACTGCGCCACCTGCACAAAGCCTTTTTCTTCCATGAAATCGTTGGCAAGCTGCACGCCCTGAGGAGTACAGGCCAAAGAAAGCAAAGGCTTATCCTTATAGTGGCTGAACACGCCCTCAAGGTCCTGCATGACCATGGCGAAGCCGGAGTTATCGTGTCCTTCCTGTTGTGGCAACATAAGGTTGAGCGCCACTGAGGGGGACACTGGCGTCTTGCTCTTGATAGAGCCTATTCTACACATATCTGTAACCTCGGTAAAAAGCGTCACGGAAAGACCGGTCCGCAATACGCGGCAACCGCAACACTGATGTACCCGCAATGGGGGAGGCGCCAATTGAAAGCTCGATTGGGCGCAAACGCGCAACCAATGAGCGGTGATCGAAATTCGGTTTCTACAGCCTTGGGGAGGCCGGGCAATCCGGTGGATTGCCGAAACCGCGCTGGCGGGCAATTTCGGTCACTGTCACAGGGGGGAAAATGACCTTGCTACAAACGGCAATGATAAGCAAGAACTTACGGCGGGTAATTTTAAAAAATTCTTTTCACATTCAAACCGGCCCTATGCGCGTGGCTACACAGTATTTTCCTGTAACCAGCGGGGATGCCAGCCGTGCTGCCCCTGCGCCATGCCCCAATATGCCTTCTTGCCGAAGGGACATAAAACGAGGATGATGCCCGACGTTTGCATCACTCAAAAAAATTCCAGGGTGGTAATGCCTCCAGGAACAGGGAGATATCGCATGGCCATGCCAACTATCAGCATTGACGAAAACCTCAAGACTGCCTGGCCTGCGACGCATGTGGGCTGCCTCTGCTACTCGGTTGACGTCTGTCCCAAAAATCAGGATCTCTGGGATTTCTATGAAAAAACCTTTGCTCCGTTGCTGGAGCAAAAGCTTGCCTCCACAGCCCTTCCAGACATGCCCAACATTGCCCAGGCCCGCGCAGCCTATAAAGCCTTTGGCATTGATCCGGGCAGGCACAGGATTTCATCCGAAGCCCTGTACCGGCGCGTTCGCCAGGGAAAAGCCCTGTACCAGATTAATTCTCTGGTTGACGCCAACAATCTGGTGTCGCTTGAAACGGGTTTTTCGCTGGGGTCATACGACGCCGCGCATATAGGACAAAAAATTGTGTTACGCTTGGGGCAGCCGGGCGAAGGCTACGCCGGTATTGGCAAATCAGGCATGACCCTTGAAAACATGCCGGTGCTGGCCGATGACTCAGGCCCCTTTGGCAGCCCCACCAGCGATTCGACACGGGCAATGATCACTGACGGCACCAGGAAGGCAATTACTGTTATTTATTCTTTTTCAGGCCTTGAGGCGCTGACCGACTGCCTTGATCTGGCAAAGCGCTGCTTCAACCGTTACGCTTGTGTTGGGGAGCCGCTTGTCACTGTTATTTGATGTGGCAATGGTTATGGCGAGCTTTTGAATATGAAACAAAAGATGCGCCGGAAGCATCCCAAAAGGCCTCCAGCGCATCTTTTTCAATTGTATAAAACTTGCCCTGATCGCGCTACACCTCACTGCGAACAGGGTTTGAAGAAACATCCGCTCCGGCAAAAATGGCTTGTTTCAAACTGTCATTGGACAAGGCCGCCAGCTTTGCCACAACGTCCTGGTCAAAGCCCGGATCGCGTTTGAGCAACGTGATAGCCTCCTGCGGTTCCATGCCCGCCCGGTAGGAACGCGGGCTGACCATGGCGCAAAAAGCGTTGACCACGGCCAGGATGCGCGCGTTGGGCGTGATTTCGTCGCCGCGCAGCTTACGCGGCTGCCCGGTGCCGTCAAGCCGCTCTCCCATCTGGTAAACGGCATCGGGCACTGGCAGGCCGAACTGCAAATCCTGCAATACCCTGTGGGCGTATTCTGGCGCCCGCATGACTTCACTCTGCTCTTCCGGTGTAAGCTTGCCTGTCTTGGTCAGCAGTTGGTGAGGCACAAAAATCTTGCCGACCTGAGAGAGGCGGGCCGCGAGGCGCAGTGTTTCTTTATTTTCATTGGAAAGTTCCATGGTTGTGCACAGAAGTTCCACCACCTGCTCCATTTTCTGCGAATGCCCAATAAGGTTCACATCCACGCTTTCAATGGCACGCACCAATGCCGCAGTACTGCTGGCCTGCCGCTCACGGGCGGCTTCTGCCCTGCGCCGGAATTCCGTGATGTCCTGAAAAATACCCACGCATCCGCCTGAAACAGGCGATTCCATCTGCAACCTGTCTTCAAAGGGAAAAAGCGTTACCCGGTACAAACGGAATCCCTGCGGCTGATCGAGCGATATCTCTATGCTGCCTTCGGTCTTGTTAGCCGCCACCCTATCCATGCCTTGCAGCAAGGTTGCGGCAGCGTCAGGCGGCAGCAGGTCAGCAACGCCGCAGCCAGCGATATCTTGTTCAGACTTTCCCACGATGGCGTTAAAGGCAGGGTTGCACATCTGTACCTGACCCTGGCTGTTGATCATCAGCAGACCCGCCTGGAGTGAGGCGTTTACGCTGTCCAGCATAAGCTTTTGCTGGCGAATAAGGAGGTAGAGGCGCATAAAATGATTGGCGGTTGTGCGGTAGGCGCGCCCCGCTATGCTGGCCCACACAAAGGCAACCAGCAGGGCTGAGCCCAGGCTGCCGAGAATGCCGAGGCCGTAAATCTGATGAGCCTGATTCTTCAGCACCGCATCAACTTCACTGGCAGGAACTTCCAGAACAACCCACCAGTCGAGTCCGCTGACATAGCTGCCCAGGGAATACACTTCGCCCTGTTCCCCAATGCCCGGTCTGCGCTTGAACGTGAGGCTGCTTTTATCCATCTGCGCCCCTGTCGGGAGCAACTCAGCCTTGCCGCCACGCAGGCTGATGCCCTGTAGGGCATTGCCTTCACTCTGCACAATGCAGGGACGGATTTCCCGATGCTGCTCCTGACTCAGCGACAGAAAGGACACCAGGGCCCTGTCCACGGGAATTGTGGCCAGCAGAGCCGCAACAGGTTTGGTGCTGCCCTGCCCCAGGACTTCGTAGAGCGGATCAACCATGTCAATGACAAGGTTCTGCCCAAGAACGCGCACAGGGCTAAAGGTCAGAGCCTTGTCGGTCATTGCTTCGCGTACCAGTTCCGTTTGCATTTCCGTTAAGGGACCATCATGTTCCTGCGCAATCAGGGGCTGGCCATTGGGCATGACAATACGGGCTGCTATCCACTGCCTGCTGCGGACAAAATCACGCAGAAGGTCCTGCATGTAGGGCAGCTGCTCGGCCAGCGAGTGCAGGGCCTCGTCACTGCTTGATTCCGCATCGGGAGCCGTGAGCCTTATGGCGCCGTCTGCCCCAAGGTTAGAAACATCGACAGCAAAAAGTCGAAACATTTCAGCCGAGCTGATAAAACGCGACTGTTCTGCAAGACCATTGTGCCATGAATGGATGGCCTCTAGAGACTTGTCCATCCAGACCTGCTCCATGTCGCGCTGATTATTCAGGATTTCCTGCGAGACATTTCGGATCTGAAGCGTGCACAACACATACGCCACAGCGGCGGCCACGGCGAAAAGCGCCAGGCTGACCGCTGCAATTACGGCTTTTTTCAGGCGGTACTTGCTGGCCACGCTTTGGGCGTCCATTTCCTGCATCTTCATAATGTTACCTACTTTACTTTGCGACCTTTCAGGTGCGCCCAGCGGCCCACTTCATTCACCGAATACTGCGGACTGTACTGCCTGATCCGGCTGTGGGACAAAACGGCATTACTGAGATTATCAAGTATATAGGCGTCGCCGTCCATGTATACAGCCAGAACGGCGTGTGCCATGTTTCGCACGGTATCGCGAACGACCACGATGCGCATGTTCTCGCGTGATATGCCAAGCTCTTTAAGCATAAAATACTTGACTATTGCGTAATCTTCACAATCGCCAGATTTTTTCAGAAACTCAGCCGGTATGGCCCAGTAATCCTCAACACCCCAGTTAACGATATCTTCCTTGTAGGGCCAGGTATTCCAGAATGAGTTGACATGACGCAGAAGATCCATGGGGCTCTTGCCCTGCACTTTTTCCTTAAAACCATCCCAGGTGACATTTTTTTTAAAATATTTGCCTGGAATAAAGATGGGGTCTTTTGCATTGCGCTTGAGCAGATCAAGCCAGTTTGGCAAGGAAGACAGCGGACGTTTGAACTCCACAGTCCCAAAAAGCTGAACCTTGGCCCCGGACGTGCCGGACTTTATGTCTGCAGGTTTGGCAGGCGATTTTGACGCCGCATCCGAGGCGGGTGCGGTCGTCTCGTCCCTAACGTCTGACGGGGCTTGCGCACCTGATGCGGCATCCCCAGGGGCAGTTTTATCCGCATCCGCGCCCACATCTGGGAGGGAAGCATTGCTTTCATCCTGCGTGGCGGCAAGCGCGTCATCCCCTGCGGCATCCTCTTCAAGCGGCGGCGTGGGGCTTTCAATATCTGTCTGGTCAGCCCGTCGGACAGAAGGACGCGGCGGAACCTGTCTGCCAGGCGTATTCTGCGGAGCGGGCTCCAGCTGGTCGACCCTGTCAAACGTCGTCGTTATGGGACGGTCTGGGGCGTAATCGTCGCCAACAAGACCACCGGCAACAAACGTCGTGCCCGTGCGTGCGCCTGCATTGGCGGAAGCAGGGGTAAAGTGCCGCCAGGCAAAGGCCGCCAGCAGAAATACCACTGTCACAGACAGGGCTATTATCAGAGAATTACGCAGTCGACGGTTATTTTTCATGTAGGGATGTTACGGTGGGGTTACACTAAAATGTCGGCTTTTTTTGTAAACTATATTGTACTGGTTGTCGCGTCCAGATGCAAAAAAGGCTTTCGCCGTTGAAACCCGGTATTTGTTTTAGCCTGCTGGCCATACTTCGGCATCTTTGCATTGGACCTTTACCCCGCAGATGGTATAGATTTTTTCGGCTGCACATGGTTGAGGGTCAGATTCATTGTAATCCTGGACAACAGAAAGCATGGCGGAGAAAAATATGAACAAATTTGATGTAGTCATTATTGGCGGCGGCCCTGGCGGAGTAAAAGCCGCCCGCGTTCTGACCAATGGCGGCGCAAGCGTCGCCATTGTTGAAAGCGCCCATTGGGGCGGCGTGTGCCTGAACTGCGGGTGCATACCCACAAAGATGCTGCTGGGCGCTACCGCCCCCAAAGGGCTGCTGCGCGGCCTCGAGCGCCAGCGTGTGGCCAAAGGCGCCATTGATATAGATTACGACGCATTGCAAAAGCGCATCCAGCGGTTTACGCGAGGCTCCGCTCAGACTTTGGCCAAGGGGCTTGAGCAGGCTGGAGCTGTTTTGTTCAATGGACGTGGCCGCTGCGCAGGCCCACACCTTGTGGAAATTCTTGACGCAGACGGCGCTGTCAGCGCCACCCTTGAGGCCCGCCATATCATTCTGGCCACGGGTTCGCGCTCTGCGGCTTTTCCCGGGCTTAGCCCCGATCATGAATCCGTGCTGGACAGTACGGACATGCTTGCCATACCTGCGGTGCCCGAAAGCCTTATTGTCGTTGGCGCAGGAGCCATTGGCCTTGAAATGGCCGATTTTTTCAACGCCATGGGTTGCAAGGTGACAATAGTGGAAGCCGCTTCACACATTGCCCCCACTGAAGATACTGATATAGGCGTCGAGATGCAAAAGCTTCTCGGTAAAACGGGCATTACCTGCATTTGCGGGATCAAGGCGTCCTCGTTGCTCACCCGTGACGGTCAAGCTGTGCTCACCCTTGAAGACGGCAGCGAGCTGCGGGCTGAAAAAGCCCTTGTGGCTGTGGGCCGTACGCCCAATACAGACAGTCTTTGCGCTGAAAAAGCCGGATGCACATTAAATCCGCGCGGTTTTGTGAGCGTTAACGAATATCTCATGGCCGCTCCCGCCGTATATGCCATCGGCGACGTGAACGGGCAGACCCTGCTGGCCCATGCCGCCGAACATCAGGGCGACTACGTTGCGCGGCACATTCTTGAGAAAGACCCCGATCCCTACGCATCCGGCCCTGTGCCGTCATGCGTTTACGGCAGCCTTGAAATCATGCGGGTGGGCATGACGGAACGTCAGGCCCTGGCGGAAGGCGGCGAAGTTATGGTGTCTCGCGCTCAGTTGATGTCCAATGCCATCGCCCAGGCAGGCGGAGATGCCTGCGGATTTGTAAAAGTCATATGGCGCAATGGCTCAATTGCGGGAATCGCCGCTTTGGGACACGGTGTTTCCCACCTTGTGACCGTGGCCCAGCTATTGCTGATCGGCCAGTATTGCGAGGAACGCCTGCACTCCTTCATGTTCGCGCATCCAACTCTGGATGAAATTTTGCACTCGGCTCTGGAGGCCCCACGCCAGACAATTGATTGATGGCTCACGCACAGAGCGCTTCAGCGGCGTCTCGATTTTATGTTGCGGGTTTATCCTCCAAAATCGTGACGCCGCTGACGTGTTTTTTATATTTACGCAATTTTGGATGCCAAAAGCCTTGTCAGACGTAGTTAAGTTAGCGTAACAATTTTTCCCGCCAAAAAATCAGAGTGGTTTTTTATAGCGTAATCCTGACCCATCCCCCACAAGGAGAACGATGATGTCCTACGTGCAGCGCGTAATAAGCAATCTTCAGGACAGATATGCCTACGAGCCCGTATTCCTTCAAGCTGTACAAGAAGTGCTGCACAGTTTGCAGCCCGTATTGGACAAAAATCCTCAATACGAGCGCTTTAAAATCCTTGAGCGCCTTGTTGAGCCAGAACGCACCGTTTCTTTTCGTGTGCAGTGGGTCGATGACAACGGCCAGGTTCAGGTCAATAAAGGTTTCCGCATCCAATACAATTCTGCCATTGGCCCCTACAAGGGCGGCCTGCGTTTTCACCCCAGCGTGAATCAGGGAATACTGAAATTTCTGGGGTTTGAGCAGATTTTCAAAAACTCCCTCACTGGCCTTGCCATCGGCGGCGCCAAAGGTGGCGCGGATTTCGACCCCAAGGGCAAATCTGATATGGAAGTCATGCGTTTTTGCCAGGCTTTCATGAGCGAATTGTTCCATCATATTGGAGCCACCGTTGACGTGCCCGCTGGTGACATCGGCGTGGGCGGACGGGAAGTGAGCTATCTTTACGGCCAGTACAAGCGCCTTACACACAGCTACGAAGGCGTGCTTACGGGCAAGAATCTGCTTTTTGGCGGTTCATTGGTGCGTACTGAAGCTACGGGATACGGGGCGGTTTACTTTGCGCAGAGCATGCTCGACGCCAGGGGTAAAAGCCTTGAAGACAGAACTTGCGTGGTTTCCGGCGCTGGCAACGTGGCCATCTATTGCTGCGAAAAGCTCTATCAGGTCGGCGCCAAGCCCGTCACCGTGTCTGACTCGCGCGGCATGATTCATGATCCTGAAGGCATCAAGGTGGACGTGCTCAAGCAGGTCAAAGAAATTGAGCGCGCATCCTTGAGCCGCTACGCGGAAATAGTCCCTTCCGCCGTATACACCCCGGTGAGCAGCTATCCTGAAGGACGCAATGCCGTGTGGTCAGTACCCTGCTTTGCGGCCTTTCCCTGCGCGACGCAGAACGAACTGAACCTTGAAGACGCCAAGGTACTGCTTGCCAATGGCTGCCAGTGCGTGGCTGAAGGCGCAAACATGCCCTCCACCCTGGATGCCATGCACGCCTTCCTTGATGCGGGCATTTGTTACGGCCCCGCCAAGGCGGCCAATGCGGGCGGCGTTGCCACAAGCCAGCTTGAAATGGCCCAGAATGCCAGCATGCAAAGCTGGTCCTTTGACGCTGTGGACAACAAGCTTCGCCAGATCATGAATAATATCTTTATGAGCGCCGCTGAAACGGCTGCGGAATTCGGCGTGCCCGGCAACCTCGTTGTTGGCGCGAACATCGCGGGCTTCTGTAAGGTGGCTGATGCCATGGTGGCACAGGGCGTCTAGCAGCCAGCCCCCATAGCACGGATTGTAAAAGCCGGAGGCTCCACGGGGCTTCCGGCTTTTGGTATATGAGCGATGTCACTTTGAACTGATTTGTGGGGGAGGGACCCTTTTGTAAAAGGGTCGCCTCCCCCACGCCCCCTCCCCCTAAAACTCTTATTGTACCTTGGTAAATACAATGGCTTTTCTGATTTGAAGGGGTAGCAAAAACTTTGTCCTCAAGGCATCCCACCCTGTAAAATTTATCTGCTCCGGTATCTGTACCGCGTCACCGCATACGCCAATGCGAGTTTTATTGCACCAGCTGTTAGGGGTGCAGTGTTTTTTTGATGATTTCAAGCCCGCGTGAAATTTCTTCATGCGTTAAGTGCGAATAGCCAAGGATTATCTCGTGGGCATGGCTGCCGTTAGCGCTCAGGCAATAGCGCTCAACCGGGTGCACCTTCACTCCCTTGCCATAAAGTGTTTCCGTCACTGCATCTGTAAACACAATGTCTGAAAAGCTGGCCACAAGATGAAGACCCGTCGCCTGCCCTTTGACTGTCACCCCACTGCCAAAGTTTTTTGCCAGACACTGCAGCAAATGGCTTCTTTTACGGGCGTAGATTTTTTTCATTTTCCAGATGTGCCGCTCAAGTCCGCCCTTGCTGATGAATGCTGCAAGGGCATACTGCGAAAGAGCATCGGTATGCACATCCATATATTTTTTTTCTCTTTTCCAGTCGTCCATCATACTCTCTGGTATGATGGCAAATCCGAGGCGCAAGGCCGGGGCAAGAATTTTACTGAAAGAACCCAGATAGATCACCATTTCAGGATCAAGTTCATAAAGCGCACTTGTGGGCGCGCCCTCGTAGCGAAACTCGCTGTCGTAATCGTCTTCAACCACGGCGCATGACATTTCGCGGGCAAAACGTACAAGGGCCTGACGCCGCTGAATGGGTAAAATCGCGCCCAGAGGGTATTGATGGGATGGCGTCGTATATACAAAAGCCACATCCGGCCTGGGCGCTGCAAGAAATTTCTGTAAGGACGACACATCCATGCCTTGTGCATCCACGCCAATCCCCTGCACGCGCAGCCCGGCGCGCGTCACTACCGCCGCCATTCCTGTATGCGCGGGATCTTCCACAAAGACGACATCCCCTTTTTTGCGCAGCAATCGCGCCACAAGACTCAATCCCTGTGTAGAACCTGACGTTATCATGACACGGTGCGGTGACACCCTGATTCCCCGCATCCTGAAAAGATATGCTGCAATGGCCTCGCGCAAGTCCCATACGCCTTCCGAGTCGCCATAGCGGAAAGAGGCTGAAGGCAATGATTCGCTGACGCGGGCGTAAATTTTTGCCCAGTCCCCCTTGGGGAAGGCATTCAGGTCCGGGATACCTGAACGAAAGCTGATAATTTCGCTGTTCTGCTCTTTGCCAGTGTGCCGCTCATCAGGCCGGAGCCGGGCTGGAGCATCGGCAACATGCGTGCTCGCCATGGCGACAATGCCCCGCGCAACCGTTGTACCTGACCCCTGACGGGTTTCCAGATAGCCTTCCGCAATCAACTGATCATAGGCTTCCAGAACAGTGCTTCGCGCGATGTTCAGGTCTTTGCCGAGCGCCCTGCTGGAAGGCAGTTTTTCCTTTTCACGCAACGCCCCAGAAAGGATAAAAAACTTAATTTTTTCATATAGCTGTCGTGAAACAGGCACCCTGCATTTTTTATCTGGCATGAACCACATATGTTCTCCTGAAAAAGTGGTCTGACAATATTCTATAAAAAGTGGCTCTGTTAAATACCATTTTTTATAAATATATGCAGATCAGGTCAAGAGCAAGAAGCCTTACCGCAATGGCTCGAAAATCAGCCATTGGGGATCTGGAAGGTAGTCAACCAACTGTGTCAGGTGAAAAATGAACAGACAGATGAAAGCGTACTGCTACCTTGCCATGGCGATGACCATTGCGGGCAGCGCGGTGGTGGCTGGCAAAATAATCGTTTCGGACATTCCCATTTTTTTGGGCGCAGAACTGGGCATTGCCTTCAGCCTCCCATTTCTGCTTTTCCCCGCACTGCGTCGACATAAAAATGCGTGGCCCTCAAACCGTAAAACGCACATGATTCTTTTTGCGCAAGGGCTTTGCGGTGTTGTGCTTTACCGCATTTTCATGTTCTGGGGGTTAAAGCACACCTCAGCGACAGCGGCTGGTCTGATTGGCAGCACGGCCCCGGTGCTTATAGCTTTTTTTGCGGTACTGCTGTTGCGCGAAAAGCTACCTGGTTCCCGGCTTGCTGGCGCTGCCTGTGTTTCCATAGGCATCACTGCCATGAATATCATGCCATTTCTTGAAAATTCAGTGGAGGCCGGGTCCACCCTGCTTGGGAACTGCCTTGTGCTGGCGGCGATCCTGTGTGAATCCCTGTTTTCGGTCATGAGTAAATCCCTGTGCCAGCCCAAGTCCGCACTGCTCAGAACAACCATAGTCACTCTGTACGCATTTACCTGCCTTTTGCCCTTGGCGCTGTATGATGCGGCTGGCTATGATTTTGCGCGCATGAACATACCGTCAATAGTATGTCTGGCATACTATGGCTTCTTTGTTTCTTTTCTTTCGTATGTGTTCTGGTTCAAAGGCGTAGCCGAAGTGCCTGCCGGAGTGGCTGGATCGTTTACGGGATTTGTGCCGTTAAGCAGCATCGTTTTTTCCTGGCTTGTCTTGCACGAACACATAGAGCTTATACATTGGATTGGACTTCTCTTTGTTTTAACAGGGATATTCTTTTCCTGTGCCTCTGACGCACTGCCGGGTACAAGAATATCGCCCATCAGGACTTCCTCAAAAAAGCATGTTTAAACCATCCTGCGCCAATGAGTGCTGGGCAGCATAAAAATCTTCGCCCTGCTTGGATCTGGAAGCAAAGCAAAAAACCGGCAACCTGCTCAAAATGATAGCTGCAAGTGCAGCCATTTCACTTGATGACCAGAAAACCAGAAACCACCCGCAAATTGCGGGTGGTTTCTGGTTTTTGAAAATTCGGTCGGCCTTATGCGGGGCGTCCCGTATCAGCACAGACCGCTAAGCCGTTTGATGGCCTCTTCCGTATCTTCGGGCGAACCAAAGGCGGTCAGGCGCACATAGCCTTCGCCGGAAGCGCCAAAGCCTGCGCCAGGTGTGCAGATCAGGGCAACCTGCAATAATCTGTCAAAGAATCCCCAGGAATCCGTGTCGCTGGGCACGCGCACCCATATATAGGGAGCGTTCACGCCGCCATACACGGAAAGGCCCATTTCGCTCACGGCAGTGCGCAACATGTCGGCATTACGCTGATATCCTGCGATCACCCCCATGATTTCCTTGTGCCCCTGTTCGCTGTACACAGCCTCGGCCGCGCGCTGAACAATATAGGGGCAGCCGTTATACTTGGTGCACTGGCGGCGATTCCACAGCGCATTGAGGCTGACCTTGCCACCCTTGCCGTCGCTGATCTGCAAGGCCTTGGGCACCACGGTATAGGCGCAACGCAGGCCGGTAAATCCGGCCGTTTTTGAGAAACTGCGAAACTCTACGGCCACTTCCTGCGCGCCCTCAAGCTCATAGATGCTGTGCGGCACATCAGGGTCAGTGATAAAGGCCTCGTAGGCAGAATCATACATGATGACGCAGCCTTCGCGCCGGGCATAGTCAACCCAGCCCTGCAGGGCCGCCCGTGAAAGCACCGTCCCTGTGGGGTTATTGGGATAGCAAAGGTAGATCAGATCCGGCCGCACCTTGGGAAAATCGGGCACAAAGTCGTTTTCCTTAACGCATGGCAGATAGACAATGTTGCTCCACTGCTTGCCTTCCATTTCACCGGATCGGCCAGCCATCACATTGGAGTCAACATAAACGGGATACACGGGGTCGGTGACAGCCACGAGGCTGTCCTGGGCAAAAAGCTCCTGAAAATTGCCCACATCGGGCTTGGCACCGTCACTGACAAAAACTTCATCGGCACTCAGGTTCACACCACGGGCCTTGTAATCATACTCGACAATAATGTCGCGTAAAAAGGCATACCCCTGTTCTGGCCCGTAACCATGAAAATGCGCGGCATCGCCCATTTCATCCACAGCCTTGTGCAGCGCGTTGATAACGGCGGGCACAAGGGGGCGCGTAACGTCGCCAATACCCAGACTGATGACACGCTTGTCGGGGTTCGCCTCCTTGAAGGCAGCCACCTTGCGGGCAATGTCGGCAAAAAGGTAGTTGCTTTGCAGCTTGAGAAAATTGCTATTTACGGTAGTCATTTGTGGCCCCTGTGATCAGATATAATATTCTCCGGCAAAGACGGTTACAGCCCCGCCGGTCATGTGTACGTGGTTGCTGCTTTCATCCCAATGGATTTTCAGCGTTCCGCCCTTGAGTTCCACCTCAACGTCGCGCCCGGTATAGCCATTGAGCACGCAGGCCACGGCAACGGCGCACGCGCCTGTACCGCAGGCCAGCGTTTCTCCCGCGCCGCGCTCCCAAACACGCATGCGCACCCTGGTGGATGAAAGAACCTCGACAAATTCCGTGTTCGTGCGCTTGGGGAACAGGGGGTGGTGTTCAAAACTCGGCCCCATACGGGGCAAGTCCAGATCATCAATGCCCTTCATGAATATAACGGCATGCGGGTTGCCCATGGACACGGCGGTGATTTCATACAACTGGCCGTTCACATCCACGGGGTGCGCCACAAAGCGCTGCTGGCCGCCGTCTGGCGATGCCTCTGTAAGCACGGGGATTCTTGAAGGGGTCAGTTCGGGTTCGCCCATGTCAACGGTAGCGCCGCAGACTTCGCCAGCCTCGAACAGCAGACGCACAACCTTCACGCCTGCGCCTGTCTCGACCGTGATCACGTCTTTAACCTGGATACCGTGGTCGTACACGTATTTGCCAACGCAACGCACGGCATTTCCGCACATTTCCGCCTCAGACCCGTCAGCATTGAACATGCGCATACGTACATCGGCTGATGCCGAGGGTAAAATGAGCACAAGCCCATCAGAGCCAACGCCAAAATTGCGGTTGCTAATTGTCCGGGCGAGTTCGCCAGGACTATCAACGCGCTCTTCAAAGCCATTGACATAGACATAATCATTGCCGATGCCCTGCATCTTTGTAAAGCGCAATGCGGCAGCCATATATTTCTCCTTTCCTGTCAAATCAAAAGCGAACAAAGCCCCGAATGAACATTATTGACTATATACTCAATACCCAAATTATTCTGATTCAAAATAAAAGTAAATATAGGGCTTACGACGCCACATAAAAGGTGGAGAGCCGCCAGACTCTCCACCTTGTGGCCACCGGCCTTCGCCGTCCGTTGCGGCGAACGGCGAGGCCCGTGGCTCCCTGCGGCTTGCCGCAAGGGCCGATGACAGGGAGACCACCTTCCCCCCCGGGATGAGACTCCTGTCATCAACTTTCTGGAAAAGCGCTACGCGTCACTGTCCTCCGTGCGGTTGAACGGTATGAGACGCTCACTGTGCATCGACGTTGCTGCCTAATGCACCCACAACAGTTCCGCATACTTGGGCAGCACCCACAAGGTGTCGTCCACCATGCATTCAAGGGCATCGGCATGTTCGCGACACTTGTGCATGGCCGTAAGGATGCAGTCACGCGCGGCCTTGGCTTCTTCAAGCGCACCATACGTTTTGTGGGTCTTGGCAATGGCCGCTTCCAGTTCGGCAACGCCCTGTTGCAGAGCTACAACATGACCCCGCAGGGTGTTGAAGGAGGCTTCTTCAGCAGCAGCGCCCTTTTCACCAAGCACGGCACGGGTTTTGAGCACAGCGTCAGCGGCATTGGCCTGAGCCACTACGCACTGGGGCAGCACTGAGGTACGCAGCATATCAAGCATGAGGTTGCCCTCGATGCAGATGGTTTTGCAGTAGTTTTCAAGCAGGATTTCCTGGCGCGAAAGAATTTCGCGTTCAGTAAGGATGCCATGACGCAGGAAAACATTCATGACGTCCGGATCACTGTAGTGCTCCAGAGCCGTGACGGTATTGTTGTGGTTGGGGAGGCCGCGACGGGCAGCTTCCTCAGCCCAGGATTCGGCATAGCCGTTGCCGTTGAACACCACAGGCATATGCTCTTTAAAGAGACGGGGCAGCAATTCCTGCAGGGCGGTGTTCAAATTCGTCCCGGCAGAAACGGAAGCCTCGAGCTCGGTGGCAATGTCGTCCAGAGCGCAGGCCACAGCGGCGTTGAGCACAATGTTCACGGGCGCCACGGACTGTGAAGAACCAACCGCGCGGAATTCAAACTTGTTGCCGGTGAAGGCAAAGGGGCTCGTGCGGTTGCGGTCGGCAAGATCCACAGGCAGGGGCGGCAGTGTCGACACGCCGACTTCCATAAAGCCGCTCTTCTTGTTCTTTGAGCCGCGTCCATTCATTATGCCTTCGAGCACGTCGGTCAGCTGCTCGCCAAGATACACGGACAGGATAGCCGGGGGCGCTTCGTTGGCGCCAAGGCGATGGTCGTTGCCCGCGCCCACAGTGCCGAGGCGCAGCGCCGTGCTGTGCTTGTGCACCGCACGCAGGACGGCGGCCAAAAAGACCAGGAACTGCGCATTGTCCTGAGGCGTCGTGCCGGGGTTGAGCAGATTCTGGCCTTCGGAGTCTCCCATGGACCAGTTATTGTGCTTGCCGCTGCCGTTGACGCCCGCAAAGGGTTTTTCATGCAACAGGCAGATAAAACCATGCCTGCCCGCCAGGTGACGCATCATATTCATGGTAAGCATGTTATGGTCGCAGGCGATATTTGCCTCTTCATACACGGGCGCAAGCTCGAACTGGCCGGGGGCCACTTCGTTGTGCCTGGTTTTGGCGGGAATACCCAGAGCCAGCAGCTCTTTTTCCACGTCCTGCATGAAGCTCATGACACGACCGGGAATGGCGCCAAAGTAATGGTCTTCCATTTCCTGACCCTTGGGAGAAGGCGCACCCAACAGGGTACGGCCTGCCAGCATGAGGTCGGGACGCAGGGCCGCAAGGTTTTTATCCACCAGAAAATACTCTTGTTCCGGGCCTACCATGGCCCGCACATAGCTGGCCGACTGGTTGCCAAACAGACGCAGAACGCGCAGCGCCTGCCTGGACAGAGCCGAGATGGAGCGCAGCAGAGGAATCTTGCGGTCCAGGGCTTCACCGGAATACGAATAGAAGTACGTGGGGATGTGCAGTGTGGCCCCGTAGGGTGCGGGAATAATGAACACGGGAACAGAGGGGTCCCACGCTGTGTAGCCGCGGGCCTCAAAGGTTGAGCGAATGCCGCCGGACGGGAAGGAAGACGCGTCAGGCTCGCCGCTGATAAGCATCTTGCCTGAAAACTCGCTGATAACCTGACCATCGGACGTGGGCGACAAAAAAGCGTCGTGCTTTTCAGCCGTGAGGCCGGTCATGGGATGGAACCAGTGCGTGTAGTGGGTTGCACCATTTTCGATGGCCCAGTCTTTCATGGCATTGGCCACGACATCAGCGATTTCGGGGTTCAGGCGTTCACCGTCGCGAATGGTCTTGGCCAGCTTGCGGTAAACATCCTTGGGCAGACGCTTGCGCATGGTGGAAAGGCCGAACACGTAGCGGCCAAAACCTTCTTCAGCGCCGCACCCGCATTCATCCTTGCTGGAGGGCATGACAGGGGCGGTGTTTATAGCCTTGAACAAAGCCTTTTTACGGGGGGAACTCATACGTTTTCTCCTTTATCCTTTAAACAAAATTTGGTTTCATTGGGGGGGCAACTCTTACAGAGCCGCATCGCCACGTTCGCCCGTACGGATGCGGATGGCATCCTCCACATCACTGATGAAAATCTTGCCGTCGCCAACCTGGCCTGTTCTGGCCGTGTTCATTACCGCATTGAGTACAGACTCCAGCATGTCCTCATGCAGTACGATTTCAACTTTTACCTTGGGGAGGCAATCTACTTGCATGATGTTTCCCCTGTACACTTCTGTATGCCCGCGCTGCCGCCCAAACCCCTTGATTTCAGTGTAATTGAGGCCATGGATTCCCAATTCTGAGAGTATATCCCTGACTTTTTCAAACATGCCGGGCCGGATGATAATTTCTAGCTTTTTCATTCTGATGTTCCTTTTTTCGGCAAGCCTTACATATTGTAGCCGCGTTCGTTATGTTCGCCGAGATCAAGGCCCGTAAATTCTTCTTCAGGCGCGATGCGCAGGCCGACGAGAGCGTCCACGACATAAAGGATTACGCGAGTGGCAATGTAGACGAATACCCAGGTGCTGATGATGGAGACAACCTGAATCCAGGCCTGACGGGGATTGCCATAAAAGAGTCCATCCACATTGTTGATGGCGGCGCTGGCGAAAAGACCGGTTGCAAGCGCGCCCCATGTGCCCCCAAGACCGTGAATGCCGACCACGTCAAGGGCATCGTCATAGCCAAGCTTGCCCTTCATGAACACGCCGCCGTAGCACACAAGACCACCAACGAATCCGATAAGCATGGCGGGCAGAACTTCGACATAGCCCGCGCCAGGTGTGATGGCTACCAGCCCGGCCAGCGCGCCCGATATTGCGCCAAGGCTCGTGGGCTTGCCAGTGTGCTTCCATTCGATGAGCATCCAGCCGAGAATACCGCAGGCAGAGGCCATATGTGTCGTTACCAGAGCCTGGCCGGCAAGTGCGCCGGCGGCCAGGGCGCTGCCCGCATTGAAACCGAACCAGCCGAACCAGAGGATGCCGCCGCCAAGCAGGGTAAGGGGCAGACTGTGCGGGCTGTGCTGCGTTCCAGTGGACAACCGCGGGCCAAGAGCCTGAGCGCAGGCCAGGGCCGCAGCACCAGAAGACATGTGGACAACCGCGCCGCCCGCGAAGTCAAGAGCGCCCATGGAGCCCATCCAGCCGCCGCCCCACACCCAGTGAGCCATGGGGGCATAGACGCATATGAGCCAAAGTCCGGAAAAAAGGAGCATGGCGGAAAAACGGATGCGTTCAGCGTACGCGCCTGAAATCAGGGCAACGGTAAGTACCGCGAACATGCACTGAAAACCCATGAAAACAGTGTGCGGCAATTGAGGGGCCATGGGGGCGGATTCACCGCCGACTCCCTTCAGAAAGAGATAATTGAGGTTGCCGATCAGTCCGCCCACGTCGTCGCCAAAAGCCAGGGTGTACCCCACGAAGGCCCACAGGACAGAGATAAGTCCCAAACAGGCATAGCTGTGCATATGTGTGGAAAGTACGTTGCGTGCGCGAACCAAACCACCGTAAAAAAGGGCCAGAGCCGGGGTCATTAGCATGACCATAGTGGCGCAGATGATGATAAATGCGGTATCCGAGGCGTTCATACGGGCATCCTTGATCTTTACGGCCAACCTGGCTGCATCGTGTGAAAATCTTCTGTTGATGCAGCATCGGCGAACCGTGTTGACTGAACCTCTTCGGCGGATCGGCGCCAGATCCGCCACAACGACACACTGCCGTTGCCAGTACATACCCACTTAGGCATTATCCATGCCAAAGGCGAAAACCACCTGCGTAACTTAAAATAACACACTACTATTTATTAATATTTTTTCTCTACCTACGATCTTTCTCCTCTTGATCGCCCTCTTTATCTGTCATTTTTATACAATTTTGTAGAAAAAAATTATCGCCAGCCAATGGGCCACTGACCTAAAATGAGATGATTTAATAAAATATAATAATATCATGTGATTATATTAATTTTTAAAAAATATACGTTTTTGTAGATTTTAACTTGCAAAAGGGCGTGTTCTGCCCAAAAAATGTGATAAGCCTGAAGCAGCAAGCTGTTTCAGGCTTATCATGTGTGTGAGCACGATGGCTTATTAAAATTACAAAAACGTAGATTTTCTCGGCAGGAGGACGATGCGCTGGCTTCTCACACCAAGGGGAAAAACACGGCAAAATTCTTGTAACGGTCTATTTTCATGAAAAAAAATATCAATACATACAAGCAGGCAAAGACTTTGTCGCAAGTATTTTACATGCGCTCCCGCTTAAGCCGGAACTCCTTGTAATTGATGCCATATTTTTTCATGCGCAAGGCCATTATTCTTTCGGTCAGCCCAAGGCTGGCGGCGGCCTTGCCCATCTGGCCCTGGCTGAACTCAAGAGCTTCCACAATGGAGGCCCGCTCCAGCTCGTCCAACTGATCCTGCAAGCTGCCGGAAAATCCCGGCCGCAGAGTGCACACATTTTCTCCGTTTACAGTGGTACAGTGGGCACCGTGCAAAGCGGGCGGCAAGTGCTGGGGCAGCACCAGGCCTTCACGGCCAAGAAGAAGCACTGCCCGCTCCATTACGTTTTCCAGTTCACGGATATTGCCAGGCCAGGCATAGCGTTGCAGCATATCCATAACGGCCAGGGAAAGGCGCACATTTTCGCGCCCATTGGTCTGCGCAAACTTTTTGATGAAGTGGTTGGCAAGAGGCAGGATATCCTCTGGACGGCCACGCAGCGGAGGCAGGTATATGGGAAAAACATTGAGGCGATAAAAGAGGTCCCGACGGAACGTTTCCTGATTGACCATGTGTTCAAGATTTCGGTTGGTTGCGGTGATGAAACGCACATCAACATAATGCGTTTCCATACCGCCCAGACGTTCAAAAGCTCTTTCCTGTAAAACCCGCAGAAGTTTGGCCTGCGTCATGAGCGAAAGTTCGCCGACTTCGTCCAGAAACAGCGTGCCGCCGTTGGCCAGTTCAAAGCGGCCCTTGCGGGTTGCATTGGCCCCTGTGAACGCGCCGCGCTCGTGCCCGAAGAGTTCGCTTTCAATGAGGCTTTCAGGCAAGGCCGCGCAGTTGAGCGAAATAAAGGGCTTGCTGGCGCGAGCGCTGCCAACGTGTATGGCCCGTGCCGCCAACTCCTTGCCTGTTCCTGATTCACCCTGCAAAAAAACCGTTGTAGCTGATGGCGCAACCTGTGCTATCTGCGCATAAACCTTTTGCATTCCTTCTGAATTGCCGACAAATCCCCTGGGGCGTAATGGTGATGATGTCTCTTCATCCATCCTTCCCTGAGTTTCCAGGGCAGAATGCCCCAGCAGGGTGGAGACAATAGTCAAAAGGCGCATTTCATCTTCAAGCGTTGCCTCATCCACCAGCAAATGGTCAACTGACAGCGCGCCCACCACCTGATCATTGAGCCGTATGGGAACACAGAGGAAGGATATCCCTTCTTTACCCAAGTCCCGCGAGCGGGTGCGGTTAAGAAAAAGCGGTTCTTCAGACACATTGGAAATATACATGGGGCGGCCACTTTCAATAACCCGGCCCGTGATCCCCTCGCCGCGCACGTAACGACCGCGACGCAGCTCGGCAGGCTTGAGGCCATAGGCCGCTTCAGTCCGTATTTCACCTGTATGGGGAGATATGAGCGTGATGGCGCCGCGCATCATATGAAGATGGCCCGCCATAAGCATAAGAGCCTTATTCAGCGCCTGCACAAGATCTGTAGTGGTATTAACCACTTCGGCGAGATCATAAAGCAGCTTGAGTTGCTGCTCATGGAGGTCGCCCGCAGGATTAGAAAGAGAAAGCGCTTGACTGACGCTTTCTTGGGGGGAAGGAGTGGTTTTGCTCATGTGCCAAATATACTCCACCAATGCGGGCCATGCAATTGGTCAAAGGTAGGGCGAAATGGCTCTACCCAGGACACTAGGCAGAGCAACTTTGAAATGCTTCTCATTTCAAAGTTTTCATTCAGCCGAAAAATGCGATTTTCGGCTGAATCCACGCCACGTTGTGGCGCGCTGCACGAAAGTGCAGCGTTAGAGCATTTACACTTTTTCAAAGTAAAATGCTCTAGGGGACACCCTGACGAAAAACCTAAAAAAGGGCTGAACATGACGATCAGCCCTTTTGACAGCTACACAGCCTTCATATGCCAATTCTTTGCCAGCTAGGCATTTGCCCTTCCAATGCAGAAATAGGCAAAGCCATGGGCAGCCATCGTGGTCGGTGAATACAGGTTGCGCCCGTCAAAAAGCAGGGGCGCGGTCAAAAGGGAGCGAACTTTTGCAAAATCCGGGTTGCGGAACTGGTTCCATTCGGTCACGACCATCAGCGCCTGCGCGCCCTGGCAGGTCGCATACTGGTCGTCCACAATTTCCACCAGCTTGTTATCGGCAAAAATCGCTCGGGCATTTTCGGCGGCAACAGGGTCAAAAGCCCTGATTTTCATCCCTCGGGATGTCAGTTCGTTGATAATGGTAATGGCGGCTGCTTCACGCATATCATCGGTATTTGCCTTGAAGGCCAGACCCCACATGGCCAGGGTCTTGCCCGCCACGCCGCCCTGAGGCGCAAAATATTCTTCAACTCGGCTGGCCATATACTTTTTCTGCCTGGCGTTCACAGCTTCAACGGCATTGAGCAGTTCCGGCCTTACGCCCGCATTTTCAGCAGTACGGATAAGCGCCTTCACATCCTTGGGAAAGCATGAACCGCCATACCCTACGCCAGGATATATGAACTGGTAGCCGATGCGGGAATCAGAACCGATCCCGGTGCGCACGTCACGCACGTCCGCCCCGACCTGCGTGCAAATGGTGGCGATTTCATTGATAAATGAAATTTTTGTGGCCAGCATGCAGTTGGCGGCATACTTGGTCATTTCAGCGCTGCGCACGCCCATGACAATGATTTTGTCGCGGGTGCGGGCAAAAGGCGCGTAAAGTTCGCGCATAAGCGCGGCGGCATTTTCCGAATCCGTGCCAATGACCACGCGGTCGGGCTTCATGAAGTCAGAAATGGCGTCGCCCTCTTTCAAAAATTCGGGGTTTGAAACCACATCAACATGCAGATCCACACCACGCTTGGTCAGTTCTTTTTCAATAAGGCCTCGCACCTCATCCGCCGTGCCCACCGGCACTGTGGATTTGTCCACAACGACCATGCTTTTCTGCATATGCTGGCCGATCTCGCTGGCCACCTGGCGAACATAGCTCAGATCGCAAGAACCATCGGGCTGGGGCGGCGTACCTACGCAAATAAACGCGCAATCGGCTTCTGCAATGCCTTCCGCAAGCGAGGTGGTGAAGGTCAGTCGGCCATCGGCACGGCTGTGGCGCACCATGGGCTCAAGGCCGGGCTCAAAAATATGGACAGAACCAGCGTTCAGCTTGTCCACTACAGCAGGGTTAACATCAACGCAGCTCACGGTATTGCCCATTTCAGCGAAGCAGGCGGCACTCACCAGGCCCACATAGCCGGTGCCGACAATGCACAATTTCATGTAGTATTCTCCCTGTATTAAAACAGACCGCACCCTTGACGTTACAACCGGGAACGGGTCAAAATAATTCGTCGAGTGGCTGCATATACGATATTTTTTTTCATTGGGCAACCAGACCTCCTGCCCCAATAGTCCCGGCACACAAACCTTTGCGCAGCAATGGGGATAAAATGATAGTAGGTATGGGCATCGATATCGTTGAGCTTGCCCGCATAGAAAAAAGTCTTGGCCGCTTTGGTCTGCGTTTTGCCGAAAAGATTCTGGGGCCGGAAGAACTGGCTGGCATGCCGGGGCATCCTCTCAATTACGTGGCCGGGCGTTTTGCCGCCAAAGAGGCAGCCGTCAAGGCCCTGGGCACGGGGTTCAGCCAGGGCATCGGGCCTGCTCAGGTTGAGACTGTTTCCGGCCCGGGCGGCAAGCCGAACTTGTTGCTGCACGGCGAGGCATTGCAACAGGCCCAGGCCATGGGCGTTACCCGCTGCCACGTATCCATCAGCCATGACCGTTCTTCGGCTGTGGCCGTGGTGGTTTTGGAGAGCTAATGAGTTATTCATCCACATCCCGCTTTCTCTTGCCCCCTCTGCCCTTTCCTCAGGAGATTCGCGCATGGGATGCGGGCGCGGAAGCTCTTGGGCTTCCCGAAATGCTCTTGATGGAAAACGCCGCACGTGAGGCTTTTGTCGTCTTGTGCCGCCATTGCCCGGATATTGCGGGCAAGACTGTCTGGTTATTTATGGGAAACGGCAATAACGGGGGCGATGCGGTCTGCCTTGCGCGCTACCTCCTTGACGCAGGTGCGAAACCTCTGGTGCTGCATACAAAGGCGCAAAGCCAGCACAAAGGGGCCAGCGCCCGGCACATGAAGGTGGCCAAGGCCGCTGGCGTACCCTTTTACCAACTGCGCTTCAAACAAAACCGCTGGAATCTGCCGCAGTATGATCTGCCGCATCTTATTGTTGACGGCCTGCTTGGCACCGGTTTTCGCGGGCCACTGCGTGAGGACGCCTTGTCCCTTGTTGAAGCCATAAATGAACTCGCGCCGGGGCGTTTGGTACTGTCCCTGGACATTCCTTCGGGGCTGGACGCCTGCACGGGCAAGCCCATGCCGCTTGCGGTACGGGCAACATGCACGGTCTGCTTTGCGGCTGGAAAACCCGGCCTGGCCCTGCCCTGGAGCCGACAATGGACAGGATCCGTGCATGTGCGCGATATCGGCATACCCGCAAGGGTGCGCGATGGCGCGCACTGTTCCGGTTATCTGCTTGACGGGCACTGCCTTGCGCCCCTTGCGCTGCCGTCCGGCCTGCCTGAGAACAGCTTTAAAAATACTTTTGGCCATGTCCTGATTCTGGGCGGTGCGCCTGGCTACGGAGGCGCAGCCCACCTTGCCGCCCGCGCGGCTCTGCGAACTGGCGCGGGACTGGTGACCGTGGCCGCTCCCGCTGATGCCATTACCGACATCAAGTGCGGCTGGCCTGAAATCATGACCCTGGCCCTGGAGAACACTGGGCCCCATTGGCCGTCTGCCATTTCAACCAGACTTTGCTCCTTGATGGATACCTGTACCGCCGTGGTCATCGGCCCCGGAATGGGACGAGATAAAGACGCTGCAAAATTTCTGCATGCCCTGCTGGAAGCACACCGGCCGCCGACTGTTTTTGATGCCGATGCCTTGGCCCTGCTTTCGTATGAACCCAAGTTGCTGGATAAAATCCGCAAAGAAGACGTCCTTACGCCGCACCCCGGCGAGGCGGGCATGCTTCTTGGCCAATCGGCCCAATGTGTTCAGGGCGATCGGTGGGCGGCCCTGGATAAACTGTGCGCCGCAAGTTGCGGCGTTGCTGTGCTTAAAGGGGCAGGCACCATGGTGCGGCAATCAACTGGCCCCACATTGATTTGCCCGTATGATGTCCCGCAATTGGCTGTGGGCGGGTCAGGCGATGTGCTGGCGGGCTGCATAGGCGGACTGCTCGCTTCACGGGCGGATGTTCTGCGTGAATGCAGCGCTGCCCTGCCCTGGGACTGTCATCCTTCCCTGCTGGCGGCAGGCATGGGCGTAGCCCTGCACGCCCTGGCCGGGCGCAGTCTGGCCGTGCAATGGCCCCTGCGCGGAAACACTCCAACAGCGACAGCAGATGCCCTGCCCCACGTGCTTCACACCGTACAGCAAGACAAGGAAGATACTTTTGCATGGCCCAGATAATACTCTACAGCCTTGAGGATACAGCCCGCTTTGCCGAAATGCTTGTAGCGGCAGTAAGTGGCGATGCAAAAACAAGAACGCTTCTGTTGCATGGCGACCTTGGCAGCGGAAAAACAACGCTGACACGTTTTATGGTGCTGTCTTTACCGGGAGGTTCAGAAGCGGAAGTGTCAAGCCCCTCTTTTACTCTATGCAACCATTATGCAACAGTACCACCAGTCCTGCATTGTGATCTATACCGTTGTGCCGGATCTTTGCCGGAGGAACTTTTTGACGCGCTGGATAATCCGAAGGTTTTAAATATAGTTGAATGGTCTGAATTGCTGCCCGAGCAGGACAGACCCGAAGAATATCTGGACATCACATTAAAGGCATGCGAAGAACATCGATTACTGACGATACAGGCGCACGGCTCCCGAGCCGAAGCTTTGTTGCGTCATTTGCGCGGTCAATGGCCCATGCGCAAAGCCTGAGGCTGGGGCCCGGCCGTCTATGCGGCTGGCCTGTTGTACTCTTTAAGGATAGTGGGCAATGGATACAGGCATGAAAATTTTAGTACAAAAGTTCGGCGGCACCTCTGTGGCCAGACTTGAGTGCATGAAGCAGGTGCGGGAAAAAGTTCTGCACGGCCTCGCTCAAGGCAACAAGGTTATAGCCGTATTGTCAGCCAGGTCTGGCGAAACCAATCACCTTTTAGCGCTTGCCGATGAATGGTCGGGCACGCCGGACAAAGCCGAATGCGACGCGCTTGTGGCCACAGGCGAACAGGTTTCCATCAGCCTGTTTACCATGCTGCTCAAGGATGCGGGAATTCGTGCCAGATCCCTGCTGGGCTGGCAGATACCCATTACCACTGACGAAGACTTCGGCCGCGCGCGTATCCGCTCCATAAACAGCAAAGCTCTGTACGCTTTTCTGGAAGACTACGATGTGCTTGTGGTGGCGGGTTTTCAGGGTTGCACTGAAGACGGCCGCATAACCACCCTCGGTCGCGGCGGATCCGACACTTCGGCTGTGGCTTTGGCTGCGGCTCTGGGATCAGTCGAATGCGAAATTTATACAGATGTTGACGGCGTCTATACCACTGACCCCAACATCTGCTCAACCGCCCGTAAAATGGACCGCGTCGCCTATGAAGAAATGCTGGAAATGGCCAGCATGGGGGCCAAGGTTCTGCACATACGTTCGGTGGAATTTGCCAAAAAATACAAAGTTCCCGTGCGGGTGCGCTCCACATTCAGCAGTGATCCCGGCACCCTTGTTACTCAGGAGGATTCCAGCATGGAAGCCGTTCTTGTTTCCGGCATTGCCTATGATAAAGATCAAGCCCGCGTAACCATGCGCGATCTGCCCGATGTACCTGGAATGGCCGCTGCCGTGTTCGGGCCGCTCTCTGAAAAAGGCATTCTGGTCGACATGATTGTTCAGAACACCAGCCTGGACGGTCATACGGACATCACCTTCACCATTTCGCGCAAAGATCTGCAGCAAACTCTGGCGGTGATGAAAGAAGTTGCCGAAAAAACCGGCGCATCCGAAGTTCTGCACGATGTGAGCGTGGCCAAGGTTTCGGCCATTGGTGTTGGCATGCGCAACCATTCCGGCGTCGCGGCCCGCACATTTGCCGCCCTTACGCAGGAAGGCATCAATATTCTTATGATCAGCACTTCCGAAATCAAGATCACCATTTTGATTCAGGAAAAGTACGTTGAGCTGGCAGTACGCATACTGCACGACACTTTCGGCCTTGACTGGGATATCGGCTAGAGGATATCAGCTTTGAATACATACCGTTCAAAGCTGACGCCCCCCCTGTGGTGGCGATAACAGATCTGACAGGCCGAATTTGCCCATTTATGGCAGGCCTTGCTCGCGCAACCGTCAGATTGATTTCAATGATAACGCTAGTGAGTCTTTACTCCAGACGTGTATATCCGGGTCATGTCGCAGTGACCCGGACATAGAGAGGCTTTCGTGGCTATGGATCCAGTAAAAATAATTATTACTGAGCTCAAGCCAGGGATGTTTATTGTTAATCCGGGTATTTCCTGGCTTAGAGCTCCCCTTTTGTATATGCAAGAGGGGCTTATTACTTCGCAGGAAGAAATAGATACTATCGTCAGGCAGGGTTTTGCAGAAGCGTACCATGACCCCAGCCGTTTCCGTCAAATGGACAGCTTTGCAAAAGACCCCGATGCTGACCATCCGGGCGGTTTGGCAAACGGTGATGATGACTTTTCGGACTGGCCCGATCCCCGCACCTCACTGGTTTCTCTGGATGAGGAGATGCCTCAGGCCAAAGCCATCTATTCGGATTCTTTCGAGCATGTTAAAAGCCTGATGCAGGCCGCTCAGGGCGGCGCCATAGACGTTGCGGCATCCCAGCCATATGTGGAGTCCATTGTCAACAGTCTCAACCGCAATGTTGACGCGCTCATCTCCTTGTCAAAGCTTAAAAGCTCGGACGAATACACCTACACGCACTCGGTTAATGTAACCATTTTCGCTGTTGCGTACGCCCATTATCTCGGACTATCAGAAGACAACCTGCATCTTGTTGGCATGTCCAGTCTTTTACATGACTTTGGCAAAGCTTTTGTGCCACAGGAAATTCTCAACGCACCACGTCGGCTTCTACCCAACGAGCAGGAGATCATGCAGTCTCATGTGCTGCTTGGTTACAATCATCTCAAAAAGGTCGAAAACGTGCGGCCTGAAGTTCTGCAGGGTGTCGTGCAGCATCATGAACGGCACAATGGCACAGGCTATCCGTATGGTCTGTCCGGAAAAAAAAATAGGCATTTATGGCCGCATTCTTTCCGTGAGCGACAACTACGACGCCCTTTCAGCCCGAAGAGTGTATAAAACGCCCATGCCAGCCAATGTGGCATTGGCCCTCATGTACAAAATGCGGGGACAGGCCTGGGCCCCCGGATATGTTGAGCGCTTTATCAAAATGATGGGAATCTACCCTGTGGGTACACCAGTGCAGCTGTCCAGCGGCGAGCGCGGCGTTGTTTGCCGCTCCAATCCCAACTTCCCCGCGCTGCCATGCATCATGCTGGCTTTCGATCCGGTGGGCAGACCCGTAAAGCCGTACGCCCTGGATTTGAGCAGAGAGCCGGGAGTTGAGATTGAGCGTTCTCTGGCAGGCAATGAGGCCGAACAGATGGACATCACCTTGCTTCTGTCGCAAGCGTTCCAATAAAGCCCATCATTCTCCGGTCAATAACTTCCGTAGCGCCTTCACATCGCGGCATATCTGATCCGCGCCAGCCTTTTTCAGTTCTTCTTCGGATCCGTAGCCGTATAAAACGGCGGCGCAGGGCATGCCCACTTCATGCGCTCCAAGCACGTCGTACTTGCGATCGCCAACCATCAGGCAGGCTTCTGACGGCGTAATGCCGAGAGTCTGGCAGGCATAACGCAGGACTGCGGGTTTGTCGGTGCGCGTTCCCTTGAGTTGCGCCCCGGCAATGCAGGTAAAATAGCGCGTCAGGTCAAAGTGCTCTATGATGCGCACGGCAAAGGATTCCGGCTTTGACGTTGCCAGGGCGAGAATGTGCCCTTTTTCCGCCAGTTGGCACAAGAGATCTGCAATGCCGTCATACAGGCGAGCCTCAAAAATGCCCTGCTCCCCGTAATATTCTCTGTACTTGGCGACCACCTGTTCCAGTTTTTCAGTATCTCCGGGAAAAAACTGTGCGAACGAATCCCGGAGTGGCGGGCCGATAAAGGGAATCAGGCTTTCTTCCGAGGCGGAAATATTGAAAGCCTCCAGCGCATACTGCACCGCGCGTATGATGCCCTGCGCCGAATCGGTGATGGTACCGTCAAGGTCAAAAAAAATGGGGTTAAATTTCACGTGATTTTGCTCCTCGCTCAACGTTTACGCACTTGTTTGGTGGTTGTAAAAGCCGCCCTGCTCGAACAGGGCGGCTTTTGCGCTATAAGCTCTCCCCATGCGGACGCATTAGGGAATATCACTGATCATCGGTATTTCTTTGGATGAAGTTATGGTCACGGAATGCTTGACCTCGGCCTTGCCATCGGCGGGTACATCAACATTCCAAAGCAGCATCTGCTCATCCGGCACCTGCTGTGAGGTCGGTGCGTCGTTGTAGGTAACCGTGACGCCCTGATCAACTATCATCGGCATGGGCCGCTCAAGACGGACGCTGACAGGATTCTTGTGCGTATTGCTCAGCACGTACGTCCAGGCCCAGGTCCACGTGCGGCTCTTTTCGAGGAAGCCGCTTTCGCCGCGACGTCTGCTGTTCACAATGACGTTTATGTGGACGCGCGGGTCAGGCCCGAAATACAGGGTTGCTTCTCCCCCACGCGGGGTGAAGAAGCCCTGGCCGACGCCCTGGCCATCCACGCAAAACTCTGCGGAACCATCAGGCCAGGACTGCTCTGCCGGCAGAGTATACTTGCCCATGAGCCACACGCGACTGTCGCCTGTGGTGGGGCGGGCCAGCCATTGCAGGGAGGTTTTCCACATATCTTCAACAATGAGCAGACGGGAGCGCCCCTCGGGCAGGCCGCGCACGGCAAGGCTCCAGCGGGCGAACACGGCGCTGCTGTCATGCACCACAGGAGGTGCCACAGAGGCCGCGTCAGATTCAGCCGTCATCATCATGGCCCGGCTGGCGGCCTGACGTGCCACTGGAGTAGGCATGGGAGCAGGCGTGGCCTGTGAATCGACGACCCACTTTCTCAGCTTTGCAGGTTCGCGCGGCCCTTCACCTCTGGAAATAAGGGTAATCTGGGCGTTTTGCCAATCAATGCCAGAAAGTTGCCAGATTTCAGCCATCAGGCGAACCGCGGTTTCATTGCTCTTGCCATTGCCGGTTTTTGCGTCAAAAGAATATACAGGCCGCCAGCCACAATTTTGCAATTGATAGCTGTAGGTTACTTTCAGATTTTTATCCTTGATGGGTTTGCGCAGAGCTATGGTGACGCGCTGTCCCATCTCCGGACTCAGGGGCAACTGGTCCAGTTGCTGACGCAGCGTTTCCAGATGGCTCACAAGATTCGCCTGCTCGATGATCAGGCCGGGAATTGCTCCCTCCTGCCGTTTTTCTCTCTGCACAAGGTCCTGGTAGGAACTGCTGACAGGCGGGCTTTGCCACAGCGCCAACTGGGCCTTGAGTGCTGCCAGCCTGCCGTTGACTTCGTTAATCTCTTTTGTCAGGTCTTCGCGCATGGCGGCGAGATGTCCCTTACGCTCCAGAACCTGGGGAAAGGTCGTCCAACGGGCGATGACGTGCCCCGGCACATTGATCTGCAGATCTTCAGCACCGCCCGGCAGCACAAAGCTTAAAACGCCCATATCATCATTCATGACAACGGGCAGGGTTTCTTCAACCTGAACCTGGCCGCCAGAAGGCGAGAGAATGACGGAAACCGGACTTGTCGGCGCGGTGGTGGCGATTTTTCCGGGAACAGCCCAGGCGCCGCCAGTGGACATGAGAGTTACCAAGAGACTCAAGACAAAGATGCGCGCGCTGCCTGAAAAATTACAGCGGCGAAAAGGGTCTTGCAGATTTTTCCATTTATGCATCTGCCCTCCAGAAGAACCTGCCCCCCTGCGCCGGGCAGCCGACGCAGGGGGGAGGCGTTTATCGTGTCAGTTTACGGAATTTGAGGCGGTGCGGCGTATCGGCATCCTTGCCGAGTCGCTTTTTACGGTCATCATCATAATCTGAATAGTTGCCTTCGACAAAAACCACGTTGGCTTCGTCTTCAAAGGCCATAATGTGCGTGGCCACCCTGTCGAGGAACCAGCGATCATGGCTGATAACCAGCACGCAGCCCGCAAAGTTGTCCAGCGCGTCTTCAAGGGCGCGCATGGTGTTGACGTCAATATCGTTGGTGGGTTCGTCAAGCAGCAGCACGTTGGCCCCGGACTTGAGCATGCGCGCCAGATGCAGTCGGTTGCGCTCTCCGCCGGAAAGCACCTCGACCTTTTTCTGCTGATCCGCCCCCTGGAAGTTGAAACGTGTGCAGTACGCGCGGGCGTTGATCTCGCGATTGCCGAGCTTTATGGCCTCTGCCCCGTCGCTGATGAGTTCGTACACGGTTTTTCCAGGCGTGAGGGATTCACGCCCCTGATCAACGTAGGCGAACTGTACGGTTTCTCCAACCTTGAGCGTGCCGGAATCAGGCTTTTCCTGCCCGACCAGCATCTTGAAAAGCGTTGTTTTACCCGCGCCGTTGGGGCCAACGATGCCCACAATGGCTCCTGGCGGAATGATGGCGTTCACGCCGTCCATCAGCATACGGTCGCCCATGGCCTTGCTGATGCCGCCAATTTCAATAACGCTCTTGCCGAGCCGCGGTCCCGGCGGAATATAGATTTCAAGGTCAGGCGCACGCTTTTCACTCTCGTGTGAAAGCATGGCTTCATAGGCGTTAAGACGGGCCTTGCCCTTGGCGTGGCGGCCTTTGGGAGACATCCGCACCCACTCCAGCTCGCGTTGCAGGGTTTTCTGCCGTTCGGCTTCTGATCTTTCTTCGTGGGCAAGGCGTTTTTGCTTTTGTTCAAGCCAGGACGAATAATTGCCCTTCCAGGGAATGCCCCGCCCGCGATCCAGTTCGAGAATCCAGCCCGCCACGTTGTCAAGGAAGTAGCGGTCATGCGTGACGGCGATAACTGTGCCGGGAAAGGTGGAGAGGTAGCGTTCAAGCCAGGCCACGGACTCCGCGTCCAGGTGGTTGGTTGGTTCGTCCAGCAGCAGAATATCGGGATTTTGCAGCAACAGGCGGCACAGTGCGACACGGCGGCGCTCGCCGCCGGAAATCTGGGGCACGGGCATGTCGCCGGGGGGGCAACGCAGGGCATCCATGGCCATTTCAAGCCGGGAATCCAGATCCCAGATGTTCTTGGCGTCCATGAGTTCCTGCACTTCTGCCTGCCGCGTGATCAGCGCGTCCATTTCGTCCGGCTCCATCGGCTCGGAGAACTTGGCGTTGATCTCTTCAAACTGACGGGCAATGGCGGTCAGATCGCTGACGCCATCCTCAACCACCTCGCGCACGGTTCGCGTTTCACTGGAAAGGGGTTCCTGTTCCAGATAGCCTATGGTGTGACCAGGGGCGAGGACAGTCTTGCCGTCATAGGCCTGGTCCACGCCAGCCAGGATTCGCAGCAGGCTGGATTTGCCCGCGCCGTTCAACCCAAGTACGCCGATTTTGGCCCCATAAAAATAGGAGAGGGAAATGTCTTTAAGCACTTCCTTCTGGCCGTGGCGCTTGGTCACGCGGATCATTGAATAAATAATCTTGTCTGGTTCGTTGCTCATGATGCTCCTCAAAATTTGGTGACGTTTTCGCCTTGCGCAGAAGTGCGGTACGAAAACGCGCGCCAAATGGGCGCGTTCTTAAAGAAACAGCCTACCTGCTTGGAAGAGCTTTTACAAGTGAACTTCCTGCCGCACTATGGCCGCGGCAGACGTGCCATTTTGTCCAAGCCTTTAGTGTCAGTACCCTTTTTATAGAGGCTATTGCCAAGGCAGCGCTACTCTGCCAGTATTCCCCACAGGACTTGTGACGCCACTGGCGGAGGAATTTGTTTTGCTGCGTTTTGCTACTAGAATCAGCGCCGCCATCACGCGCTACATGGGCATTGTGGTTATTGCCTGCTCCGGTCTGGCCCTCTGGAAGCCAGAGATTTTTTTATGGGTGGCTCCGCACATCACCATCCTGCTGGGCGTCATCATGTTCGGCATGGGCATGACCCTGCGGCTTGACGACTTCAGCCATATTGTAACCAGCCCAGGCCGGATTTTTTGGGGCATTGCGGCACAGTTCGCCATAATGGGCATACTGGCCTTCATTCTTTGCCACCTGTGTTCCCTGCCGCCGGATATGGCCATGGGCCTCATTCTTGTGGGTGCTGCTCCCGGGGGCACGGCTTCCAACGTCCTGACCTATATCGCCAAGGGTGACGTACCCTACGCGGTAACCCTCACATCTGCGGGCACGTTTCTTTCTCTCATCCTCATGCCCCTGATCACCTGGCTCCTGGGTGGCGTATGGATCCCTGTGGACGTATGGGGACTCATGGTATCCATCAGCAAGATCGTTGTGGTTCCTGTTCTGCTGGGCATTGTGGCCCACAGCTTTTGCGGAAGACTGACAAAAAATGCTCTGCCCTTTCTTCCCCTGTTTTCAGCGCTGACCATCACGCTTGTGGTGGCCGGAATCCTGGCCATAAACGCCGAAAATATCCTGCGGGCCGGCTTTGACATCCTGGTGGCCGTCATATGCCTCAATCTTGCGGGTCTCACGGCAGGAAGCCTTTTGGCGCGGTTCAGACGCTTTGACACAGGCATGGGCCGGGCCCTGTGCATTTCAGTGGGCACCAAGAATTCCGGCCTTGCCACCGCCCTGGCGCTGGCGCACTTTTCTCCCACGGCGGCCATTGCCGGAGCTTTGTACAGCGTCTGGCAAAACATTTCGGGCGCGCTGCTTGCAAACTATTTCCACACCCGCCCCCCTCAAATCCCCCCGACCAAGGATACTAAGGATCAGTAATGAATTTTCGCCTTCCCCCCGTGCTTGGCGGCTCAACACTTGTGGCCGGAACGGCCATTGGCGCCGGCATGCTGGCCCTGCCCATGGCTTCGGCAGGTATGTGGTTTTTCTGGTCTATTGGACTCATGCTGCTTTCATGGCTCGTCATGCTGCGCTCAAGTCAGGCCCTGCTGGAAGTGAGCCTGCACTTTGAACCTGGCCACAGTTTTCACACCATTGTACGGGAGTTGCTCGGGCCACGGTGGAGCCTCGCCAATGGCTGCGCTGTGGCCTTTGTGCTGTATACACTGATTTATGCCTATGTCAGCGGCGGCGGCTCAATTATTGGGCAGAGCATCCATTCCATGACAGGAAATATGCCGTCGCGTCCGCTTGCAAGCCTCGCCTTCGCCCTGCTGCTTACTTTCTTCATCTGGTGGAGTTCCAAGGCGGTAGACAGATTCTCCATTCTGCTTGTGGGCGGCATGGTCATAACCTATCTCTTTTCCATCAGCGGCATGATGACGCACCTGCGGCTGGATGTCCTGACGGACAGTCGGGGCGCAGGCGGAGAAATGATTTTTCTGTGGGGGGCTGTGTCCACCTACCTGACGTCATTCTGTTTTCACGCCTCCGTTCCAAGCCTGGTAAAATATATGGGCAAGGAACCGCACACCATTAACGCAAGCCTGCGGTATGGAACCATCGTGGCCCTGGTTTGCTATATTTCATGGCTGACAGCGGCTGATGGCAACATTTCGCGCGAAGATTTCAAGGCCGTCATAGCCGCTGGCGGCAATGTTGGCGACCTCATGGGCGCGGCAGGCGAGAACATTGGCAGCTTTTTCATCCTGCGGATGCTTGAAAGCTTTTCTTTGCTGGCTGTGGCCACATCCTTTCTTGGTGCGGGTTTGGGACTTTTTGACTATATGGCTGACCTGTGCAAATTTGATGACAGCCGTTCAGGCCGCACCAAGACGCTTCTGGTCACATTTGCTCCGCCCATTCTTGGCGGCATCATATGGCCGGACGGTTTTTTGCCTGCCATTGGCTGGGCCGGGTTGGCTTCGGCGTTCTGGGCCGTCATTGTGCCAGCGCTTTTACTTGGCGCTGGCCGTAAAAAATTTGCAAGCAAGGGCTACGCCGCGCCTGGCGGAAGGCTCACCGCGCCCATGCTGCTCTTGTACGGCTGCTTTGTAGCTGTTTGTCATACTCTTTTTGTCTTCAATCTTTTACCCATGTATCGCTGATAAGGAGCATAACATGAACAAGCAAGTCGTCAGCACTCCCAAGGCCCCTGCCGCCGTTGGCCCCTACAGCCAGGCCATCAGAACCGGTAATCTCATGTTTCTTTCCGGCCAGGTGCCCATTGATCCTGCCACGGGCAAGCTGGTGGAGGGCGATGCTGCGACGCAGGCCGTCCAGTGCTGCAAAAACGTACTGGCCATCCTTGAGTCGCAGGGCATGACTGCGGCCAACCTGGTAAAAGTCACTGTGTTTATCACTGATATTACCGCGTTTGGATCTGTTAATGAAGTCTACAAGCAGTATTTCACGGAGCCCTGCCCGGCGCGTTCCTGCGTCGAGGTCAGCGCCCTTCCTCTTGGCGCTAAAGTAGAAATTGAATCTATTGCCGCCGTTTAAACTCTTTTGCTGAACGAATTTGTGTGGCGGGGAACGCGGATGCGCCCCGCCATCTTTCTTCTTCAGCGTTTTTTCCGTAGTGTATGCTTGAAACGCTTTTTTCTGGTTCCTGATGTCTGACAGGTTTTTCTTGCCATTTTGGCCGCTTTGCAAAATAGTGACCTAATAAACAGTTAGAGCAATTTCACTTTGAAATTACTCTGGCGACTGCGTGAACAGGCGCCCGTCTCAGAGGTGCAAACGCAGCTTCAGCCGTTGCCCGCAGGGTTTACGGATGAAGACAGCACCGCTATTTATTTGCGTGGTTACGCACCGAAGCGGGCGTCTTGCAAGCATTGCTTCAGGCGTTGTGACGCAGGAAAATACGCCTGAAGACAGTAATTGGTTACACGGCATCTAAGTGGAAGAGCCACTGTCGCTATCCGTAAGCCCGCAGGAGCGGGCAACGGCTACCGCGAGAATGGATATTCTCAATGCGAAAATGCTGTATTAGCACAGAGAAGGCAGGTCGCATGAAGTGGTGGAATGGGAACATCAAGGGCACTTCTGCCTTGAGCAAGCAGCAAAATTTGTTGCAGCAATGTTTGGCAGGTTGGCCACGCAGAAAAAAAACACTGCTGGAAATCAACTGCGGCCAAGGGGCATTTTCGCCCTTGCTGTGGGAATGCGGCTTTGATCTGACCGTCACTGAATTACGCCCCGAACAGCGGACGCAAGCTGCGGCAGTTCTGGGCGCACGTGCAGAAATACTGGCCGCGGCCGACGATTATTTGCCATTTGAAGATAATTTTTTTGATTGCGCGGTGCTGCATCTTGCCGCAGGCGACACGAAAAAAATCGATGCCGCAGTGCATGAGGCTTTGCGCGTTTCCTCCAGAGGCATCGCAGTTACCTTTTGGAACAGCATGTCTCTGGCGTACGCTCTGCACCGCCTTCAGGGCAGCAAATCGCCCTGGCCCGGCCCGCCCCATAGCTGGTGGCAGGTTTGGCGCATCATCAGAAACGCCAACATGGGGAAACTCTGCGGCATGAGTACGCTGAACGGGCCTCGCAAATCCTGGGGCGGCACCTGCCCCTTGAGTTGCTTCACACGCAGGCTGCGTATGCCCTTCGGAGCCTGGGGCATCATACGTGTTGATTTGGAACCCGCGCGTACCGTTACCCCCATGCCGCTCAAGGTTAAGCGTCACCGTTTGCGCAGCCCGGAACCGGCACTGGAGTGCGGTTCAAAAAACTCATTGAATTCGCGTCAGGCGTCTTTGCGTGGGTAGACCATGAATCTTCCATTTATTCCCCAAATAGTAGCCTTTGCCCGACAGCATACGCTGGCGCTGGCCGCCACCGTGCTGGTGCTCATTGTCATTGTGGTAAGCTTCAGCGGATGGCGTTATTATCAGTATCGCCAGTCCAGCCAGTATGCTTATGAAATTTTGCGTGACGCTCTGAAAACAGGCGACGCCGAAACCATTGCTGAGATGGTGGACTTCAATTCGCTTTCTCGCGGGCTGGCCAAGGATCTGGCGCAAAATTACCCTTTTCTTAAAGCAGGGGCAGATCAGGAACGGCAGATTGCCGACATGATCCAAACGGCCCTGCTCAAACAAAGTCGCACCAAGCAGGAACCTGTCAAGGATGAACCCGATGTCAAGATACGCCTGAAAACAGCCCTTTATGCCTTGCCTCCGGATTTTCTCGCACAACTGGCCTCCTCCCTCAGCCTGCAGCCTCCCAATGACGGCACGGCGCTGCTGACAGCCAAGGCACGGCATCCGCTTCTTGATAAAAATTTCCTGCTTATTCTGCGCATGGATCAAACGCCTACAGGGTGGCGCGTGCGCCAACTGGTGAACAGCCCTGAACTGGTGCGCCAGTTCCGTGAGGCGCAGGTGGAGCGCATGACGGCCCAGCGTCAGATGATACTGGACAGAAACACTGCCACCGAAAAGCGCATGAAAGAACTTTTCCCGCTCCAGCCCTGTTCGGCCAGCGCCGGACTTATTTCTGACGGCAATACCCTGCTCGTGGTTGTGCATGTTCTTGCGCGCAACATAGGCACTGTCAGCGTTAACAACATGAATCTTTTTACTAATTTAAGCTCTGCCACAGGTGAGCCTTTACTGACCCGCTATCTGAATGCTGTTCAGCCCACGCACCCGGGCGAAGACTTTGAGCGCAACTGGACAATTGAACTGGACGGCAACAGTGAACTCGGGCGTCGCGTTTTGAACGGCCAACCCTTGCAGTGCAAGGGTACCTGGAAAACCCTGGGCCTTGATAACGGCGAAGTGCTGCACATTTCCGAAGCACCGGCGCCGATTGAAGAATTTCAATAATCGCGGCACACTGTTGACACAAATAGGACTTTTCTCTCCTGTGCTTCTGTGCCATAATAGGGACTGTTGTTTCGGCCCCTCTTGGGCAATATGAGACTGACGCGGTCACGTGCGCGCGTCAGAAATATAGATTTTCTGCCGTACCGCTTCGCCTGCCCGAAAAGCCGGGTTCCCAGCGCTACTGCGGCTACTGTTATGCAGGCAAATTCTCGCAGAACGGCCTGGGCACACGCCGGCCCGTTCCCATCGTCAACTTTGAAGGAGCCGCCACATGTCGGGCCTCAGCCGATCCATCCATCTCACGGTGCATATTCATAAAGATCCGGCCGCTATGGCTGAACGCGCCGCGCATATCCTTGCTGCCGCGTGCGAAGAGGCCGTTGCCGACAGGGGCGTTTTTCGCATAGCCCTTTCTGGCGGTCAGACGCCGATTCCACTTTTCCGCCTGCTGGCAGGAGATGACTGGGCTGACCGGCTGCCGTGGGATAAAATGAGTATTTTCTGGGTGGATGAACGCTGTGTCGGGCCTGAACATGCCGACAGCAATTACGGCCTGGCCCGTAAGGAATTGTTGAGCTATGTTCCCGCCACGCACTTTTATCGCATGCGCGGTGAGGAAGACCCTGTCGAGGCTGCCGCCAAGTATGAAAATCAGCTTCGCGCAGAATTCGATCTTGGCCCGCAGGAGATGCCCCGCTTTGACTTTATGCTGCTGGGCATGGGCGAAGACGGACATACTGGCTCCATTTTTCCCAATTCTCCGGCCCTGGCCGAAAAGAAACGTCTCGTCATTGACCAGTATGTGCCCGAACGCAAGGCAGATCGGCTCACATTGACGCTCCCGGTTATCAACAATGCCCGGTGCTGCATGTTTCTTGTGACCGGGGCGGAAAAGCACGCTGTCCTTTCACGCGCTCTTGACCTGCTGGCCCCGCCCACCTTGCCCGCACAAATGGTGCGGCCCGGCTTTGGCGATCTTGTGTGGGTTGTTGATGAGGCGGCAGCCACTGGCGTGAAATAGCAGCCAGCGTGCCTGAGCACGTTTACGTAACATCGCTCCAGAACATCTTTGAAAGCATAAAACAAGGCCCCTTGCACGCAAGGGGCCTTGTTTTGTCGTGACAAAGCACGAACACAGATAGCCTGAGCATTGTGTCGTTGAAAAGGGGGAGAGGCTTCAGGCATATCTGCTCCGCTCCAAACCTGAAAACCGTGTATTAACTAACACACAATAAGAGTTTTAGGGGGTGGGGGCGTGGTGGAGGAGACCCTTTTGCAAAAGGGTCCCTCCCCCACAAAGCATTTCCCCCACAAAGCATTTCTCCCACAAACATTTCACCGTGACATGCTCTACTGCAGTTTTTTCGCCAGCAGTTCGTTCACAAGGGCGGGATTGGCCTTGCCCTTGGTGGCGCGCATGATCTGGCCCACAAAGAAACTTATGAGTTTGGTCTTGCCGCCCTTGAACGCTTCCACTTCAGAGGGATTGGCGGCAATGACGGCATCCACGGCTTGTTCAATGGCGGATGTGTCGGAAATTTGCACCAGCCCCTTTTCCTTCACATAGGCTTCGGGCATGGTTCCGCTTTCAAAGATATCGCCAAAAATATCGCTGGCGATTTTGGCGCTGATAAGCCCTTGATCCACAATACGCGCCAGTTCGGCAAGGGCTTCGGGCTTCATGGCCCATTGGGCCGGGTCTGCGACGCTGAGGCCACGGGCGTGGCATTCCCGCAGCAAGGGGCCAAGCACAAAATTGGCGGCCTTGCGCGCATCATAAAGCTTGGCGGCGGCTTCAAAAAAATCCGCCAGGCCACGGCTCTGCACCAGCACTTCAATCTCGGCCTCGGGCAGGTCCGTCATCTGCATAAAGCGAGCGGCCCTCGCCTTGGGCAATTCGGGCAGTTCCTGCTTCCAGCGGGCCATTTCGTCGGCTGAAATTTCCACAGGCAGAATGTCCGGATCCGGAAAATACCTGTAGTCGTGGGCTTCTTCCTTGCTGCGCATGGACGCCGTGCTGTTCTTGACCGCGTCATAGAGACGGGTTTCCTGCACGACCTTGTCTCCGTCATCCAGAACGTCCTGCTGACGGCCAATTTCATACTCTATGGCGCGCTGCACATTGCGGAAGGAATTAAGGTTTTTCAGTTCCGTACGCGTGCCAAAGGCTTCTGCTCCCACAGGGCGCAAGGAAACGTTGGCATCGCACCGAAAGCTGCCTTCCTCCATATTGCCGTCGCATACGCCAAGATAGGTGACGATGCTGTACAGCGCCTTGAGGTAGGCCACAGCTTCGGCGGCGGAGCGCATGTCCGGCTCGGAAACGATTTCTACCAAAGGCGTGCCGGCCCTGTTGAGATCTACATAGCTGACGTTTTCACCTTGCGCGTGAATGTTCTTGCCCGCATCGTTTTCCATATGGATGCGGGTGATGCCCACACGCTTGGTCACGCCGTCAACGGTGATATCCAGATGGCCGTGCTCGCAGATAGGCAGTTCAAATTGGGAAATCTGGTACCCAGCGGGCAGGTCGGGATAAAAATAGTTTTTACGGGCAAAGACGGACCGCGAATTTATGGTGCAGTCCGTGGCCAACCCCACCAGAGCGGCAAAGTGTATGGCCTGCTTGTTGGGTACAGGCAAAGAGCCAGGCATGCCGGAGCAGACTTCACAGACATTGGAGTTCGGCGGTTGGCCAAACGTGGTCGGGCAGGAACAGAACAGTTTGGATGCCGTGGCCAGTTGCACATGCACTTCCAGGCCAATAACGGCTTCATAAGCGGCCATAAGTCAACTTACTCCCTCTTAGGTGATCAGCTCTGATGAGGAATGCTTGCGTCAAAGTACTTGCCCACGCCATACTCTCCCCTGCGGAAGAAAAGCCTGGCTTCGGGGCCAATGATCTGCATTTCGCGGTTTTTGCCTTGCACATCCAGAGCGATGCGCATTTCCTTGGTGCAGCCGGTGGAGTAGGTAGAATCCTTGCCGGACCACTGCGGGGGCACCTTACGCCCCAGAAGTGCAAAGCTTTCCTCAATATCTTCAAATGTTTGAAAGCGCCATACATCAATGAGACCGCTGCGTTGCACGCGTTCCCACATGTACATGAGGTCATCCCCGTCCATGCCTTCGATAAAGTGCTCAGCGGGGTTGATTATCAGGATATTATCCATTTTTTTGCGCAAATTGTCCACAAAGGCATGTACCAGGCTGATTGCGGTGGAGGTTTCACCGGGGATGCTGCCAATGACGCAGCTGTAGAACATAACGGGCCGCCCCTGGTCTTTGGCCTCGCGCATGCTGGCGATGATGTTTTCCGCCTGGGTGGCAATGGCTTCTTCGCTGAATTTGCGGGCCTCCCGGGCGTGTTTGCGCAGTTTGATGTGAAAACCGTTGCCGTCACGCCAGTAGCAGACGATGTCGCGCGTGAATTCCTGGCTGGTGCCAAGCAGCGTATCGGCGGCACGCCAGCCTTTGCCAAGGATAAGGTCTGCCTCTTTCCAGGCGCGGGAAAACGTCACGGAGGTGCGGTACAGGTTGAGCCTTTCGCGCGTGCCGTCGCCGATCACCACAAGGCGATGTTCCCGCAAATGGCGCAGCAGGTCATTCTTGCTCAGCTTGTCCTGACGCAGAACAATGCCTCCGCGCAGCCATGGCTTGAGTGACGGGTCGGTTTCCACATCTTCCAGAGTGGGCGCATAAAAATAAAACCCCGATTTGACGGCAAAAATAACCCTATGACCCATGCGGATAAGGCTTTGGACCATCACAAGGTCAAAAAGGGTGCCCCCATCAGCGTCGCAGAGAAAAAGCACGGTGCCGGATCGCCCGGCGCTGGCCTCAAAATAGAGACGCAGACTTTCGCAGGCAGCATACGCCTCATCCATGGCCTTGCGTATTTCTTCGCTGGAAGGGGTATTTTCAATCCAGTCGCGCGACAAGGCCGAAAGACAGAGCAGGCGTGTCACTTCCGCATAGTCCATGCTGCGGCGCGCTTCAGAGATGCCGGATGGCGGCGGCCCCTTGGGCATGGCTTCAAGATTGGCCATAATCTCCGGCAAGGCCAGCATTTCAAGCTGTTGCGCCGTTGATTCCCGCCGCCTGTATTCCCACGGATCGTCCAGCATGTGCCCCTGCGCCAGCACAAGACCGGTCATCCTTTTGACCAGCCTCGATGGAATAAGAGTATGCTGCGCTATGTACTGCGAAAACCGATAGCGGCAAAACTGCAAAATACGTCTGCGCTGCGCCTTGTCGGGCACAAACGAGCGTACCAGCCGCATGATGATGCGCCAGGAGCGGTTGTATTGATTGCGCAGTTCCACAGAGGGGTTTTGGGCGCACAGCATGGAAAACGTGGCGTCCGAGCACGGCAGATACACCTGATCAGGGGCAAGGTGCACCATGAAGGACATCTGTTCCGGGCTCGCGATGAGGTCAGGGTTCATGCGGTACGCAATATTGTTGTCCATCAGCATGCTGTACAGCCATGCGTCAAAGCGGACATCGTTCCCCAGACGGATATCCCGGACCTTCATGGGGACAAGCCCTTTATTCATTGATTTTCCCCCACGCTGCTGCCCGCCAACCCCTGTAAGACAAAACCGCGACTGCGCAGACGTTCAAAAAACGAGGCCCCTTCACCGAGAAATTGCACGGCGCCAGACCAGCCCGAAACGCGCAACACGTCGCCCTTTTCAAGCTTCTGCCCCTCTTGCCCGTCCACCGTCAGGTAACAGTCGGTGGAACCGCGCAACACCTGGAGCTGGATATCCGTGTTACCGGGAAAGACCATGGGAGATATGGTATTGAGGAAAGGACAGACCGGCGTGAAGCCGATGGCATCCATTGAAGGATACAGAAGCGCACCGCCCGCCGAGACGCTGTAGCCGGAACTGCCGACGGGGGTACACAAAATGACGCCGTCACTACGCAGGGAACCCATGTGCTGCCCGTCAGCCCAGATATCAAGACAGACCAGGCGCGACAGGGAGCCGCGGCTCACAACAACATCGTTGATGGCCGCGCCTTCGGCAAGTGCCCTGCCGTCGCGACTGAGGAACCAGCGCAACGCCATGCAGGAGCGCACGCGCTCATGGCCTTGCAGGCACTCTTCGAGCTTTTCACGCCAGTTTTCCGGCTGGGCGTCAGTGAGAAAACCCACGCGGCCAAAATTGATGCCCAACACAGGCACATTGCGGCCCACAAGCCGTCGCGCAACCCCGAGCATGGTGCCGTCGCCGCCAAGCACCACCACAAAATCAAGATCATCGGCAGCATAGAGAGAAGACGCTGGCCCGGCCTCCACAACATCCGCCCGATGTCCCTGTGTTTTCAGCCATGCGCCAATTTCTTCGCCCAATTCTGCAGCGCGTTCATGGCGGGCCTTGCAAACCAAAAGGACGTGGCATTTGTGTTGATTTTGCATAAGTCAACAATTTACGTTATCAAGGCTTTTATCGCAAGCCCGCACCTTGCTTGTCAGGGCAGGCGCTTTATCATATGAACAGAGTCTTCCACGCCACAAACCCAACAGGCCGTAGCACCATGAATGACAACGCACTTGACATCATTGCCGCCCATGCACGCGATGGCGCCAGGCTCAGAGAAAGCTTTTTTTCTGATCAGGCGGTCAATCTACGCGACACGGCGCTGCAGTTTGCGGTCTGCCTGGCCAAGGGCGGAAAAATTTTGCTTTGTGGCAACGGTGGAAGCGCGGCTGACGCCCAACATCTGGCCGCAGAATTTGTAAACCGTTTCCTGATTGACAGGCCCGCCCTGCCCGCCATTGCGCTCACGACAGATACGTCCGCGCTCACGGCCATAGGCAATGACCTGGATTTCAGACAGGTTTTTTCCCGTCAGGTAGAGGCATTGGGCCGCAAGGGCGATATTCTGGTGGGCATCTCCACCTCTGGCAACAGCCCTAACGTGGTGGCGGCTCTTGAGGCCGCGCGGAGCGCAGGCATGCGCACCCTCGGACTCACTGGCCGCGGCGGAGGAAAAATGGCCCCCTTGTGCCACATGCTGCTGGATGTGCCCAGTTCACATACGCCACTGATTCAGGAAATTCATATTACGGCCGGGCATCTGCTATGCCAGCTTACAGACCATTATCTTTTTGAAAATGTGGCGGCCCTTACGCCCTATCTACACGCGGATACTGTAAAAGAGGATTGATCATGCCCATCTTTGAGTACAGTTGCGAAAAATGCGACCGAAAATTTGAAGAACTGGTGTACGGAGATGCGGCTCCGGTTTGCCCGTATTGTGGCTCCGACGCAACGCATAAGCTCATGTCTTGCTGCGCCCATCACGGCGGCGGCGCTCATGGCGGCGAGTACGCGCCATCTTCTGGCAGTGGCGGCGGCTGCGCTGGCTGTTCCGGCGGCAACTGTGCAAGCTGTGGCCATTAGGTGAAAGGCATGCGCAGCACCCTTACCATCGCCACACGCGGCAGCCGCCTGGCCCTCTGGCAGGCTGAACATATCAAAAGCTGCCTTCAGGCCATTGCGCCAGAGCTTGAGATTCAGTTGAACGTCATCAAGACCAAGGGTGACATCATCCTTGATGTTCCTTTGGCCAAGGTGGGCGGCAAGGGCCTTTTTGTAAAGGAAATCGAAGAGGCCCTGCTCAACGGCGAGGCTGACCTTGCCGTGCACAGCATGAAGGACGTGCCCATGGAGCTGCCCCAGGGGCTTCTGCTTGGCTGCGTTCCCCCGCGCGAAAATCCCACCGATTGCCTGCTTTCCTGCCAGTACGATTCTGTGGCCGCATTGCCGCAAAATGCCTGCGTCGGCACCAGCAGCCTGCGCCGGCAGGCACAGCTTCTGGCCCAGAGACCAGATCTGCGCATCGAGAGCCTGCGCGGCAATGTTGACACGCGCCTGCGTAAGCTGCGGGACGGCGTGTACGATGCCATTGTTCTGGCTTCCGCCGGTCTGAACCGGCTGGAGCTGACTGCCCCCTGCATGCATTCACTTGACCCGCAGGTTTTTCTTCCTGCCGTTGGTCAGGGCGCTCTGGGCATTGAATGCCGTGAGGACGATTACGAACTTTTTGCTCTTCTGGCGCAACTGGAAGACACCCCCACCCGTGTATGCGTCGAAGCTGAACGGGGTTTTCTGGCCGGGCTTGAAGGCGGATGCCAGGTGCCCATAGCCGGGCACGCGCGTCTGCTTGATGATGACACGCTCTGCCTGGAGGGGCTGGTGGCCGAAGTGGACGGAAGCCGCATCCTCAGGGCGCAAAAGCAGGGCCATACTTCTCAGGCCCGCCAATGGGGTCTTGAGCTTGCCAGTGAGATTCTTGACCAGGGCGGCCGAGCCATTCTTGAAAAACTTTACCGACAGTCATAGGTATATCAGATAAATATGTCTAAAATCTCACCTTTGCCCGGCTCCAGGCTGCATGCCACGCTGGACCCGGCCCGTATCCCCTGGGACGACAGCCGGGGTATTCCTCCCCAGCGCAATGGCCGGAAAAACCCCTTCCAGCCGCGCGCCATGCAGGCTCTGGACCTTGCTTTGCAAATCAGGGCTCGCGGCTACCATGTATATCTCTCCGGCGAAACAGATCTCGGGCGCACGTACATGCTGCTCAACTACCTGCGGCCACAGGCGCGCAAAGCGCCCACGCCGCCGGATATTATTTACGTGCACAATTTCGCCGACCCTGACAGGCCGTTGCTTTTCGCCCTGCCTGCGGGGCAAGGCAAAAAGCTCAAGCAAAGCCTTAAGGAACTTGTAGACGCCATAGTCAAGGAACTGCCCCGCCGCTTTGAAGCCAGCGCCTATATGAAGCGCCGCGCCAAACTTGTGGACAAGTTTCAGACAGCACGCATGGGGCTTTTGCGCAAAATGAACTCCGTTGCCGTGGACAAGGGCTTCAACCTTGACATGGATGAGAACGGCGGGCTGACCCTTTTTCCCCTGGTTGAGGGCAAGCGCCTCAATGAAGAGGAGTTCGACAATCTTGACAGCGCAATACGCTTAAAGCTCAAGAGCCGGGGCGACAATCTGGTGCAGTCCATGGCTGGCTTCATGCGTCAGTTGAACAAGGCTGAAGAGAGCTTTCAGGACGACGAACGCGGGCTGGAGCGCGAGGCCATGGGGCAGGTGCTTAACGCTCTGCTTGCCCCTCTTGAGCAGCGCACCCTCAAGGCATGCGCCTGCGAAGGTCTGACCGGCTATTTTGCCAGCCTGCGCGAAGACATGCTGAAGAATACCGATGCCTTTTTGCAGAGAGACGGCGTGCCGCCCTCACTTGGCATTGAAGTCCATGGCGCGTCGGGTGCGGACAGTGTGCTGTACCGCTATGCCGTCAATCTTCTCGTTGACAACAGCGAGCAACAGGGCGCGCCCATTGTGGTGGACGATCACCCCACTGCCGTGAACCTGCTGGGCTGCATTGAAAGGGAATCGGAGATGGGCGCGCTGGTGACAGACTTTACGCTCATCCGCGCGGGAAGCCTGCATAAAGCCAACGGCGGTTTTCTTGTGCTCCATGTGGAAGACCTGTTGCAGCATCCCACAGCCTGGGAAGGGCTGTTGCGCGCGCTGCGCTCCAATCAGGCCCGTATTGAAGATTCGGGCGAAGCCCCCGATACCGCCATCCGTACCAAGGGCCTGACCCCCGACTCGCTGCCTCTGGATCTCAAAGTTGTGCTCATTGGTGGCGAAGAGCTGTACGAGGGGCTGCTTGTCAACGATGACCGCTTTCCCAAGCTTTTTCGCATCAAAGCCCATATCGCCGACGAAGCGGAACGCAATGCTACCAACATCCGCCACTATCTTGGCCATATGGCGCATATCATTCAGGGTTGTGAACTGCCGCCCTTTGACCGCACAGCCCTTGCCTGGCTTGTGGATCTGGGTTCTCACCTGTGTGAAGACCAGTGCCGCCTTTCGCTCAGGTTTCCCCTGCTGCGGGAACTGATGATTGAAGCCTCTGCCCTCGCCAACATGCGCGGAGTGGAGATCATCACCGCGCCCATTCTGGAGGAAGCCTATACGGCGCGCACGTACCGCGCCAACCTGGTGGAAGAAATCTTTATGGAGGAATACGACCGCGAGATGATCAAGGTTCGTACCTCCGGTTCCGCCATTGGGCAGGTCAACGGCCTTTCAGTCACCCTGCACGGAGACTTTGAATTTGGCCTGCCCCATTGCATTTCCTGCACTGTGGGCGTGGGGCACGAGGGCATTATTGACCTCGAGCGCGAGGCAGAGTTGGGCGGGCCTATCCACACAAAGGCCATGATGATTCTTAAAAGTTATCTGACTGACCTTTTTGCCCGCAAAAAGCCTCTTGTCCTTTCCGGCTCGCTGTACTTTGAACAAAGCTACGCTGGCATCGAAGGCGATTCGGCTTCAGGTGCGGAACTTGTCGCCCTGCTCTCGGCGCTGGCCGAGGTGCCGGTGCGCCTTGACCTGGCCTTTACAGGCGCGGTCAGCCATTCGGGGCAAATAATGGCCGTGGGCGGCGTCACCCGAAAAATTGAAGGCTTTTACAAGGTTTGCGCGCGCCATGGTCTTACGGGCACGCAGGGCGTCATCATACCCCATGATAATGTTGACCACCTCATGCTTTCACCCGAAGTGCTCAAGGCTGTCGAAAATAAACAGTTCAGCATTTATGCCGTGCGCCGTATTGAAGAAGCCCTGTTGCTGCTTACTGGCATCGCTGCCGGACGTCGCCTGAAAAATGGCGGCTTCTCACGCGGCAGCCTGTATGACCTTGTGGACAGAAGGCTCGAACGGTTGGGTGACTACGCGCAAAACGCCTTCCGGCGCAGCAAGCGCAGCTGAGCACGCACAACGGCCGCAGGACGGCAGGACGCTCAATTCAGTATTGACTTTACGCACATTTGCAGCTAACTTAATAAAGTAGCAGTAAAATTGCTGAATGACCATCCAACCGTGCCTGCGAAAACTATGATGAATAAAAGTAAAAAAGAATCATTACTTCAAGCGGCCAAGGATTTGTTTGGAGAATGTGGCTATGTAGAAACCACATTCAAAAAGATTTCAGACAAGGCCGGAGTTGCGTTAGGCTTGTTAACGCATCATTACGGCAATAAAGAAAAGCTCTTTCTGGCCTGTGGGCTGGATGTACTGGAGCATTTTCTAAAAAGGCTACGCCAGGCCACGGCCGAAGCCGATTCGGGCTTTGATGGCGTCATGCGTTTTTGCAAGGCCTATCTTGACTTTTCCATCGACAAGGACTCCAACTGGCTGGTTCTTGTGCGCTGTTCACCCTACAGCGACATGAAAACCAAGACTGACCGCGACATCATGGATTCCATGTTCTCTCAGGTGCATCAGGAACTGGAAAAAGTCATTGTGCGCGGCATCGAGGATGGCAGCCTGGTTACGGTTGACAGCAACTCCACAGCGCAGGTGATCATTTCCTTGATGGTCGGCGCCAACCGTACCCGAGTGCTTACCCCTTATGCCATGCCCTCCCTGTACAAGGATGTGCTTGATTTCGTGGCCAGATCCATAAAAGCCTGAGCCTGGTACTGCCACATGCCACGGCATGGTTTTATTGACAGTAGCATGAAGAAAATGTAGATCTCAGTTATGAAACTACTAAGCGCCATCCGCGACTTTCGATATTATTTTGCCGGAGTCATACACTGACCCCCGGATGCGGAGTTATGGCCGTTTTGCTGATTCAGGCAACATAGCCGCCGACCACAGGGGTCGGCGGCTTTTTTGATTCTGCGCTTTTTATCTGCCGGAGGGCTCATGGACCTGATTTCAACGCTACAGTTGATAGACACCCCAGTACTCATCGCAATTGCGTTACTGGTCGGCTCCTTTTTTCTGGCGCTCATCAACCTGGTGCGCCAGACGCAAAGGGGATAGACATGCTGGGCGACGCTCTCATCTGGTTCGGTTACATCGCGGTCTTCATCTGGCTCGCGCGCAAGGGCCAAGGGCATGATGCCATGGCTTCAGGCCGTGTGGGTTTCGTCATTCTGGCTTTGGCCTATGTGGCGACCTACATTTCCGCCGTTGCCCTGGTGGGCTTCGGCGGACTTTCATATATGTACGGCTTGCAGATGCTGTTGGTGGCTGCCGGCAACGTATGGCTTGGAATATGGTTCGTGTACCGTTATCTGGCGTGGCCTACCAAAATCTGTCAACGCAACCTGCAAGCCAGGACGCCCACGCAACTTATTGCCAAGGGACACAAAAGCCCCATGCTCGGCAAGGCCCTTGCGCTGATATTCGCCATTTTTCTTAGCGTCTACGCTTCGGCGGTTATCAAAGGGGCGGCGCTCATGCTTGCCCAGATATTGCCCATCCCCGTATGGATATTGGTCTGGATTGCGGCTGCGGTTGTTGGCGTTGTGGTTTTTATTGGCGGGTTGCGCGGGGTTCTCTACACCGAAGCCATGCAGGGTATTGTCGTGCTGGTGGGCATTGTCCTGCTTATATCGGCAGTGCTCTACAGGGTGGGCGGCCCCATTGAAGGCATTGCGCAACTGGCCAAAATTGCTCCCACGGCACGCGCCAATGAAGGTTTCCTCGCGCTTTCCATAGGTGAACAGGGCTGGTTTGTTCTTTCTCTTGTCATGGTCACATCTGTGGCGGTGTGGTCGCAACCCCAGATGATGCAGCGACACTTTGCGCTCCATTCCCCGCGCCAGATTAAACGCATCGTCCCGCTGGCCATGCTCGTGCTTACCGTACTTGTGGGCGGAACCTATTTTGTGGCGGCCCTTTCACGCATAATCCTGCCGGAAATTGCCTCGGCCGACGAGGTTATTCCTCATCTTGTAAAAATGCTTCTGCCCAACGCCGGGCTTCAGGTTTTTGTTCTGGCGATTGTGTCCGCCTCACTGTCGACGTCTACCGCGCTTTTTCATATCGCAGTGTCAGCCATTGCAGAAGACCTGCCCGGCAAACCAGCCTCCAGATTTTCCTGGTTTCTGGGCATTGTCTTTTGTGTTTTGGTTTCCGGCGGCAGCGCCCAGATCAAGGGCCAGCTTATTGCTCTTTTGTGTACCACCAGTTGGAGCATAGTAGGCTCGACCGTGCTTATCAGTTATTTGGCGCTGGTGCGTTTTGGCAAACGCAGTTCCCTTGCCGCGTGCATGAGTTGCGGTTTCGGCTTTACCTCTTGTCTGCTCTGGTATCTGCTGGCTAACAAGGCCGTCTCCCCCACTCCTGTTTTGGGGATGCAGGCTGCGCTTATTCCGCCCTTCTTTGTGGGCCTGGCTTGTTCGCTGGTGGGCTGGTTCACAGGATGGGCCTTGGACCATGAGGGGCGCAAGGCTTCCACGTTCTGGCCCGCGCCCAACGCCGGTTCATAACAACCTGGCAACCGAAAGCGTGTATAGCGCCCGCAGAGCCGTTTTAGGCAACGCTGCGGGCGCTTTTTTACGCCATAAATGTGCGCTGGGGAATCTGCTTCATAAAATGAACGCTGGCATGACGCTGCGACTTCTGCTATCTCTGGCTCTGCCCTTTCCCAGCCTCGCAACGCCGCTCCATGGGCGCTCAAAACGCGGGCTAACCACGCATATACTGTCGCGGCGAACGCTGCTCGCGCAGCCGCCAGAGCAGTCGCAAGGAGCTCGTGCTCAAACCCGTAACCCGCGTCCAGAAGTGCGCCTGCCCCACGCGCGCCATTTGGCATAGCCTGTGAGTACTTAGAATGAAGCCATCTCTTGTCCGTGACTCCATAATTGTCGGTGCAGCGCTGTTTTCAATGCTCTTTGGCGCAGGCAACGTGGTCTTCCCCCCATACATAGGGTTGACGGCAGGGCCGGAATGGTTTCTGGGATTTCTCTGTTACTACATGGCGGATGTGGGGCTGGCCTTTCTGGCCATTTACGCCATGCTGGCTTCTTCCTGCATTGACAAAAAAGAAGGCATCATGCACCGCCTTGGAAGCACGGCGGCAATGCTCATGATGTGCGCCATCATCCTTTGCATTGGCCCCCTGCTTGCCATACCCCGTACCGGGGCCACAGCCTTTGCCATCTCCTTTTCACCCCTGGGGTATTCCTCCAAGGGTATAAGCTCCGCCAAGGTCATTTATTCACTGGCTTTTTTTGGCATATCCACCATGCTGGCATTCAGGGAATCCAACATGGTAGACGTCATTGCCCGTTACCTTTCTCCCATCAAGATCGGCGGTTTTCTGCTTATTGTGGCGGCCGCCCTGTACATGCCCATTGGCCCCGTCAGCGATGTGGTGCGCGATGACAATGTGGCGTGGCACAGCATACTTTCCGGCTATCAGACCCTTGATGTCATGGCGGCGCTGGTCTACGGCCTGATTATCGTTACCGCCCTGAAAAACAAGGGGTATGAGACAGGCCGCCAAAAAGCCCTCTCCGTGGGCATTGCCAGCCTGGTAGCTGGCGCCCTGCTTTTTGTCATCTATTTTGGCCTGTGCTATCTGGGGGCCACCGGCTCAACCTATTACCCCGTGGATATGGAAAAAGGGACCCTGGTCACCAACCTGGTGGGCAGGCTCTTTGGCCGCGCAAGCACGGTTCTGCTGGCCGTCATTGTCACGGTTTCCTGTATGGCCACGTCTGTGGCGCTGATCGGAACAACAGGAACCTTCATCTCCCAGTTCAGCAAGGGGCGGCTCAGTTACAGAACCATTGTGATCGGCACCGGACTTTTCAGCATGGTTGTCTCCAATTTCGGCCTGGACAACATCATTGCCTTTGCAGCGCCCATCCTTACCTTTCTCTACCCTGGCACTCTTGTGGTCATTGTGCTTTCGCTTTTCGACAAACATATCGCCAATGACAACATTTTCAGGTTCGCCACGGCTGGAGCCCTTCTCGCCAGCGGCCTCAACGTTCTGGAAGAGTACGGCCTGCCCCTGGTGATCACCCCTCACCTGCCCTTCAGCTCTGCCGGTCTTGGCTGGATTGCGCCAGCCTGCGTTCTGGGCATGATCGGCTACTTTGTGCGCCGCCCAAAGTGCTTGTTATAATGCTTTGTTGGGGGGATACAGTAAAATGCTTTTTGAAATGCTTTGTGGGGGAGGGACCCTTTTGCAAAAGGGTCTCCTCCCCCACGCCCCCTCCCCCCAAAACTCTTAGTGTGTTTTAGTATAGCACAACGATTTTTCAGTTCTGAACCGGGCTTCATAGACCGCGTCTTCCAGCATCACGGCATTTTAAAAGACATCAGATATTTCGTCGCAAAAAAGATCTTTCTACCTGCTACGGCGTGACGCGGACGTGCAGACGTCTCTGGCTCGCCCGCCCGGCATCATCCACCACACGGACTTCGGCATCGCCAGGCACAGCCTGCCACAAAAGAATTTCGCCCGGCGCCCTGCTGCCAAGATAACTCCCGTTGACGAACCAGTGCAGGTGTTTGACGCCAGCCTCGGCATGAGCAATAAACGCCAGCTTTTCATTGCCCTTGTCACTCAAACTCAGCCTGTACACCAAACCGTCCTTGGGCTGGACAATTCGCGGGGCAGTGCCCGAAGCGACGTCCTTGCCGCCGCATTCGGGTGCAAATGGCGGCGGCTCCGGCTTGGGCATGCCAGCACGGGCAAACATCTGCGCAAGATCCGTGGGCCAGAATTCCCATGTCTGCACTTCCGTGCGGCCTTCCTGCGGCATGCAGGCCCGCAGTCCGGTAGTTTTATCCACAAGTATGGAGCGGAACACTCCTGATGGCGCAAGAGGCGAAACACCGGGAATGAACCAGGTTTTTGCAACGTCCGCGCACAACGAAGTGTCAAGGTCGCCCGTAGCGGCGCAAACCTCGATCTGCTCCACGTTCAAACCGTGCGCCGGTTCGGCAAAATGGTCCTGCATCGGTTCGGAGGCAGCCAGTTCACGCGCAATTTGCGTAAACAGCGGCACCGCCGAGATGGCCCCCACAAGAAGCGGATTCGGCCTGTTGTCAAAATTCCCCAGCCAGACCACCAGCACATAGGGCCCCACCATGCCTACTGCCCAGGCATCACGAAAGCCATTGGATGTGCCTGTTTTAAGGCGAAGCGGCAGCGTCGCGCCACGTTGCGAACGAACCTGGCGATCCGGATCGCCGTCTTCCAGCATGGAAAGGGTGACAAAGGCGGCTTCCGGCGACAGCAGTGGCAAGGCGGTATCTTCACGGCCTGTGTCATGTAAAAACCGCAAGGACCGCCAGACGCCCTTGTTGCCCAGCATGGCGTACAGACCAGCCAATTCGCGCATGCTCACTTCCGCCCCGCCAAGCACGAGGCTGAGTCCGTAATGGTTTTCTTCTGACAAAAACGCAACGCCAGCGCTATGTAAGAAGCCGTAAAAATTTGGATTTTTCAGGCGTGCCGCCAGAGCGATGGCGGGCACGTTGCGGCTGCTTCTCAGGGCGTTGGCCGCTCCTATGGGGCCGCGAAAGCTACCGTCATAGTTTTCTGGATCATAGCCCGAAAAACTACGCGGCGTATCGGCCAGGAGCGTCAGGGGATGGATCAGCCCCTGATCCAGGGCCAGGGCGTAGATAAAGGGCTTGAGCGTGGAACCAGGCGAACGCCGTGCGCGGGTGCCGTCCATCTGCCCCATGATGCCGTCGCTGAAAAAGTCGGCGGAACCGGCAAGAGCCCGAACTTCCATACTGGGCCAGTGCACCAGCAGCGCTGCGCCGTTGGTCAGCCCATAGGCCTGCTGCCTGGCCGTGAAGAGACGCAAATGCCGTTCTATTTTTTTCTGGCTGGCAGGGTCTATGGTTGTGCGCAACAGGTTGTCGCCCTGTGGCTGCTGCAAAAGTTCCGTACTCAGATGCGGTGCGGCAAAAGGCAGATCCCCCACCCCGAACACGCGCAGCGGAGCGTGTTCTTTGCGCCCATGCCATGCGGCCTCCAGCCTGTGCAACGCTGCTGTGAAATGCGGATTATCCTGCGCTGGACGCCGTTGAACGGGATTTTGCGGCACCAGCATGAGGGACATGCTCTCCCCGGGCGTCAATTCCTCAGGCGTCTTGTGAAAATAGACAATGGCAGCCGCGCCAAGACCCTCAATATTGCCGCCATAGGGAGCAAGGTTGAAATAGGCCTCAAGGATTTCCTCCTTGCTGAACTTCCAGTTCAGTTGCACAGCCAGGAGTATCTGGCGCAGCTTGGCTCCGATTTTTCCTGTTTCCAGCCCATAAGTTAAGCGCGCCACCTGCATGGTGATGGTAGATCCCCCCATGAGGCGCTTACCCGTCAGAAGTCCGTAGCCCGCCCTGGCCAGCGCCAGGGCGTTGACGCCTGGATGGTACCAGTAATAGCGGTCTTCATAGCGCAGCACAGCGTCCACCGCTGCCGGAGGAATATCGGCAAGGCGAGTGTATACGCGATATTTTTGATCCTTCGACAGGCTCAGGCGCATAAGCCCGCCCTTGCTGTCGCGCACCACACGGGAAAAGCTGACGCCTTCCAGAGGATGCCGACACGGCGCCAGTTGCAGCCAGAGCATAAACAGAGCCAGCAAAGCAACAGGCAGCAGAAACCACCAGCGTTTTTTGCGCAGAAAAACAGACAACGTACGCCGTGAAAGCGCGTTGCCTGATCCTTTACAGCCGGATTCGCCCTGCTGGGGCTCTGTTGCCGTTTCTTTTGTCATGCTGGTAGAATAAGTATTTTCGGTTACCGTGTCTGCGCTGTCAGATAAAGATATTTTGTGGCGTCTTTCATACAACTGCCTGAAAAATTTAAGGGTAAAATTGCCCTTTTTCGCACTGTCCAACAGAAAAAGCAGGGCAATGACCGGGCCGATTTTGGGTTCCGGCACATTGCCCTGCTTTTTTGCTTAATGGCCGTGCCTAGTCAACGATCATTTGCCCGCCGCCAAGACGGGCATTGATGGCAGGCTCGTACATGGCTTCAGCCGTTGCCGAAGGCAATACAAAGCGCCCTCTGGTGGCCGCGCGTACCTTGTAGGTAAACGTACGCGGGGCAAGACCGGAATTTACAAAGAAGATGCCCCGGTCTTCACGACGTTCATGACGGATAAGCCCCTCCTGGGCTTCTTTGCTGCTTTTTTCGAGCACAGGCTCCAGACCGCCGGGCAACAGGTCTACCATAACCACATTGCTGTATTCATCGGCAGAGCGCACGGTCAGTTCCACGGTGAGCACCTCGCCAAGCTTGGCGCTGGTGACGGCCTCGCCGCTGTTGTTGAGATAGCGCCGCTGCAATTCAAGCCCGTTGGCAGCGGCAGTCAGCGGCTTGCGCTCAAAGCCTTCAGTTGCGGTGTGAAGGTTCCAGCCAGAGTCGCCCTTGGGCAGTTTCACACTGTACGCAAGGCAGCCGGGCGCGTTCAGTTCAAGGACGGAGCCAAGCATCTCGGCCTTGCCAGCAGCAGGCGCAAAGTCCTGACCATAGCGGGTGCAGGTCAGCTCAATGCCCACAGGCGCAGGCGCATTCTTTTCTGCCAGCAGTATCAGAGCGCGGGACAAAAGCCCCATATCGACAGTTGTGGCTGTGGTGTTGAATGCGGAATCAAGCAGGCCCGCGACGTTGATCTCTTTGCGCCGCTCTGGAAAATGTCGCAGTATGACTGCGGCATGAAGCGCCCTGGCAGCCCCTGCGTCCAGCATGTTGTCGGTGGTGACTGCAGTAAACGTCACAGGCATGCGCTGCTGGGCGCGGCGCTCCATGCGCAGCATCTTGTAGCAGTCTGCCAGAAGCACCGCCACAAGTTCCCTGTCCCAGCCATTGGTGTTTTCACTGAACCATTGTTCAAGCCGCTCAACTTCCTGGGTCATTATGCGCCCGTCGCGTAAAAGAACCCATGCGCCATAGACTTTGACCCGGCCATCGTCGATATCCACCGGGGCACTGCGCACGGTGTTTTCCAGCGCATCAAGGATGTTACGGGTCAGACCGTCAGGCACGGCTACCCCGCTTTCGCGCAGTGTAAGCAGAAAGTCCCCGGCATAGGCCGTCACAAAATCACTGGCTGGCGCTGATGGCCAAAGACTCACCCCCTCATAGTAGGAAAAGTTGCTGCGTATGGTGGCAAGGGCGGCGCTGATGACGGCATTGCCGCGCTTTGTCAGCGTTTCTGGCGATGCCTTGGGATCAAGCAGAACCTTTTCACGCAAAGCGGGATTGCCCAGCAGGGAGGCATAGGGCATTGCCCGGCTGATGAGCTGTTCGGTGCAGCCATAAGGGTACGTATCCAGCCTGTCCAGCAAGGAGCGCAACCCAAGCAGGGGAAGCGCCGAGACGCTTGCCTGCCCCTGTGCTTCATACGGATAGATATCTCTGTCCACAGACACGTTCATGCTGTCCTTGAGGGGCACGACCTGTTCGGTGCGCACACGCGGCGCAGGAGGACGCACAGAAAGGCTCTGGCTGCGAACGCTCTCGGCCTTGCCCTTGCCTTCCAGATTGGCGGTAAAGCGCACGTCCGCTGAACCAAGGCTGTCCTGCGCACGCATGCGAAAACGCACCACAGCCTCGCCGTTTTCATTGATTTCAAGCGGAAGCGGATTCTGGCCGCTCAGGAACACCAGCTCGGGGCCGCACTCCATCTTTATGGCAACCTTGGCATCCTTGCCGCTGCCCTCTACGGTATTGGCGACAACCAATGCTCCGTCAAACTCGTCGCCAGGTGCGACAGCAAGGGGCAGAAGAGGTTTCAGGATGAGCGTTCCACGCACTTCGGTGCTGGTTTGCGCATTACCGGCCGTGGAGGCTCCGTCGCGCGCGGCACTGCTGCCAACGGCCATTATGCGGATGCGCCCGCTCACATATTCGGGAATGGTAAGGGTTACATCCGTCCCATCGGCATTGACGGCCGCCAGTACCTGCCAGAAGGCAAAAGGAGGCTCGCCCCGCCGCTTGAAGGGATTGAGAAAACGGCCGCCCGCCCCGGCCATGTCGCCGCCAAAGCCGGGGATACGACCCTGCAGGCGCGCGTGGTCGGGCATGAGCAGGTCAAAGGCCTGCATGGTGGCCACATCAAGAGCCCTGTCGTTCAAAAGGTCATTCAGAGGATCGGGCGTGGTAAAGCCTGTAAGCTGCAACACGCCTTCGTCCACAGCAAAAAGCAGGGCTTTGCCCGGCACCCGCGAGCTTACGCGCACAGTGATTTTTTCACCGGGCAGCACACGTGCGGGGGCACTGAGCTTCAGCCCCATATTTCTCTGGCTGACGCCAGCGGTAAAGGGCGCGACGCCAAAGGAATGGGGATTCATGTATATGGCTTCTGAACCAAGCGACCGCACAAAGGACACGTTAACGTAGCCGCGGCCTTCAAAACCCTCAGGTATGCGTATTTCCTGCACGCTTTCACCGGCTTGAGCCGTGAACCACGCGTGGGTCAGCACATTTTCCCTTTCAATGGTTATGAGCCCTGTGCCGGAATACGGCGTGGAAAGGCTCATCTTGATGGTCTCGCCGGGGGTGTACTGCTCCTTTTCAAGCTTAAGGCGCAGGTTGCCCTTGGCCAGGGAGCGGGTAGAAAGGTCAGAAGGCTCGGCCAGACGCGTGCCCGCAACGGAAAACGGAACAAGAGCCAGCACATGGCCGTTGTTCTGGCGCACTGTGACCAGATAATCTCCCGCTTCGGCTGTGGGCAGGGGCCAGACCAGTCCCTTGGCGTCAAGACTGACAGTCTGGCGCGTAATCTCCGTATCAACAGGAGTGGCGTCATAGCGGTATTCTCCGCGAGAATCGGTCACAAGACTGTTCACATAGCGCCGGGCAGAAAACACGATCTCGGCGTCACGCAGGGCGGTGGGCGCAAGCTCGTTGTTGACGGCCAGAAAGCGCAAGGAAGCCTTGGCGTTCTGCGGCACATAGTCCAGGTTGTTGGCCTGCCCCTCGGGCTTGTAGCCCAGGGCGAGTTCCAGCGGTGAAAACAGGGCTGACACCTGCCGCGTAACGGCCCTGCCGCCTGTGGGTTCAAAGCCCTCAATCAGCACTGTGCCGTAAAAGGTGCTGCCCTGCAGTTTGCCGAGGGGCAAGGCCAGCCTGGCAAGTCCCTTGGGGTCGGTGAACGCGTCGGGCAGATCCATGTATTGATCCTGCACGCTCGCAGACAGGGCGTCATAGAAGGCGTAGTCTTCATACCCCGGAAAGCGCAGCAGTCCTTTACGCGCATGAAAGGCGGTATGGATGCGGTGGTTGGCGGCAGGCTCACCGTAAAGATTGTCCAGCCGGGCCAGCACCATTGCGGGAGGCATGTTTTCGCCAGTACGTATCCAGCCCTTTGGCGCACTGGATTCAAAACTGGCGGCAAGGGCCAGGGTGTCTGGCTGAAACTCCTCTACCCGCGTGGTCACACTGCCCAGAACCGGGCCACCATAACCGGGCTTGTCCGAAGCGAGGCGGATATCCATGCGGTATTGCCCGACAGCGGCGTCTTCGGAACTGGTCCAGGTAAAGTTTTGAAGCCCTTCCGGGCCAACAGCAAAGGAACGGCGCATGACTTCCGTTCCGGCAGGGCTTGTCAGCACGGCTTCCAGCGGCAGGTTTTCGGGCAGGGCCTGCCAGTCAAACCTGCGTATCACGCAGCCAAAGTGCAGCGTTTCCCCAGGCAGGTATAACCCGCGCTGGCTGAAAACCGAGGCGCTCAGGCCGTTGCTGGCGGCATGACGGCCCGACACGGAAAAATTGCTGTAATCCACAGTACGGGCGCTGTCGTCAAGGGAAAGCCAGGCCATGTCCTGTCCCCCACCCTGGGCGGGCGCAAGGGCTACCAGCGCCACAGGGCGTTTTTCCCTTTCAAGTCCAACCGTGGAGGGCAGATCGGCACGCCCCTGTGCATTGGTCACAGCACTGCATACTGGCAAACCATTGGCCCCCAGAAGGCGCACTTCGGCATTGGACACGGGTTTGCCTGTGGCAATGTTCTGCACAAACACCGCCCTTGTTCCGTCAGAGGCGGTTTTGACACTGAGCCCCATGTCAGTGACCAGCAGCAGGCGCGTGGCTTCAGCCACCTGCTTGTCGCCATCGCGCCCTGTGAGCACCATGCGCATAAGACCGTGCCGCAGACCGCCCTGCCCCTGCAGCAGCGGGGCCAGATCCAGCACGCCAAAAAAAGCCTGGCCAGGGATATCCCCACGCTCGTTCTTGCGCACATTGATATGCCCCTGAACCATATCACTCAGAACCGTAAAGTCCGCTTCCGGTTCTTCAAAGCTGCCGTCCTTGGCCAAAAGGGCCATAAAGGGTTCGCGCACACGCTCGGCGCGCCAGTCAATTTCCGTCAGCCCCAGAGCGTAAATATCGAGCTTTTTATCACCGCTGAGCGCAAGAATATTGCCTGGCTGCAAGAAGGACAGCTCCGCTCCCATGCCGGGAACAGTAAGGATAAAACGGCGCACATCCGAAAGTGAAAGCCCGCCTGTGGACGTGAGGCCAGGCTTCACGGCGGCCAGCAAACCCCGACCGCTCGCGGCTTTTACACGCAGTATCACCTGATCGGTGGGCTCATCAGCAGCCTGAACCAGTTTCGGCTGAAGTTTTTCGCCATTTGCGATGTCCGTGGTGCTGATGGCGGGCATCTTTGCCCAATTGGCTTCCTGCCCTGCCTCTGGCGTTATCGTGCGCGGCAACTGAACCACATCCAGGTAGCGCAGCACCTCGGAAGGCAGCACGCGCAGGCTGGTTTTCACCACCAGGTGAAATTCCTTGTCCAGCCCGGTATCATACGCAACCCGCACGCTGATATCCTTGACGTTCATAATGCGGTCACGGCCGGTGACATACAGCAGCGCTTCGGAACTTGCCTGCCCTTTGTCGCCCGAGCCTTTCACCATGCGCATGTTATTTTTTTCAATGAATCCCGGCAGTCCCTTAAGGGATATGACGGCGGCGGCATTATCCCTGGGCAGGCTTGTAACAGTGGCAGAAACCACGACCTCATCACGGCGTTCGTTCCATACAAACCGCGGCGCGCCAAGAGCCAGGCCACTCTTCGCATCGCTGGGACGCAGGCTTATGTTCCCTTCCATACTCTGGGGATTGACCGGCCACATAAAATACACCGGAACAGAAACAGCGTGCGCCCCCTTGGGGGATGGATCAATCCAGAAGGTCTCCTTGCCGAATCGTACGGCCTGCGGCTGCGTCGTGTAGCGAACCTGACGGTTGACTTCGAACCGTGACGGCAACGGCACCTTATCAAGAGAGATGGTATATGTGGTCTGTGGGCTCAACGATTTTTCCGGCTGGAAAGACATGGTGGACCCGTAGCCCCAACGCCATTGCCCAGGTACAGACGGAGTCATACGCACACCTTCCACCAGGCGGCCTTCCTGACCGGCAGGCGGGCCGGAGCACTGACGCGACCAGTCCGATCCGTACTGTTTTTTGCAGCGTTCAATATCGATTTCAAAGCTTATGGAAAAACCGTCGGCCCTTTTCCACCTGTCGGATTCAGGCTTACTGGGCTCGGCAATGCGGTATGCCGGGCCTGCAACAGCAGCACCAGCAAGGCTTGTTATAAGCATGCACACTGCAATGCTGTACACAATGAATTTATGAAGCATGGTATCTCCGCGTGTTACAAGGCGGCTGAACATGTACGTTATTGCCAGTCGCGCAGTGTGCGCACGATAGTTTCATCCAGTGCCGCCAGGCTATGGCCATCGTTGGTTTCATGAATGTATGCGCAATTTTCCCAGTAGGCGCGTGCCTCTTTGGGGTCCAGCAGGGTATCGGCCAGCCCCAGAACCACCATGCGCTTGACCGGGGCAGATCGCGCATCGGCAAAGATGGAGTAACTGTCGCACATTTCGTGCGTGAATTCCCAGTGCTGCCCACCGTAAAAAGTGGTGTTTGGCCCTACAAATTGCCGCAATGACTGGGCAGGCCGAACTACCGGGTTGATAAGAACACAGTTGCAAAGCAGTAGCGCCGACAGTTGGGAAGCATAAAACCCGCCAAGAGACGCGCCAACAAGAACAACGGGGGATGAGGCGTCATGGATATCCCGCGCCTGTTTTTGCAGGCGCGCCAGATTTTCGGAAAAAAAGCCGCTTGAAGGATAGTCCAGCGCACGCGCGTCAGGAAAAAATTTTCGCAGCATGCCAAAAGTATGACTCTCAGGGCTGGAATTAAAACCGTGAACATACGCGATCATGTGCGCTTTCTCCAAGGAGGGGCCTGGGTTGAAAATATGCATGGCAAGGCTTGAGGCACACACATTACTGCGTTCACCAGTGTACTCACCAGCGGCACTGCCATTGCGACGGTCATTGCCAAGGTCATTGCCAAGGTCATTGCGCGGCGAAACCCTGTATGGTGTGGCACAGGAATGCGGACAGTGCCAGGCGTTTGGCCGAAGCCCACAGTAACTGCAGGGAACAGGCCGCACTGTTGCACACACGGCTGAAGTCCTGAGTGCGCCTCACGGCATGCGGAGGCTCGAACTGCCACTGAAACTTTTCACGGTGAAAATAGTCTGTCTGTCGCAGGGTTGGCGACACGGCAGCCAGACTGACAGCCCGACAGAAGATTTGCTTCACGCAAAATATTCACGGCTGGCCAGAAAATTCTTCAGAATTTGCCTGAGCAAAAAACAGCCGGATACAGTTGTATGGAAACAAAAATGCGGCAAGAAGACATGGATACGGCAATCAGAGCAGACTTCGACTACACTGCAGACGTATGCTTTTGTGGCATACGTGCCCAATTTTGTCTGAACATTCAATTCTTACTGAACAACGCTATACTCTGCCTGCATATATGTCAATTTTATATGCAAGCGTATAAACATACATATGAAAACATGTCCCACAAAAACGAGTGGCACTCTGACAAAAAAATTCCGCCGTTAGCGTGCAAATGGCAGACGCACGCTAACGGCGGATCAGATATGAAATAAAAGCCTATGCTTTTTGCCAGGGAAGCTCTGAGTAAAGAGCCTCCTGGAAACGCGCAGCTATTTCCTTTGGCAAGACGCGATCTTTTTTTAACGAGGAGGGTCTCTTCCGTCCTCGACTGTTTCAAAAAAAATGGAGCAACACCGCCAAACGAAATAAATCAGCGTTTTCCTAGAACAAGCCAGTTACCTTGCCGGTTTCCACATCAACATCAATGTTTCGGAAAGAAGGTTTGGATCCAGTGCCCGGCATAAGGCTGATGTCGCCAGCTACAGGGGCCACAAGTCCCGCACCGCCAAAGAAGAGGACATCGCGCACGTGCAGCTTCCAGCCTTTGGGCACACCCTTGAGTGAGGGATTGTCAGACAGGGAGTACTGGGTTTTCACCATGCACACGCCAAGATTGTCGGCATCCGGGCGCTCCTGCAAGCTCTTGAGGCGCTGTGTCGCAAGAGACTCATATTCCACGCCGTCAGCTCCGTAAACCTCCCGCGCGATGCTTTCAATACGCGCGGTTATGGGCTGCTTCCAGTCATACAGCGGGCGGAATTCGTTCTTTTCCTTGCAGGCGTCCATAACCGCATCGGCCAGTTCAAGCGCCCCGTTTCCACCCTTCTCCCAATGTTCGGACAGGGCTACGCGGGCTCCGGCCTGTTCACATATGCGGCGAATGGCGTCCACTTCAGCCTTGGTATCGGTGTGGAATTTGTTGATGCAGACCACTGCGGGCACACCAGAGCGGCGAACAACGCCAAGATGGTGCAGCAGATTGGCGCAGCCAGCCTCAACAAGCCCCACATCTTCACGGGTGTAAGCCTCGGGCAGGGGCTGACCGGGCTTGGGCTGCGGCGCGCCGCCATGGTTTTTGAGCGCGCGCACCGTGGCCACGACCACGGCAGCATCCGGAGTAAGACCACTGTAGTGGCACTTGAGGTTCCAGAATTTTTCATAGCCCATTTCAGAAGCAAAGCCCGATTCGGTCACATGGTAATCGCTGAGCTTGAGGGCAACCCTGTCTGCAATGACCGAACTCTGCCCAAGGGCGATATTGGCAAAAGGCCCGGTATGCACAAATACCGGCTGCCCTTCAATGGTCTGGATAAGGTTGGGCTTCACCGCTTCCACAAGCCATGCGGTCATGGCGCCGGCAACGCCGAGATCGCTTGTGGTCACAGGCTTGCCGTTACGGTCGTGCGCAAGGACCACACGCCCCATACGTTCACGCAAGTCGGCAAGGTCGCGGGCTATGGACAGAATGCACATGACTTCAGAAGCCACGGTGATATCAAAATGCGAACGCATCATGAAGCCGTCATTGCGGCGTCCGTCGCCCTCAATGCCAATAATGATATTACGCAGCGCCTGAACGCAAAAATCCATAACCCAGCCCGTGTTGACGCGCGTGGGGTCAATATTCAGACGGGCCATTCCTGAAAATTTTTCAAGCGTGGCGTCATCATAATTACGCTCATGCTGCATGCGGGCGGTAAGCGCTGTCATGCCCAGGTTGTGGGCAGCGCCCACGGCATGGAGGTCACCCGTAAAATTGAGGGAATACGGCGTAAGGGGAATGCACTGCGACAGTCCGCCCCCGGCAGCAGACCCCTTCATGCCCATGGTGGGGCCGCCGGAGGGCTGACGAATGGCCGCCGAAGAGCGCTGGCCACGCCGGGCGAGACCTTGCACCAGACCTATGGTCGTGGTGGATTTTCCTTCGCCAAGAGGCGTGGGCGTGATGGCCGTGACATCGATGTATTTGCCATTGGGGCGATTTTCCAGACGACGCAGCACAGCCTGTTGCTCAACCTTGCCCATATAGTGCCCGTAGGGCAGCAGTTCCGGGCCTTCAAGGCCCAGATCGGATGCCAGGGCTTCAATGGTTTTCATGCGGCTTTCCGCATCTTGAGCGATTTTCCAATCAGGGTGCTTGGTGGGATCTAGAGTCATGGCATCTCCAACGTAAGGTTTTCTAAGTTTATAATGTTATGATCAGACACAAAGAGCTTTAAGCCAAAGAAGACGGACAAAAGACGCTTTTTTTCATCTGCGTGCCCGGCCATCTTCTGTTTTAATTAAAATCACGATACGTTATTGTTTGCAAAAAAACAATGCGACACTCGAGTTTAACCCGCTTAACAAAGACCAGCGTACATTGCAGACGCAAACATGCTTTGATCTGAAAAAGTGTGTTTGGAACACAAGAACACGAACAACAGGTTCCCTGCGCTGCTTGCGGGGGGCAGCCCCCTGCGCTATGTTGACCACGCCATAAACACGAATGATGCCCGTAAAGAGGAAACACATGCGCCTGACCGCAAAACACGGCAGACTTTCCGTCACCCTGCGCGCAGTGCGTCAGGGGCAAGACCTGCAGGTCATATGCAGCGGCGGCGAGGCCCATATCGGTGCTGTTGCCCTTGCCAGCCCACATCCTTCAACTGAAGTTGCAGATGGGAAAAAAATGGATGGTCTGCTTGCCCTGCCCGGGCACCGCGAAGACAAGCTGGCTGCCCGCATGGCGCGCCGCTTGGCGGATGAACTCAACTGCGTAGTGTGTGTGACTGCCGGCATTCATTTTGACTCTATCACCAAAGAAGAAATTGAGCGAGTGCTCACCCTGGCTGATGACCTCACAGAGCGTTGCCTGACCAGACTGAAACAAGCCCCCAAGGAGTGCTCATGCTGACTGTCAAAGACCTGGAAAGTCTGGAGGCCTACATAAATTCGGGCCAACTGGAACAAGACTTCAAAGACGGCTGCGAGAATGACCGTTTTTACCTTCTTGAGTTGCTCGAAAAGCTTATGGACGTAGCGGAACTGGCCGACGCCACGGCCACAAGGCTTATATTCCGGGGTCTGCCTGTGCCGATGCCTCCGTCCGCGCAGGGCGGGGAAAACGGCGGGCAGCCGCAAGGCTCATGACCAGCGAAAACGCCAGACCAGCAAAACTCCAGTCGCTGACGCCGGTTAGCGCGGCCGTGAGCCCAAGCCCGCCCCCTCCCACAATGGCCAGCGCCATTCCCCAGGGGTGAAAATGCACCTTGCCGTGCAGGAGCATGCCGATAAAAACAGGAATCACCACGCCGCACACATAAATATCGTTGGCCATAAGCAGCAGGGAAAGAATGCCTTTGCCCGGCAGCGCCAGGACAAGCCCCATAATTCCAAGCAGGATCAGGCACAGACGGCACGTTCTTACGCCGGGCTTGCGCAAAATGTCGTTGCTGCACACCGAGGCGGCGGTGATCAGGCAGGAATCCGCAGCGGAAAAAATGGCGCTGAAAATACCAAGCAGGATGAGTGTGGCCGCCCATGATGGCAGGTGGGTCAGCAAGGCAGTGGTCAACACCTGTTCGGGCGCTGTTCCGGCGGGTACAAGGTCACGGCAGGCAATGCCAAGAGCCACAATCAGGGCCGCAGTGAGCGTAAGCCCTGCCGCTGCCACAAGCCCGCCGTTGCGTGCCGCCCGCTCGTTACGGGCCGTGAGCATGCGCCCGAAAAGCATAGGGCAGACCACATAACTTCCGCCAAGAATGAGAAGAAAATAGCGCAGCTTTGAAATGGGAAACTGCGCATTGAACACTTCCAGCCGCACGGCAGAAAGCGCCTGCCCGCCTCCAAGGTGAAGCGCCAGCAAAAGCGCTATGGCCAATGAAAGCAGCAAAATGCCGAACTGCCAGATATCGGTTTTCATCACCGAGGCCTGACCGCCAGCCAGCGTGTGCCCCACCAGCACAGCCGCCCCCACGAACATGGCCGTATTTTTTTCAATATTTGCCAGAGGGGCTATGATTGTGGCCAATGCGCTGAACTGCGCCGCAAGAATGGCCAGCCATGCCGTTACGATGATGACGGAGGCCAGGGAACGGCTGGGAGCCCCCAAAAACGTGGTGAGCATTTCCGGCATGGTCATGGCCCCGCTGCGGCGTACCTTGCGGGCCAGAAAAAGGCTCAGCAAAACCAGCCCGAGGGAGCCCGACATAAGCCACCAGATGGCGGGAACCCCCACCTGCCACGCCAGCCCGGCCATGCCCATAGTGGCGGAACCGCCCACGCAGGAAGCCACAATGGACAAGGCCACCAAACCAGCGGAACTGCGCCGTCCATTAACAAAGTAGGTATCCTTGTCAGGGCGGCGGCGCGCCATAAACCATGCGTGTAAAAACAGAACGGCAACATACGCCAGCAGAAAAATCACAGCAAATACACTCCCATGTGCAAAGCCTTTTCAACGGCGGCGCATAACTGTGCCACATCTTCCACGGGAGTCACGTACGGCGGCATGAGGTAGATGAGGTGGTTGAAAGGACGCAACCACACCCCGTGCTCCACAAAAAAATGCTGCAACGCGCGCGTGTTCACCGGATCGCGCATTTCAACCACACCTATGGCCCCGAGCACCCGCACATCGACGACATCCGGCAGCCCCTGACAGCCTGCCAATCCCTCGCGCAACGCAAGTTCAATATCGTCCACCTGCTTTCGCCAGTCGCCCGACGCCAGCATGTCAAGGCTGGCTCCGGCCACGGCGCAAGCCAGAGCATTGGCCATAAAGGTGGGCCCGTGCATAAAAACGCCGTCATCCCGGCAAATACCTTCCGCAACCTGCCTGCTGCAGGCAGTGGCCGCCAGCGTGAGCATACCCCCGGTAAGCCCCTTGCCGCAGCAAAGAATATCAGGGCTCACTTCGGCCCATTCAGCGGCAAACATCTTGCCCGTGCGGCCAAAGCCTGTGGCAATTTCATCAAATATCAAAAGCGTGTCTGCTTGCCTGCACAACCGCACAAGCTCGCGCAGATACTCGGGATGGTAAAACCACATGCCCCCCGCGCCCTGCACCACAGGCTCAAGGATAACGGCGGCAAGCTCCTTGCCATGCTCTGCGAACATGCGGCGGGCATCATCAAGGCATGCGGGATCAAAGGGCTGGTCGAAACGGCACGAAGGACGCTCCATGAAAAGCTGCCGAGGCAGTATGCCCGAAAAGAGGCTGTGCATGCCTGTAACCGGATCACAGACAGACATGGCCCCGATGGTGTCGCCATGGTAGCCCCCGCGTGGGGCCAAAAAACGGGTACGCTGACTCTCTCCCCTGCTCTGCTGATATTGCAAGGCCATTTTCAGGGCCACTTCAACGGCAACCGAACCGGAATCCGCAAAAAAAACCCGATCCAAACCATCAGGCATAAACTCAAGCAAATGCTCAGCCAGGGCCACGGCCGGTTCATGGGTGAGGCCGCCGAACATGACGTGGGGCATGCGTCCAGCCTGGGAATGCAGGGCATCAAGCAGGCGCGGATGATTATACCCGTGGATGGCCGCCCACCAGGACGACATGCCGTCAACAAGCTCTTCTCCGTCAGCAAGCACCATGCGGTTGGCAAAAGTATGGCTGACGGCGTTAAGTGGCGGAACATCCGTGGCCGAGGCATAGGGATGCCAGACCGTTTTTCTGTCTCGCTGTATGAGGCGTTCCTGTTCCAGAAATTCCAAAGATCCCTGGCCTTTTTCAGACCAGCGCTGGGCCATTTGCAGCGCTATGGGCCGCAGCAGATCTGTCAGCCTTTCCCAGCCGGACCAATCCAGTTTTTCAAGGCGCGGCAGCTCGACCACGGGCGCAGCACAGTCCATACCTTCGAGCTTTTTACGCAGAATACGGGCATTGTCCGCCAGAAGGCCCGCCACATCCACGCCAGGGCAGTTCATGGCAGGATCGGCTGTGGGGGTCAGGGCAACCCCGGCCAGAACAAGTCCGTGATGGCGCAGAGCTTCAACGGAAAGCAAAATATGATTGAGTCCGCCAAGATAGTTGCCGCCAGCCAGCAGGACGGGCAAGCCCAGCATGGACATCAGATCCAGTATGTCCTCGTCATCATTGAGGGGAACGCGCAATCCTCCTGCGCCTTCCAGCAAAAGCGCCCTGGCCGGGACAGCCCGCCAGTGGGCAAGAATGTCCTCGCGCAGGCTCCGGCAACTCAGGCGCTTGTTTTCTTTGGCGGCAGCAAGATGCGGCGAGGCTGGCAACTCGAAACAGTGAAGAACCGCCGACGGTTGCAGCCCTTGCATGGATTTTATGCCCTGCATGGCCTTTGCGTAAACAAAAGCGTCAGACAAGGGAGACGACGCAACATCATCGGCCCGCACGCCCGTCTGCACAGGCTTGACCGCCTGCACGGCCACGTTTTCCTGGCGCAGGCAACGCAATAACGCGCCCGTGCATACTGTCTTGCCCACATCCGTGCCGGAACCAGCCACAAAAATACCCCGCAGGGGCCGTGCTTCCTGCGCGTACATATGCGGTTCAGCAATGGGAGACACAGTCAACCTCCAACCCAAGATTGGCTATCATTGCAAGGTCATCGGCCAACCCTCGCCCATGTGTGGTGAGATAGTCGCCGGTCATGAGCGCGTTGGCTCCGGCATGAAAAAGTTCTTTCTGCCGCTGGCCAAGCACCAGGGGCCTGCCGCCGCACACGCGCAATGTTGCTTTGGGCAGGATGTGCCTGAAAAGGGCAATGATACGCAAGGCTTCACTTGCTGCAAGCGGCGGCTGCCCGGCAAGAGGCGTCTCGGGATGCGGATGCAGAAAATTTATGGGTACGTTGTTCACGCCCATTTCTTTAAGGCTGAAAGCGAAATCGATACGGTCATGCCAGCTTTCCCCAAGGCCGAACAGGCCGCCGGTACAGGCCGTCATACCCGCCTTTTGCACGCGAGCCACAGTATCGCTGCGCTGGCTCCAGGTTTGCGTGGTGCAGACGCTTGGATAAAATTCACGAGAGGTTTCAAGATTGTGGTGATACCTGTCAAGCCCGATGTCAGCCAACAGGGCCAGCTGGCTTGCATCAAGTCTGCCGAGCGACGCGCAAACACGTTTGCGCGCAGACTCAGGCAAAGATTGCAGCACGCCCGCCAGACGCTCAAACTCTTCACCACTCAACGCGCCGCCGCTGGTCACAATGCCGATGCGCGCAACAGGCTGTTCAGCCAACGCAAGGATGCGGGCACGCAATTCCTCATCAGGCAGCAAGGAAAACACTTCAATAGGCGTATGGTTGTGCCTGCTTTGCGAGCAAAACCTGCAGTCCATGCCGCAGTTTCCGCTTCGTGCGTTGATAATGGCACAAAGCGTCACCTTGTTGCCGAATGTTGCTGTACGAAGATGTGAGGCGCTGGCAAAAAGTTGCTCATCTGAAAGCGATAAAAGCTCCAGCGCCTCCGCAGGAGTATTCGCTGTGTAGTTTACAGTCATACCTTGACCCTGAAACCTGAAAAAAATAACCAGGAAGCTGCTACTCTTCCTCGCCTGCTGTTTCATAAAAAACAAAGTACCCCGGTGCAGAAGATCTGCGCCAAGAGTCGTCTGCTCTGTTTTCATGAAAATGGATTCGTAGCCGCTTCAAAAATGCACCATCACAAATGGCAGGCATCCCTTCAAGCAGATTAGAGCAATGTAAATTTACATTGCTCTGAGTCTGCAGGAGCAGACGCTCGCCATGCAGGCGTAGGTGCAGCATATTTGCGAGGTTAAACGCCGTAGTGTGCGTACCTTAAACTTTGAGAATGTATCTCCGCAAAGTTGCTCTGCTCTAACCGTAAAAATGAACAGTCACCAAATGCAGTTCATGCCCGTTACTGTATGTGCTCGCGCCAATGCCGGCAATGTGGCTTTCATCCGCAAAACCTGCGCATCACGGGTGGATTTGCGTCCGTAGAGCCTTAGGCGCGTCTGTTCACGTCATGACCTGGCGCTTCACAAAGCACGTTAACGTACCGCTGCTTCGCACAAATGAAAAAAAAGCCCGCCTGCGCGGCGGGCCCGTTTATTATTGGACTTTACGTCTTTTTTCCCACAGCTTCATATCTTTCATCTTTTTGCGGCGTTCACGCTGAAGGGCCTTGCAGACCAGCGGAGCATCTTTCTTGAAGCCCCATTTTTCGCGATATTCCGCAGTGCTCATGCTGTGGCCAGCGAGGTGGCGTTTGGTCAGAATTTTGAAGCTTTTGCCACACTCAAGGCAAGTAACGGACTTTTCCTTGACAGACTTACGGGCCTCTTGGGCCATTTCAAGGCTGTCCATTTCAACCGGAGTTTCACCTTCGGCCACGGCGCGAATGCCAAGAGCCACCCTCTGAATGAAAGTAGCTATTTCTTCTTCGCTCATCACCCGCACACCGGCCTGCGCCCTGGTGATTTCCAGAGCTTCTTTCAAATAGTCGTCCATAGTTACCCCTTATGGTCATCTTTATGATCCGCCAAACGCGCAACAGTGGGGGGCGCGTTTATATTTAAAACAGATCGAGTTGTTAAATCCACAGTCCCAATTGCCTGAACATACACAGGGCTTATTATTTCGTCAATGTAGTAATACGTAATTAAAAAATCATTTTACAAACATTAATGTAGGCATTTCGAATATATTGGCCATTTTGGCGCAGTAATGGCGAAAATTTCATACAACTTTGTGGCATTCAATGTGCAACGGCCTTCCAAAACATGAGTTTTGGAAGGCCGTTGCCAGAAGATTTCGAGAAAGGAGGACTGATTATTAATAATAAATCAGTTTACCTTAAAAGTATCGTTCTGTGATACAGTTCCCAAAAAGCGTTGATCCATGAACTGCCAAAGAATGTTTTTCAGGTAAGGATCAGCAAGTCCGTTCAAATTTTCGGGTATCCTGCCGACAGCAAAGGTATTTCTGGCACGTTGCTCAAATGCCTTCAACTGATCGGTCTGCGCGATGGTCAGCACGTCAAGAAAAGCCATCTGCTCGGGAAGGGGTTCGCGATACTCCAGGACAACCTTGCCGAGATTAAAGTTGAACCGGGAAGTAAAGCTGCGCACAAGCCAGCGCACCGGAGGCATGCCAGGCTTAATCCCGGCCAGAAGTGGAAAGGGATCGCGCGAACTGTCTACAATAAAAGTACTGGCTGAAAATTCGGTGTCGCCAATTACCTCGGTTGCGTGATCCACGCTGAAAGGCGGCGTGGAATCACTGTCCCAGTACCAGCGTTGCGGCAGTTCCGCCTGCGCCACAATTGCAAGCGGAGATTGCGGCGTGCCCTGACCGTAAGCGGCCAGCCATACAGACACGGGCAGCCCGCCCATAGCGCTTGTCCAGGTGAGGCTGCACTGCCCCTGGCCACCTGCGATCAAGGGCATGTCCTTGACCGTCAGACTGATAGCCGGGCGCGCCGTTGACACATAAACAGGCCCAACCATCCCACGCTGCAGGGCCGCATTGCAACCGGCAAGAAGCATCGCCAGAAGCGCCAACATACAAACGTGACGCAATACTTTCATATTTACCCCCGTCAACAACGGTATTTCCCGTCAGAGTTACATAGCAAGGTGTGCGATAACAATATCTATTACGACAATATGCCATGGATTCAGACAAGGCAACGCATGCAATTGATCAAAAACCGCCTGCATGAGTACCCGTCCAGGTAAAAAATATAACAAAATTGTGCAATTGAAAAACTATAAATATCTGTTGCGCTGGTGCGCGCAGAAATCCTTATTGGCCGGAAGCGCCCTGCGGCGCAGAGGAGCCTTGTGACGCAGGAGATCCCTGTGGCGCAGCGGCTGCGCCAGGCAGAAAATTCTGCAGGTCGCGTGATACCTCAAAAGTTCGCAGTTCACTGGCGGCTGCCTGGGCAAATGGTGAACCGGGATAGTTGCGTACGATGTCTTCCAGCAGGGCCTGCGCACGCGCGGCATCGCCAAGCTTGCGGTAGAGCCGCGCCTCACGGAATCGCAGGCCTGGGTATTCCGGCGATTGTGGTGGCGCGTAGACATTATAGCGTTCAACCCAATCCAGCGCTTCAGGAACACGGTTGGCCACTTCGCTGATGTCCATAAGCGCAGCCAGGGCATCCTTGATACGCTGCGGGTCAGCCTTGTCCGAACGCTCATCCTGCAACTGGGTAAAAAGCTCAACAACCTTGCGGTTGAGTGCGTACGCGTTCTTGATGTCCTTTCGTTCCTCAGCGTCACGCGCCAAAAAGTACGTCGCGTAGGCGCGTTGATACAGCGGAATATCCTGCCTTTCTGCCAGCTGCGCCCACATGGCCAGCGCCGGCCCGGTAAGGTTGAGATTTTGGGCAGACAGGGCCATGGCGTAGTCGAGCTGGTTGCGCAACTGCTTGTTCATGGGCCAGGTGGAAACAAGCTTGCCAAGATCAAGCACCTTATCCCAAGCGCCAGCTTTGAGGTACCGGTTGAAAAATTCCGTAAAAGCCGCTTCACCATAGTTGGGATCCATAGGGCTTTTCAAAAAATCTGTCAGCAGGGCCAAGGCGGCGGCTTCATCTCCGCGTTCAAGCAGACCTTGGGCCAAAACATAGCGCATGCGCGGATCAGGAGCGCCGTAACGCTCGCGCACAAGTGGAAAGCCGTTCCAAAGTATAAGGATGCGCCCGTAATTATTCTCGGCCAGGGAGTTGGCCAGTTCTTTCTGAAAAGCTTCCCAGATAAGATCACGGGCTTCGGGAACATTGGCGTTGTCAGGATAGGCGTCTATAAAATCGGCGGCCTTGCCCATGGCTTCAGTATATTTTTTATCCCAAAACAGCCACATGGCCTCTTTGAGGCGGGCCAGGACAGCCTCTGGCGCGGTTTTGGAACTCGCCGCCAGATCATTGTACACCTTCCATAATGTCCCACTGCCTGCCTTGGCGAACACTGCGCTCATCTGGGCATAGGAAATGGGAGAATCGTAAATGCCCTTCTCCGCCAGACGGAGCCTGGCCAGGGCCGCGGGTGACGTCCCGGCATACTGGCGTTCCACATAGCGGTAAACAAATTCCGCCGTGATCCAGACGCCCTGACGGGCATAGATATCGCCCAGTTCCAGTAAAAGAGCGTCATTGCCGGAATTGGCGGGCACAAGATTGTAGTAAAGCCAGTACAGGTTGAGGGCTGCGGGCATTTTGCCCAAAGCCTTGTCAGTGGCTGCCTGCAAAAGCAAAAAGGACGGTTGGTCTATATAGTACCGGGGCCAGCGCTTGCTTATGAAATCAAGTATAAGCTGGGCATTCTGAAATTTTTTCTGATTGCTGAAGGCTTCGGCAAGTCCCACGGAAGCTTCCTGCAAATAGGAAGATTCCGGGTATTTATCCAAAACGATGGAAAAAGACTGCTCTGCGCGCTCATTGAGACCGCGCTTCAACTGGGCCTTCCCCAACGCTGTGAACCCTTGCGCAACGCCTGGATAGTCAGGATAACGGCGCAGCAGAGCCACAATGTAGCCCCCCGCGTCCACCAGGTTGCCAACGTTAACATTTGCCAGGCCCAGGCGCAGCAGGGCTTCGGGCACACGTGGAGACCGCAGGTTGGCGTTCATTGCCTCACTGGTGGCGGACACAATGGCTTCATATCCCGCAAGCGGATTGTCCGCATAGCGCGCCCACGCGCAATCACTGATGTAATAGAGTGTTTTTTCCAGCATCTCCGGACTGATTCCGGGGAGACTTTTGAGCTTTTCAAGCTGCGGCAAAGCCTCGACATACTTGCGCTCGCGAAGGAGCCGCTCGGCTTCTTCCATTACAACTTCAGGCTTGATGGGCCTGGATACGGGATTGCCCTGTTCATCCACGTAAATGACGGGGCGCTCTTCCGGCTCTTTGGCGGGAGCTTCGGGCGCATGCTGAGATGAAGGCAGGCCCAGAGTTTGCCCGCTTACCTTACCGGATACTCCGCCAGAGCCGGACGGCCTGTCCTGTTTGGCAGAGCCGGACTGCGCAGCGCTTTGCACGGGCTGCGCAGCGGGTGGAGTTGGTGCGGGTACGGGTGCGGATGGAGTTGGTGCGGTTGAAGCGGGTGTGGCTGGCGGCAAAACAGCAGAAGTTGCCGATGGAGCGCCGCCTGAGGCACCTGGCTGCGCCTGTTCGCTTTTTTGCGTCTGTTCACCCTGCTGCTGTTCACCCTTCTCCAGTCCAACTGGCGCTCCGGAAACTGGCGCTCCGGAAACTGGCGCAACCTCTGACGCGGTGGCTCCATTGGCTGAAGGCAGGCTGCCTCCTGCTGAAATATGGGCAGCTTCATTATGGTCTGCGGGCCCGGCTGTGCCGTTTTCTTGCCGTGAAGTTACGCTGGTGCTTTGCGGTGCTGGCGCGCCCGGTTCGCCTTGGGCCTGATCGGCGCGGGTGGGCTCTGCGTTGCCCAGAGCCTCGGTCACAGTGGAAAGCGCCTTGTCTTCCGGCCAATCTTCCGGCCCCCCGGTGTTTATCTGGCCGAACACCGTCTGCCGGTCAACCATTCTCCCCCGCTCTCCAAGCGTTTGCAGGGAAGCTGGCGCTGCGCCAGCCGAGGCCGCGGCCGTCGGATCAGCGGATTGCTGCGCCGCATGCGCTTGGGAAAAGCCCAGCAAGTCCCAAATCCTGTCAGAAAATGCTTCACCACTGGATGCGGGGGATTTTATTAAAGGCGTTTTTTCACTCGATTGCGCCGACTGCGCCAGTTGGGCCAGTCGGGCCAGCGGGGCCAACTGCGAAAATGGCAGGGTCGATTCATGGCCAAGCGTGTGCCGCAAGGTTTCGCCAAGGCCATCCGCAGCACTGTCTGAAGGATTTGCCAAAGCAGCCTCGCCAAAGCGGTAGCTTGCAGTAGCAGTGGCAAAGGCTGACGCCTGTGTTTCGGAAATTGTGCCGAAAGCTGTGCCGGAAGCTATGCCAGAAACTGTGGCAGTCGGCTTGCTCCGGCCGTCGCCCAAAGCATCCCTGTCATGCACAAAACCGCCTGGCTCAGAAGGCAGGGCCACGGCTGCGGCCTGGGAGTTTTTTTCCCTTGCCGGGCTGGCGGTTTCACCTGTTGGGGCTGATGTCCCCTTTCCAGCGGCAAAAAATTCTATATCCAGCTTGTCGGGCGCTGTGCGGTGCACAGCATGCCGCACGGTGCGGGAAGAAAGCAGAATGCGCACGTGGCCGTCAACCAGACCGGCGCTTTCGAGCAGCGATCCCTGGGCGGGCATGGGGCCGTCAGGCGTGAACGAAGGCGTAGAGCGCGCACCAGAGTTCAAGTAAAGCGTTAAGGAATTGCTGCCCGAACGGGCAAGACTGTTGATCTGATCCGGGGCATCCAGTTGCAGGTGCAGCCTTTCAGCGCCATTTTCAGCCGCTGACCAGCTCCACGAAAGGGCGTGAGCGCTGAAGGGACTCAGCCCTACGCTTGCGACCCCCAGAAGAAAAATACAAAAAGATCGCCCGAACCGGCACAGAAGACGGCGCAGATTGACGACAAAACCTTCACAAAAGGGAAGATGAGTTTGGCGTATGCCAGCGGGTATCTTTTTATTCACGTACACTTCACGGAAAGTTTGAAGTACCTGGAACCGCCATGCATTATGCAAAAAATGCGCCGTCATGCATTGCGTTTCTTCAACTTTTCAATAAGGGTCGTGCGCTTTATGCCCAGCAGCTCAGCGGCCTGATTTTTAACGCCTTCGGCCCGTCCCAGCGCTTCATCAATCAGACGACTTTCCACTGCGTCAAGAAAATCTTTAAGGTTCAGAGCCTGGGCCTCGAGCACAGCCAGATCGGGCCAGGCGAAACTCCCGGGCTTTTGCGGCGCAACTGCCTGAACAGCGTGCGCATCTGGAACGCCGCTCTCCACAACAGACGCGTCGGAGCCTGAAGCGGGTGCGGCAGGGCAGGATTCTTCATGTACCGGGGTCTCTATTTCCTCGGCGCATTCTTCAACTTCAGGCAATGCTGCAATATCGCCGACATGGTCAAGTATTTTTCTGGGCAAATCATCTGGACTAACAACATCGCCGTCCACAAGAATGCTCAGGCGCTCCATAAAATTTTCAAGCTCGCGCACATTGCCGGGCCAGGTGTACGCAGACAGCACCCGGCGCGCATCAGGCGAAAGCACAAGGGTAGGACGCTTTTTTTTGGAGCAAAAAAAGTTCAGAAAATACTTGGCCAGCACAAGCACGTCTCCGCCCCTTTCGCGCAAAGGCGGCAAATGCAGGGGAATGACGTTAAGGCGATAGTACAGGTCTTCGCGAAAACGCCCGGCGGCCACCTCAACCTCAAGGTCACGGTTGGTGGCAGCCACAATGCGCACGTCAACTTTTTTGCAGCCGCTGCCGCCAACGCGCTCTATCTCTTTTTCCTGGAGTACGCGCAGAATTTTGACCTGAAGGCTCAGGTCCATCTCGCCTATTTCGTCAAGAAAAATGGTGCCCCCGTCCGCCACTTCAAAGCGGCCGGGGCGGGAGCGAATCGCATGGGTAAAAGCGCCCTTTTCATGCCCGAAAAGCTCGCTTTCCAGCAATTCTTTGGGAATGGCTCCGCAGTTGATGGGCACAAAAGGTCTATCATGCCGGCAGCTGTTGGAGTGCAGGGCGCGCACCAGCAACTCCTTGCCTGTTCCCGATTCCCCGGTTACAAGCACGGTGCTGTCTGTGGGCGCAACCTTGCCCAGAACTTTAAATACTTCGGCCAGACTTGTACTCTGCCCGATAATGCCGCTTTTATTTAACTCCATGAGTTCTTCTCCGCCGGTCATCCTTTCCTGTGTCAATACACTGACGCGAGAAGGATTGCCAGTAAAAAAGCTGTTTGAACTTTACGTCCTTATACAGCACGCTGCACCATATGACTGAACGTACCGCATATGCCGCCTCCGCAACTGTTCTGCCGCCCTGCCCCCTTGATACAGAGCGTCAGGCCCTTCTTGCCGCGCTGGATGCAGGCCGCAACCTTGTTCTCAGTGCCAGCCCCGGCGCGGGCAAAAGCAGCCGCGTCCCACTATGGCTTCTTGGCGCGCCATGGCTTGAGGGACGCAGCATCATCATGCTTGAACCGCGCAGAGTCGCGGCTCGTGCTCTTGCGCAGTATATGGCTTCTCTTCTTCATGAGGAAATCGGGCGCACAGTGGGGCTGCGCATGCGTGATGAGAGCCGTGTAAGCCGCCATACGCGCATTGAAGTGGTCACTGAAGGCGTGCTCACCCGGCTGCTACAGAATAATCCCGAACTGCCGCAGGCTGGCTGCATCATTTTTGACGAATTTCATGAACGATCGCTTACAGCAGATACGGGATTGGCGCTTTGCCTTGAAAGTCAGGCGGTTTTGCGTCCCGATCTGCGCATTCTGGTCATGTCCGCCACGCTTGATGTTCAGGCAGTTTCCGGCCTGATGGGGCATTGTCCGGCAATTCAATGCCAAACGCGTGCATATCCTGTGGATATCCGGCACATCCCCCTGCCCGCCCGAACAGGACGGATTGAAGGGGCTGCGGCTGGTCTGGCGGGCGCATTTGCCCTGTGGCAGCATATGGCCCATGTGATTCTTGCGCTGCTGCGTGAAGAAAAGGGCAGTTTACTGGCATTTCTGCCAGGCGCGGGTGAAATCCGGCAGGTCATGAATCTGCTGGAAGACCGCCTGCCGCCGGATGTGCTGCTCTGTCCTCTATACGGTAACCTGTCGTCCGCCAGCCAGAATGAAGCCATTGCGCCAGCCCCTGCGCACAAACGCAAGGTGGTGCTGGCGACCTCCATTGCCGAAACGTCGCTGACCATTGAGGGCGTCCGCATGGTGGTTGATGCGGGGCTGGCCCGGCTGTCGCGCTTTGACCCGTCCAGCGGTCTGTCCAGACTGGTGACGGAACGTGTATCCCTGGCAGGGGCGACCCAACGCGCCGGACGCGCCGGAAGAACGGAACCCGGCATCTGCTGCCGCCTGTGGCCCGTTGAAGAAGAAAAAGGCATGCGCCCGCATATCCGGCCGGAAATACTGGATGCCGACCTTACGGGCCTGCTCCTGCAGTTGTCAGCATGGGGAGCTTCTGATCCGGCCGCCATGGCATGGCTGGATGTGCCGCCCCCGGCGCATCTCGCCGTGGCTCGCCAATGCCTCGAATTTCTTGAGGCGCTTGACTGCGCAGGAAAGCCCACGGATATGGGCCGACGCATGGCCAGGCTGCCACTGGCCCCCCGAACCGCCCGCATGCTGCTGTGGGGCGCAGCGCACGGGCACGGCCCCCTAGCATGCTGCCTGGCGGCATTGCTTGAAGAAAGGGACCCTCTTGCCGCTGCCGCCGCGTCTGACGGCCAGAAGCACGCTCTTCACAACAGACAGGATTGCGATCTGACGCGCCGCCTTGATTGGCTGTGCCGCCAGCCAGGCAGCCGCCGAACAGACAGCCGGGAGGCGCGCCGGGACACAGATGACCGTGGACAGCAAGGGCTTCGCCAGCGCATTCGCCGCCAAAGCCTTCGCCTGACCCGGTACACGGCCTCCGGCGAGTCCGGCTCCACGTCCGCCGCCCCCGATGATCGCCTGAATGGCGCTACGGATGTATTATTTGCCGCAGCCCTTTCGGATATGGAGTCAACGGGTATGCTGGTTGCCATTGCCTGGCCGGAGCAGGTGGCCATGCTTCAGGCGGGCAGCCTCAACACCGTGAACAGCGCAGGCTCTCCCACGGCTGCCTACCGCATGTGCAACGGACGTTCGGCCCTTGTTTCGCAAACAGACACACTGGCCCGTCAGGACTTTCTGGCGGTTGCACATGTGGACGGCGCATTGCCGCACGGCCGCATCCGCCTGGCTGCTGCCCTTGATTCAAAAGCCATCAACAGTCTTTTTGCGCAGCAAATCATTGAGCGGGACACAGTGCGCGTCAATGACGCAGGCCAGGTATCAGCGCGCCATCAGCGAACGCTGGGCGCACTGCTGCTTGAGGATACGCCCCTGCCACGCCCGAAGCCGGAGCAGGTTGCGGCGGCCTTGTGCGCCTACGTGCGCGATCAGGGGCTGGACTGCCTGCCCTGGGACGACCAAAGCCGCCAGTGGCGAGCGCGCGTGAGCCTGTTGCGTCAATTGGACGGCGACCCCTGGCCGCTCATGGACGACGCCGCCTTGCTGGACGACCTTGAAAACTGGCTTGCACCTGCCTTGAGGGGCTGCCCGTCGCTGGCGGGCCTGACGGCTTCCGCATTTTTTGACGCCCTGCGCGGGCTGCTGCCGGGGCATTTGCGGCGACAGCTTGAAACACTGGCCCCTACGCACTGGCAGGTTCCTTCAGGCGCGCAAAAACCCATACTATATGGAGAGGAAGGCGGCCCTACACTGGACGTGAAGTTACAGGAAATGTTCGGCAGCAAGGAGACTCCAACCATTGCCCAGGGCCGCGTGCCCCTGCTCCTGCGCCTGAATTCTCCTGCAGGGCGGCCATTGCAGATCACGCGCGATCTGGCGCATTTCTGGCGCAACGGCTACCCCGCTGTGCGCAGTGAGATGCGCGGCCGATACCCGCGCCATCCCTGGCCCGAAGACCCTTTTACTGCCACGGCCACAGGCCTGACCAAGAAAAAGCTGGCGGCAAAAGGCAAGGGATAGCACAAAGTTTCGGTAATACCCGTGGTATTCAGTGTGGCACGGGGACACCTTGCGCACCACAGTAGGTTCCCGGTAATACCCGTGGTATTCAGTCAAAAATGCCCTGCTCCACCAGACCTCGCACAAATTCCTGCGCGCGCCGTTCGCTGTAGTATATGCCGCCAGCCTGAACAAAACCCACGTGCCCGCCATGCGCTGAAACTTCAAGAAACAAATGTCGGCTTGAACGCGCCGTGTCCCACGGGTAACAGGATGGCGCACAGAAAGGGTCGTCCGCAGACAGCAGAAGATAGGTGGGAACGCTTATGCGCGGCAGGTCAGGCAGCACAGTGTTTTTTTTCCAATAGTCTTCCGCTGAGGAAAACCCGAATGTCGGGGCGGTAAAACGACTGTCGAACTCGGCAAAGGTGCGGATGGACTCCAGACCCTCCACAGAAGGATATCCCGGAAAATGGGCGGCCTTGTAACGCACTTTTTCGCGCAGCGTGCGCAAAAAATGCCACATATATATACGGCAGGAAGGACCATCCATAATCGGCGCGGCAGCGGACAAATCGCACGGCACCGATACCACTACAGCTGCCTTGACCAGCGAGGACGCCGCTTCGCCGCCAAGGTAGCGGCATATCTGATTGCCCCCCATGCTGAAACCCGCCAGCAGCAAGGGACGGTTGAAGGTCTCGGCAAAGCGCACAACCGTGGAAAGGTCTTCAATTTCCCCCATATGGTACAGACGTGACGTGCGGTTGGGTTCGCCGGAGCAGGAGCGCATGTTCCAGGCCAGCACGTCAAAATCCAAAGCCCGCAACGCTGCGGTCATGCCAAGGACGTACTTGCGGCGGCTGTTGCCTTCAAGACCATGCGACACAATGGCAATGGCCCGGCCCAATCCGAATTTCCGGTCAGGCGCGTCAGAGGCCGGATGCAGGTCAATGTCAAGAAAATCACCGTCAGGCGTATCTATACGCTGGCGTGACACCTTGGGTGAAGCCGGTGGCTGCGGCCGGAAAAGCGACGGCCACATGGTGTTGACATGGGGGTTGGTCATAAACCAGGGGCAAGCATAGGTTGTGGCAAGTACGGGCATGATCCTCTCAATCCGTGAACATTTTTCTTGTCAGCCTGGTGCACGTCCTGCCCGGCGCGCCATAGGACGCCTTGGCAGACCTTGCCGACTTGTATATTTTCACTCCATGCAGACAACTCATTTACATAACGCTCCCCGAAAAGCGCTGTCAAATTTCAGCGGCGAAACACCGTCCACGCTTCCCACCCCCCTGCGTCAACCGCACGCCCATGGCGGACGCGGCCGTCACACTGGCAAGGACGTCACAGACGTGCTGATCCTGGGTGCAGGAGCCTCCGGGCTCATGTGCGCCAGAGAAGCTGCCGGGCGTGGCCTGAAGGTGGTCGTACTCGAACGCGGTGCGACCCCTGGCCGCAAGCTGGCCGTCAGCGGGGGCGGCAAGGCCAATTTCACCAATCGCCAGGTTGGCATGGCGAGCTATCGCTGCTGCGGCGAGCCAAACAGCGGTTTTTGCGCCCCTGCCCTGCGGTCTTTTACCCCGGCACACATGGTGCGCCTTGTGCGCCAATGGCATTTGCCGTTTGAAGAACGGGAACACGGGCAACTTTTTTTGACGGTTCCGGCGCAGAGGCTGGTCAATGCCCTGCTGGAAGATTGCCGCCAGCGCGGATGCCGCGTGGAATGCAAGAATCCTGTGGAATCCGTCTCTGTTGCTGACGGTGTGTTTGAAGTGCAAACCGCTTCGGGCATCTGGCAGGCAAAAAACATCGTCCTTGCCATGGGCAGCCCTGCGTGGCCGCAAGTTGGCGGCAGCGGTCAGGGGTACAGGCTGGCCCAGAGCCTCGGGCACAGCCTGGTGCCGCCGCGTCCGGCCTTGAGCCCGCTCATTCTGCCGCAAAACCATCCTTTGACGGCCCTGACGGGCATCAGCCTGCCGGTGTGCATCTCCGTAGGGGAGCAGCAGTGGCAGGACCATCTTCTTTTCACCCATGAAGGATTGAGCGGGCCAGCCGCACTCAAGGCATCCCTCTACTGGGAAGAGGGAATGGAGGTATGCATCGACTTCCTCCCAAATCAACAATTCAAGGCGCTTCTGGACAATCACGAGTCCGGCAGGCAAACCCCACGGGCCTTGCTGGCCCGGCTGCTGCCGCAACGACTGGTTGACGCCCTGTTGCCGCTGGAAAGCGCACGACGCAAGGCCGCAGAACTGTCGCGCGCAGTGCGCGCTTCACTGGAAGAGGCTGTTCACAGGTACAGGATACAGCCCACAGGCGTGGCCGGACTGAAAAAAGCTGAAGCATGCCTTGGCGGCATAGCCGTCAGCGAGGTAGACCCACAGACCATGGCCAGCCGCTGTTGCCCCAATGTGTATATTACGGGAGAAATCCTTGATGTGGCCGGTCTGCTTGGGGGATACAACCTGCATTGGGCCTGGGCCAGCGGCATGGCCGCTGGCAGGGCGGTGGCCGGAGTCAACCCGCAGACTGCCGCTCTACGCCCGAAGCAAGACTGATTTCAGATTCTGTTGCAGTACACGTTTTCCAAAAAGCTTTCCATGGCATCGTCAGCCTGCTTGATATACCCTTGCAAGGGGAATTCAGCCTTGCAGGACGGGCAGCGCATGAACACTTCATGGCAGGTACGTGTGATATGAAGTTTGTCTGCGCAGTTGGGGCAGGCAATGGTAGTTTTGGCATCGCGGGAAGCTGAAAAAGCCATGATGACTCACAAGGTAGCATGGTGAAAAAATGGCGGCAGTGCGCCAGCCTCTACGGGTCTGTCGGCACTATTCACGAACTGTATAAAACAACACAGCCCAAACGCGCCGAACGAGATGTTTAACCACTGCCTGGCCCTTGTCAAATATGCTGGCGCCAGTCCCCCACCACGCCAGCGTAATTTTATCCTGAAACCACGCTGGCGGTTGCGTGAACAGACGTTCGCCATAAAGGCGCAAGCGTGTTTATCTGCGCATTAAGCTTCTGCTTTTACGTGTCGAATACAATGAAATGCATTGACTGCGCTTAAGGATTTTCCTGATAATCCTTACCACGAAATGCGAGTAGGCAGGTTTTTGCCTGCCGTACGCGCGCATTTTACGTGTTAAATACTCTGGGGGTTTTTACCTTTGCTAAAGATTAAATCCACTAATACCCCTGCAGTTTTGACATCATAGGCCACAGGTTTTTAAGGTTATGCACTCAGCCCCGCAGCCTCATGCCCTGCCGGGACTTGCTGTTTTGCATGAATTTGCAGTATAATTAAAGAAGTGATTACGTTCTTCAACTTTAATTAGGAGGCCGGGGCATGCAGCGGCGCGTATATCTTCCTCTTATCCTGCTTCTTGCGGGCAGCCTGCTTTTTTCCGGCTGCACCAGCCGATACGGTGAGCAAAAGACCAAGGTAAACCATTATCCCCAGTGCTATGAGCCTGTCGCCCAACTGCGCCAGGACGAAAACAGCACCGGCAAAAGCACGGCTGCGGGCGCTGCTGGCGGCGCACTGCTTGGTGCGCTTATCGGCGGGCTGGCCACAGGCAAGATTGAAGGAGCGCTGGCAGGCGCTGTGGCCGGTGGCGCCGCTGGCGCTGTTGGCGGCAATATCTACGGCAAATCCCAAGAAAAGCAGCGTGACGCTGACTATCTGGCGCAATACAACCGCCAGATGGGAACCGAGGCTGCCAGCATGAACCGCGCTACAGCCGCCGCTAAAGTGGCTACCAAGTGCTATGACCAGCAGTTCAAACTGGCGGTCGATCAGTACAAGGCAGGCCAGCTCACCCGCTTTGACCTTCAGGACCGTTACAATGAAATCCGCAGCGGCCTTGAAGAAACGGCGTTCATTCTTAAGGACACGTCGGCTGCCATGGCGCAAAAAGACAGTGAATACGAGCGCGTGCTGGCTGGCGAAACCGCCAAGGAGCAGCCGGTTGCCTCTTCACCCGCATCCGGCTCCAAAAAGTCCAAACCCGTTGTCAAACAGGCCAAGTTGAGTCCAGAAGCATCGGAATGGAAGTCCTCACGCAAAGAACTTGAAGCTACGCGCACCGATGTGGACGCCCGCATGAACAGCTACGAACAAACCGTCAACAACCTGCTTGGTTAGTCGCCCGTTCGCGTTGCCCTGCCCTTTTTTGGGCAGGGCGCGCGAACATTTTTTGCGGCTGCACGCCGCGGAGTCACCATGAGTCAAACGCCCAGTCCCGCTGCCCCGGAGCAGGAAACGCACAACGGTTCGCTGCCTGCCTCCGTAGTGCCCTGGTATCGCCGTCCCCTGTTTTGGGGACTGTTGTTCTTTTTAGGTCTCCTGCTTCTGGCCATCTGGCTTTTCTGGAAAGAATGGCAGGCGGCGGAGAACCTTAAAGGACAAATAGCGTCCGAAACCACCGCGTTGCAAAAGCAAAACCAGGCCCGTGAAGATTTTCTCGCTCGCTTGCGCCAGCTTCTTAAAGAAGAACCTTGCGAAGTGCAGCGCAAGCTCCCCCTTGTCTCGCCACCGCCAGGCATTGCATGGCCTCCTCTGGCCGATGGCGCGGCAAGATCTGGCGACGTTTTGCCTGAAGCCTCCGAACCGTCAGCTCGCCCCACCCCCGCAAGCCCGCAGGCTTCGCAGCCCGTAAAGACGCCGCAAGGCTTTGCCGCCCTTATGGAGCAGGCTACTGTTCTTGTGCTGGCCTTGCGTGAAGAGGGGCTTTCAATGGGTTCCGGGTTTTTTGTGTCGCCGGGGCATGTGGTAACCAATGCGCATGTGGTGGGTTCCGCTCAAAAGGCTGTTGTGGTTAACAAGGCCACTGGCGCCCCCCTTGCTGCCCGCGTTCTGCGAGCCGTACAAAGCAATGGCCGTGATTTTGCCGTTCTGGCGGTTGAAGGCGGGCCAGCCATCACGCCCCTGACGCTGTCCAATGACGTCTGGCGTACGGAAAGAGTCAGTGCATGGGGCTTCCCGGGCGCAGTGACCAACGACGACCCCCAGTTTTCGGCCCTGCTCAAGGGCAACGCGGCGGCGGCCCCCGAAGTGGTTTACACCGACGGCGTGGTCAGCGTCATTCTTGAACGCAAACCTGCCCTTATCGTCCATACGGCGACGGTCTCCCAGGGCAACAGCGGCGGCCCGCTTGTTAACGACAAGGGCGAGGTTGTGGGCATCAATACCTTTATCAAACTGGACGACGAATCCTACAGGCAGTCCAGTCTGGCCATTGTAAGCGCCAGTCTGGCAGAATTTTTGAGGGCAGCCGGAGTGCCCGTCACCATGGCTGCGCCGTCTGGGCCGGATCAGGGGTCATCACAACCGGCCGTCCAAACCGATGGGGCAAAGCCCGCGCAAAATTCCGATCAGCCGCAAACCTCGTCTGACGGGGTCAAGGGCGCGCAAGGAGGCAAGCCATGAGCATACGCATAGCCGTAAGCCAGCGCGGGCCCATGCGGGCGCTTGCCAGCCAGGGAATCCTGGCCACAGACTGCCACGCCCAGCTTAAAGCCATTCTACTGCAAAAACTGGGGCCGGAACACGCCGCCCTGCTGGCCGAACCGCAACACGATGCCGAAGGCAATACGGTAGACTGGTATGCCGAGGGGCAGGGTCAGGCGACTCCCCTCAAAGACCTTACGGATACCGAAGCCAATGCCCTTCGCCTCAAAGCGGCGGCCCTTGCCCGTGACATCGCCGCCCTGGCGCAGAATCTTACTGCCGATGTCCAGGCCCGCCAGGCGCTTTCCGGACAGTTGCTGCAACAGGCATTGCAGCATCCTTCAGATGAAGACATCTGGTCTGTGAACGGCCAGCCCGTACTGATCAACTGGGGTTTTGCCCCCGGCAGCCCCGGAGCCCTGCCCCAGGATCTGACACGCCTTGGCGCGGCGCTCCCGCCTCCGCCACCTGCAGCCTCTGTCATTCCGGTTGCTGCCCCTGTGCGGGGCGGCTGCCTGCCCTGGCTGCTGCCGCTGTTACTGCTTTTGCTTTTGCTCTGGCTCCTGGGCGCGGCGCTCGGCTTTCTGCCTTCTCCCCTGCCCGCAAGCTGCATGCCGGTGGACCGCCAGAAACTTGCAGCCGAAGAGCAGCGCGCCGCCTCTTTGGATGACGAACTGGCCCTTTTGTGGAACCAGCTTCAGGAACGGGCCGCACTGTGCAAACCCGTGAAACCTGTGATTCCCCCGGTGGAGGAAAAGAAGCCCGAACCGGTAGAACCTGCGCCGGAACCAGAAATGGTGGAGCCTTTCCTTGGGGAAACCCCGGTGGCTCCGCCGCAGCCCGAAAAGCCCAAGGAACAGCCCAAGCAGCAAAAGCCGGAGCCAAAGCCCGAGCCCAAGCCAGTTGAGCCGCCCAAGGAGCCGGAAAAGCCCAAGAAAAAGAACGAGGATCTGACCATTCCCGAGGACGCGGCCAAGAAGAACGATTTGAGCTTCCTTGAAGGCTGCTGGACCAGCGAGACGGGTCTGTATTCCCATCCTTCCAATGAGCCCATCATTGCGGAGTACTGCTTTGACAAAAAGGGCAGCGGCCGCCGTTTTGTGCGTGAGCGCAATGGTCAGGTGTGCAGCGGCCCCGCCTCGGCCCGCTTCCAGGGCAACAAGCTGAATTTTGAATCCGGACAGGCCAAATGTCCTCGCGGCGGCATCTACGTTCCCCAGAAGGTGGAATGCACCGGCAGCGAAAATACCACGCAGTGCAAAGGCAGAGAGCAAGGCGCGGGCAACAACAAGTGGGACGCCCGCTTCAGAAGGAAATAAGCATGAATGGCATACCGAGCTACCTTTCCCCTGTAAGCATCATTCCTGGGGGCTGCCCGCAGTTTCTGGACTTTTCACTGCGTGAAGAGTCCATCCGTCGGCTGCGACGGTACTTTCGGGAAGAAAAAAAGAATCAGGGTGATCCCGACGGGCGCTATACCCATTATCTGCGCTGCCTGGCCGAGACGGAAAACGGGTTTATCGACCAGTTGACGGGCCAGCCCTGCGACGAAGACTACAGCGTTGAAGCCCGCCGCGCCGTGACCGCATGGGACGGGCACTGGCTGCCCATTCCCTTTCTGCGCTCCCTTGATCAGGCATGGCCTGACGGCGGCAAGCGCTTTGAGTGCGGGCCGTCCAACTGGGCGCGCGCGCGCGTCATGCAGTCCGAACGTCACCCGGATCAACTGCGCATCGTTCTGGCCTTTGACACCAATGTGGAGCAACGCCCGACCGAAGGGGATCGCTATCACGCCCTGTCGCCTCAGGATGTGGCCGCCCACGGGCATTTTATGCTGGCCCACCTTGTTCGTGACAATTCATGGTTTCTCAATGAAGCCTGGGTTGACGAATGGCTCTGTGGCATTTTCGACCTCTGGCGGCAGTCGCAGCACCGGGGGCGAGGCTCCTGGAAGGACGACACCCCCTATGTGCTCGAACATCTTGCCAACTATCTCACCTGGCTGGATGTGGTCCGCATGGCCCTCAACGATCTGGCGGCGCAGGTCATCAACCCCGACCGCGATACGCCAGTGGATGTGGACCTTGTGCTCGACATCGGCAATTCGCGCACCACGGGCATACTGGTGGAAACCCTGCCGCAGCGTGTGACCAACCTCAACGACAGCTATCTTCTGGAGTTGCGCGACCTGAGCAATCCAGAAAACATTTATTCCGATCCCTTTGAAACACGGGTAGAATTTGTGGATGCTGCCTTTGGCAACGATGCCCTTTCACGGCGCTCAGGCAGGCAGACCCCGGCCTTTGCCTGGCCGTCCGCCGTGCGTATCGGGCCCGAGGCCGCGCGTCTGGCGACCCAGGCCGTCTGCGCCGAGGGCACCACGGGCATGTCCAGCCCCAAGCGCTATTTGTGGGACGAACGCCCCTGGCAGCAAAGCTGGCGCTACAATACAGGCGGCAAGGCTGAACCCATGGTCAGTCGCGGGCTTTTTCCACGGCAGCTCAATCCTCTGGGCACGCCGCTGGCCTGCTTTGACGATCCACTGTTCAAAAAAAGTCCTGCCCTGCAAAAACAGCAGGCAGAACCTATTTTTGAATCCCTGTTCACGCGCTCGTCGCTCATGCTCTTCATGCTTGGTGAAATCCTCACTCAGGCCCTTGTGACCATAAACTCCCCCGCAACCCGCGCACGCCGTGAACTGCCCAATCTGCCCCGCCGTTTGCGCAGACTTATTTTTACTGTGCCCACGGCCATGCCTGTGGCTGAAAAACGGATATTCCGCCGTTGGGTTGTATGGGCCGTGCGCGTCGTCTGGACAGCTTTGGGCTGGGGCCAATGGTACACGCCCAAGGCGCTGGCGCGCGGCCAGAGCGGCGACTACCGCCAGAGCCCGCAAGTGCGCTGTGACTGGGATGAAGCCAGCTGCTCACAGCTTGTGCTGCTCTATAATGAACTGGCCGTCAAACAGCACGGTGACGCCCACCACCTTTTCCGCCTTTTGGGCAGACCCCGCGCCTCGTGCCAGGGGCATCCCTGCGTGCGCATGGCCTCCATTGACATTGGTGGCGGCACCACGGATCTGTCCATAACTACCTATGAACTGGCAAGCGGCGAAGGGGACACGGCGCGCATCGTGCCGCATACGGAGTTCAGGGACGGCTTTAACATCGCAGGGGACGAAGTTCTGCGCGAAGTGGTGGCCAACCATGTAATCCCCGCCATCGGGCAGGCCCTTGTGCAGCAGGGGCTGGCCGAGCCCCGCGCCCTGCTGGGGCAACTCTTCGGGCGGGACTCCATCGGCATGTCGCAGGAAGACCGCAACACCCGCGTCCGTCTTGTACGGCAGATTGCCGTGCCTGTAGCTCTGGGCCTGCTGGCTGCCTGCGAAAATCCTGAAATCCGTCATGCCAGCTACACCTGCGCCATACGGGACTTTTTTGAACCCGATCCACTGGAATCCGCCAGTGACGCACCTGGTGCGGAAGGCAGCGCCGGGGCTGGCCCGGGTTTTGAACCCGCAACCCTTGCCCCCCGTCCGCAGCCAGCCATTCTGAAAGCGGTGGAAAATATGGTGCGCAGGGGAGCCCCCCTCATCCAGGACTTTAACATTCTGAATGTCCCCATTACGGTCAGCCCGGCTGCCGTGGACGTGACCATACGCTCCACCCTGGGCCCCACGCTGTCTGCCCTGTGCGAGGTCGTACACATGTACGACTGCGACGTTTTGCTGCTCACCGGGCGGCCAAGCGCCTGGAACGGCGTGGTTGCGTCCGTCCTGGCCAAGCTGCCCGTTCCGCCGGACAGGATAATCCCCATGCGCAGTTACCACGCCGGATCGTGGTATCCCTTTGCCGACGCGCAGGGCCGCATCACCGATCCCAAGACCACTGTGGTTGTGGGGGCCATTCTTTGCGCCCTGGCAGACGGGCATCTTGAAGGTTTCTCCTTTGACACCGGGGCCTTGCATCTTACCTCAACGGCTCGCTACATTGGCGAGATGGACATCAACAGCCAGCTCAAAAAACCCAAGGTCTGGTTTACCGTTGATGTGGACAGCAATGAGGGCACCGAGCAGATACGCAAGGTAGCCTTCAGCGGCCCCTTGTCCATCGGGTACCGACAACTGGACGCCGAACGCTGGCCCACCACCCGCTATCATCTGCTGGCATTTGCCAATGAGGACGCGCGCGCCAGGGCTTCTGGCCGCCTGCCCTATGAAGTGGAAGTTCGCCTCACTGTTGATGACGTGTGGGATGATGCCCCTCGAACGGATGATGAAAAAGATCGTAGCGAGGGCGAATTCAGCATCATTTCCATTGTGGATAATCAAGGCCGTGGCGTTGACAGGCGTGATCTCGAGATACGCCTGCAGACGCTGAAACTGGATGAAGGCTACTGGCTGGACACAGGCATTGTGACTGATGCCGGTTAAGTGAGGCAAGTATATATGGTTATGCAGCAAGATATGGACCTCGCCCAGCAATGCCGCCAGCTGGCAGATACCGCCCGTAAGGCCGGAACATGGCTTCAGGATAACGCCGACATGGTGGGCGGCGAAAAAGCGTCCCTGCTCAAGGATATGCGCCACGCGGGCCGCTTTTTCAGCAAATGCAGTCAGGCAGCGGAACGCAAGATGTGCGCTGGCGTCTTCGGGCCCAGCCAGTCGGGTAAATCCTACCTTATCTCCGCTCTGGCAAGCGATGCCAACGGAGCATTGCTGGCCGACTTTTGTGGTGAAACCCAGGATTTTCTCAAAAAAATCAATCCAGAAGGCGGCAAGGAATCCACAGGGCTTGTGACGCGCTTTACCACAACGCAGCCAGAAGGCCTTACGCCGGAGTTTCCCATTCGCCTGCGCCTGCTGTCTGAAACGGACGTGGCCCGAGTGCTGGCCAATACCTACTACTCCGACTGCGAACATAAGGACGCCCCCAGCGCAGAGGCTCTGGTAAAAACCCTTGACCAACTGGAAGCAAGCGCTCCTGCCGCGCCCGTTGAAGGCAGCCTTGACGTCGACGATGTTGAAGACCTGCGCGACTATGTGAACAAGAACTTCAGTTCCCGTCCGCGCGTGCAGATGCTTCAGAACGGCTACTGGGCGCGCGCTGCGGCTCTGGCTCCACGCCTGGGCCTCGAAGGGCGCGCCCGTCTGTTCGGCCTTGTGTGGGATGAAATTGACGACTTTCAGTCAGTCTATCTGCAATTGTGCGGCGCGCTGCACAGTCTTGGCAGGGCCGCCGAGGTGAACTGCCCTCTTGACGCCCTTATTCCGCGTGAGCGAAGCATCATTGACGTGGAACGTCTGCACGGGCTGAAGCGCCCGACGGGCGATTCCCTGCCGATCCTTGCTCCCGGCGGCGTCAAGGTCACTTTGCCACGAGCCGTGATCACGGCCCTGACGGCAGAGATCACCATCTTCATGCGTGAAAAGCCCGATGATTTTTTTGACCACACAGACCTGCTGGACTTCCCAGGCTACCGCTCGCGCTACAAGTTCCCCGATCTGCGCGAAGCGCTGGCCAGCAAGGAAGAAATGCTCAAGGAGCTTTTTCTGCGCGGCAAGGTGGCCTATCTTTTCGAGCGCTACCGCGAGGAAAAAGAGCTGACCAGCATGCTTCTGTGTATTGCGCCTGGCCCGCAGGAAGTTCATGACCTGCCCCATGCCGTTTATGAGTGGATTTGCTCTACACACGGCGAAAAGCCCGCAAGTCGCGCGGGCAAAGCGCCAGCCCTGTTCTTTGTGCTGACCAAGATGGATATGGAGTTCGAGAAAAAGAAGGGCTCGCCCTCTGTGGAAACACGCTGGACCACCCGTCTTGAATCTTCACTGGTCAAGTTTTTCGGCCAGGTACATGACTGGGTTGATAACTGGGACGGCGTCCATCCCTTCAGCAACGTCTTTTTGCTGCGTAACCCCAACTTCACCTGCGAAGCCATTTTTGACTACGATGGCGGGCGCGAAACCGGGGTACGGCAAGATCAACGCGTTTTTGTGGAAGAGGTTCGTCAGGCGTTCTTGCAGTCCCCCCTGGTGCAGCAACACGTGGCCTCGCCCGACAAGGTGTGGCAGGCAGCCATGACGCTCAATGACGGCGGCGTCAGCCTGTTGCGCGACAGCCTGCGCCCCCTCTGCAATCCCGAACTGAAACGCCAGCAGATACGCGTGAGCCTTGGCGAAAGAAAAGAACAGATCGTCACGCGCCTTTCACCATTTTACCGCACAGACGATCGCGATGAGTTGCGCCGCCAGAAGGAGCAACTTTCACGAAGCTTTGTCACACTTCTTGCCAAATTGGCCGAAAAACAGCTTTTTGGCGAGTTTCTGCGCCGCTTGCAGGTGCGTGACTACGACCTTTACGAACTGTGCCTCAACGCCAGGCAAATACCGGAACAGGGACAGACCGCGGCAAGTCTGCAAGTGGTGGGAACCCGCGTTTCTGCTGACGACATTCTTGGCGACATTTTTGGCGAAAGCACGGAGAGCGCGCCCCCGGCGCAGGAAAATGACACGGCCCAGGCCAGAGACATGGCTGGCGTGTTCGCGTCACTCGTGATGGAGCACTGGATAGGCCGCCTGCGAGATCTTGGCGCTTCTGGCGAAGCACGCGCCCAGCTTGGCTTGCCGGCGCTGGAGCTTGACCAGTTGTGCCATGAAATCATTCTGGCCGCTTCACGGTGCCGCTTGCGCGAAAATCTTGAAGACAGCCTGCGGCGCAGCATGTCCTACAGCAATATCGCCCGTGAACGCCTGATCTGGAAGCAGGTCAGCCTTGCCGCCGATGCCATTAACGCCTTTGTGGACTGGCTGGGCTTTGACCCCCGCTTCAAAAACCAGAGCCAGCGCACCATCCTTTTTGGCGGCAAAAGCGTCAGCCTGTTTGATCCTCCGCCGGTTATCTCCGGCGAGCCGCGCATAGCCGAACAGGAAACCCCGTATGACCGCTTCTGGTATACGGACTGGCTGCGCGCCCTGGCCTACAGCATCATGGCCAATGTGGATTTTGACGGTCAACAGACTCTTGACCCCGAACAAAACAACCGCCTGCGCGATATTTTGCAGGTTTTCAAGGGATAACTATGCGCGCCAGTATCGCAGTGGACCCCGTACGTGGCCCCGGCTACGGCATTATTGAATTTGACGGTGCGGGCGAAGTGTCTTCGCCCGTGTTTGTGCTGCAACGGGCCTCGGATGGAAAATGCCTTTCCTCCGGTGGCTGGCAGGAAAGTGAAAGCGCTGTCACCCCCCAGGACTGGAGCGCCGCCAATGGCAGCCTTCGTCTTAATGTGGGCCCTGAAGTCGTGGATGAACTGGACAATCTGGACGCCTACCGCATCACCCTGCCCGGCTACGGGGCCTGCGCCATGAGCGTGGGCAAGATAGTGTACTCCAATATCAGTGGCGGCCAGGGCATGGCTGGCGGATACCGCGCGCCTGAAGCGCCGGCAACCCGTCCCGACCCCGATCCTGACCCCATGCCGGTGACGCCCCCCGAAGAGGCCCCCGCGCCAGACCCGGACCCCATCCCCGCACAAAATGAACCGCCTCTGCAAATGGCGCAAAACACTGTGCCCTCGGCCGGTGGTTCAGGAAAGCGCATGGCGCTCGTGGCGGCCATTGTTCTTCTGCTCTGCGCGGGATTCGCCCTCTGGTGGTTTGTGCTGCGCACACCAGAAACGCCTCCCCTGCCTGCGGCTCCGGAGCAGCCGAACGCTTCCGCCGCTCCCTCCAAGCCTGCTCCTCAGGGAGCCAACGGCGGCGCGACCGAAAAATCACCGCTGGCCAGCGCCCGCGAGCAACTGCGTGGCGAGGCTCTGCCCGATGTCAGCCTGGCCATGGCCAAGCCCCTGCGCAAGATGGACGCCAGCCCCGAAGAATGCGACGCCGCCTTCCTGCTTCTGGAAGACGCGGCACAAAAAGGCAATGCCGAAGCAATGTTCCTTGTGGGACAATACTATGATCCCACGGCAACCCTGCCCAGAGGCAGCATCCCGATGGATATGACCCAGGCAAAACGCTGGTACGACGAAGCCCTGCAAAAGGGGCAGGACAAGGCACAGGCGCAAAGTTCTCTGGACAAGCTCAAGGAATACGCCAAGGCTGAAGAGGCCAAGGGCAACGCCGAAGCGCGCGCCCTGCTGCAAACGTGGAAATAACGTCCAAGTGACTGTGAGGATATGCCATGCGCCCTGCCATGACTCTATACACTCTGCGTGCCCCGTTCATTCTGTTTGCCTGCGCACTGTTCGTGCTGTTTGCAATGGGAACGGGCGTGGTCTGCAGCACGTCCGCCGCTCATGCGGCCCCCCTGCTGCTTGAAGGCAAAAAAACGCTTTTTCAGCGGGTAGTCAGCCACCCGGGTGCGCGGCTTGTGGCGACCCCCGGTTCGGACGCTGCCGTGGTAAAAGAAAGCGTGACGCCCTTTACCGTGTTTTATGTGTACGCCCGCACCAACGGCTGGATTCAGGTGGGCACGGGCACGGCTTCTGCCGAGGGCTGGCTTGAGGCTGCAAAAGCCACAGAGTGGAACCAGTCCCTCACTCTGCTCTTCACGCCGCGAACAGGCCGCGAACCTGTGCTGTTTTTTAATACGGAAAAAGCGTTGAATGATATCTGCGCGGCTCCTGATATGGATACCCGCCTGGACAAGCTCGGCGCCGAGGCCGCAACGCTGCTGCAAGGCGGCAAGACGCCCCCCGCCGACTTTCCTGTGCTGGCCAGCGAACCCGCTGACGCAGCCGGGGCCGTATCGGAAAAACGCTTTTATCTCATGCCCATTCTCGACATGAAAGATCCCTTTGACGGCGTGAAATTTCTGCGGGTGGCCTCCATTGACCCCGGCAGTCTTGGCGGCGGTCAGGACGGCAAGGGTGGCCCGCCAAAAACAGGTATTGCCCTTGTCATTGACACCACCATTTCAATGAAGCCCTACATCGATCAAAGCCTTAATGTTGTCAGGCAGATATATGACAAGATCGAGCAGGACAAGCTGGAAGACAACGTGGGCTTTGCCGTGGTGGCGTTTCGCAACAGCACAACCGCCACGCCCGGTCTGGGGTATGTGTCTGAAGTGGTGAGCGACTTTGCCACTGCAAAAGACCGTAAAAACCTTGAAGAAAAACTGGGCAAGGTTCAGGAAGCCACGGTTTCAAGCCACGACTTCAACGAGGACTCTCTGGCTGGCGTCTATAAGGCTGTGGAATCGCTCAGCTGGAGCGGCTACTCCTCACGCCTCATTCTGCTTATCACTGACGCGGGGCCCCTCAAAAGCACTGACAAATACGCGTCCGTGAGCATGGGCCCCAACGAGCTCAATGACTTTGCGCGGCAAAAAGGCATCTGGATAACCGCATTGCATATCAAAAGCCCAGGCGGGGCCAAAAACCATGCCTATGCCGAACAAAGCTACCGCGCTTTGAGCAAGCTTTCGGGCAACCGTTCCAACTATCAGGTTGTGGCCGCGCCCACGGCCGCAGCAGGGGCCAAGCAGTTTGCGGAGGTCGCCAAGGTTCTGGCTACCGGCATGGTGGATATGGTTAAAAATACCGCTTCCGGCAAGATCATGACCAAACCCAAGGACGAAAAACCGCAAAAACTCACTGCCGAAGAAGAGGCCGCGCGCCTTGCCGCAACGCTCGGCTACGCCATGCAGCTGGAATATCTCGGCAGGGCGCATGAAAACCAGGCCCCCAGCGTGGTCAGTTCCTGGATCGCCGATATGGACCTCAAACGGCTTGCCAAAAGCGAGCAAAGCCCCAGTGTTGAGGTTGCCGTGCTGTTGACCAAGAACCAGCTCAACGACCTCAGCGCCCAGATAAAGGCCATCATCGACAGCGGCGAGCGCACCAAGAAAACGGATTCCCGCGACTTCTTCCAGGGGGTGCTTTCAGCATCAACCCGCATGGCGCGCGACCCCAACATGCCCACGCAGGGCAAGAACCTTGCGGAACTGGGCGTTCTGGCCGAATTTCTTGATGGTCTGCCCTACAAAAGCGACATCATGCTTTTGCGTGAAGAAGACTGGTACCGCATGAGCGTGGGTGAGCAAACGGCCTTCATCAATCGGCTCAAGTCCCGCCTTGCCCGGTATGAAGAATATGACCGCGACAGGGCCAACTGGGAAAGCTTTGGCCAGTCCAACCCCGGCGACTGGGTATACCGGGTACCCCTGAGCATGCTGCCCTAGAGCAGATTAACTTTGAAATGCAACACATTTCAAAGTTTTCATTCAGCCGAAAAATGTAATTTTCGGCTGAATCCACGCCACGTTGTGGCGCGCTGCACTTTCGTGCAGCCTTAGAGCATTTACGCTTTTCAAAGTTACAATGCCCTAAAAGGATCGGCATGAATAATCTGGTCTTTTCATTACGTAATGTGGGCAAAAGCCGTCCCGGTGCGGATGGCTTTTGCCTGCATATAGACGGCCTTGATGTTGTCCGTGGCAGCCTGCAGGCCCTGGTGGGGCCAAGCGGCTGCGGCAAAAGCACCGCGCTTGATCTGCTGGCTGGCATACTGCGCCCTGATGCGGAAGCGGCTGCGGGAGCGGCTGGAAGCGCGGCGCGGGTAGAACGTGCAGTGCAGACGGGAAGTGCAGCACTGGCGGAAAGTGCTGAACCTGTGGAAGCGCCTTCACGCCGGGAACGCCGCTTTCTATTCAGCCCCACCCCAAATGCTGCCAACGACATGCTGGAAAAGTGGCGCAAAAAAGACCTGAACTCCCTGGCCCGCCTGCGGCAGCGCCATCTTGGCTATGTGCAGCAGACAGGCGGCCTGCTGCCCTTTCTGACTGCCCGTGACAACATCATGCTGCGTTGCAGCAGTCTGGGGTGCGTGACAGAACGCAGCCAGCAGATACAGGGCATCGTGGACGGCCTCGGTATCGGGCGCCTGCTCGAACACTACCCCGCCACCCTTTCTGTGGGCGAGCGCCAGCGGGTCGCCATAGCCGCCGCCCTGGCGCATGCGCCCGAAATGGTGCTTGCGGACGAGCCCACAGCGGCCCTTGATCCCATGCATGCGCGCAATGCCCTGCGGATTTTCGCAAATCTGGCCCAAATGATGAATATTACCGTGCTGATGGTGACGCACAGTCTTGAAATGGCTGTGGAGGCGGGCTTTAGTCCCATCCAGGTGACGCTCGATCAGGGCGGGCTGGGCGCCATATCCCGCATCGATCACAGGGTGGAAGACAGCTCCACTGCTCCCGACTTTGGACAGCAAGCAGAACGGCAAGGAGCACAGCCATGAGTACGGGCATGAGTACGGGCATGAGCAACCACGCCGCTCCTGTGCGCCGCACGAGGACTCTGAGGCAGATGCTGCGCCTCTCCTGGCGGGATTACGCCTATGAAAAGCTGCTCTCGGCCTGCGCGATCCTTGGTCTGGCCGCCGTGCTCACTCCCCTGCTGGTTCTCTATGGCGTCAAATTCGGGGTGATGCAAACCCTTACGGACAGGCTGCGCAGCGAGCCGCGCACGCTTGAGATTTCCCCTGTGGTCAGCGGCCGTTTTTCCATGGAATATCTTGATGAGCTTGCCGCGCATCCCGACGTGGCCTTTGTGCTGCCGCGCACGCGCTCCATTGCCGCCACCATGGATCTTGTGGCTGGGCAGGGCACAGAGCGCACAACTCTTGTGGTTTCACTGGAGCCGACAGGTACGGGCGATCCGCTTCTCAAGCGTTATGGGGCGGCCGAGCCTGTCATGCCGGAACATCCCGACAAAGAGTCCATCGGCGTGTCCCTGTCGGCCTCGGCTGCGGAAAAGCTCCATGTAGCCATGGGCGACACCATCACGGGCCGTGTGGAGCGCCGCTATGCCGGGCAAATGCAAAGCGTGCGCGTTCCCTTGCGCGTTGTGTCCGTGCTGCCCCTTGCGGCACAGCAAAAGGATGTGGCCTTTATTCCGCTACCCCTGCTGGAAGCCACTGAAGACTACCGCGATGGCCGCGCCGTGCCCGAGCTTGGCACAAACAATGGATGGACAGGGGAAGCCCGCCCGCAGGAGGCCCGCCTGTACCCCGGTTTCAGGCTGTACGCCAGGGATCTCGATGCTGTCATGCGCCTGCGCCAGGGGTTTGCGCAGCAAAAGCTCGACGTGTACACCCATGCGGAAGAGATTGAGCAGATCAACAGCCTGGCTCGCGCCCTGAATCTTGTTTTTGCCCTCATTTGCGCCGCCACGGCAGCCGGATTTCTGGCCTCCACCACAAGCAGCACCCTGGCCAGCGTCAAACGCAAGGAACGCACGCTGGGTCTGCTGAACCTGGCAGGCTTCACCACTGGCGAACTCATGCTGCTGCCCTTGACGCAATCCCTGCTTACCGCCCTGCTGGGCACATCTCTGGCTTCGGGTCTGTATGCCCTGGCAGCCCTGGCCATAAACCAGCTTTTCAGTTCCAGCCTCAGCGGTATGGAACAGGTCTGCCGCCTGTTGCCACAACATTTTCTGCTGGCCTTCGCCGCCGTGGCAGGTCTTGCTCTGGCGGCAGCCCTCGGGCCTGCTTTGCGGGCCGCGCGCATAGAACCTTCGGAGGTTATCCGTGAAGTGTAAGTACTGCTGTCAGGCAAGTCTTTTCCTGTTCAGCCTGACGCTGCTTTGCTGCCTGCTTTGCCTTATGGCATTGCCGTCTCCTGCCACTGCAGCCCTGGCCCGCAAAGGCGAACTCAGCCTGGCGGACGCCACTAATCCCAAACCCGCAGATGACGACATAATACTGCCCATGCCCTGCAACCTGAGCATGGCGTTCAAGCTGGTGGCTGTGCCCGCCAAGGGGCTGCTGTGGGACATGCCCATGCGGCCGGGCATTGACGACAGCGCCAATGCCGATCGAGCGTATTATGACCGCCGATACAACACGGCTCTTTCCGGGGCGTTTTCTCTTGAAGATCTGCCGCCGGACTGGCGCAAACTGGCCCCCAAGGGGCAAAACTACTTTTACCTTGTCGCCAAATACGAGGTTTCCAACCTGCAATGGCAGGCCGTCATGGACAATGCCTGTCCGGCAACACAGCCTCTCGCAGGCGAAGCTGCAAAGCCCGTTACCGACATAAGTTGGTACGCGGCCGTGGACTTTACGCAAAAATACACGGCCTGGCTGTTGCAGAACTCGCCCCAGTCATTACCGCACTTTTCAGGCGACAACCGCAACGTGGGCTTTATGCGCCTGCCCACGGAAACAGAATGGGAATATGCCGCGCGTGGCGGCCATATGGCAGGCAGCCAGCAGCTTTTGCAGGAAGACTTTTTTGCCTTGCCCCCAGGAGCCAATAAAGAGGATTACGCCGTATACCGGCCGGAAGGATCCGCCCGCGTCGAAGACACCGCCAATATAGGGTCACGCAAACCCAATCCTCTTGGAATTTATGACACGGCTGGCAATGCCGCAGAAATGGTGCTGGACGCCTTTCGCTTTTCACTGGCTGGCCGCCTGCACGGCTCCGCTGGCGGCTTTGTCCGCAAAGGCGGCTCCTTCCTTTCTGGCGAGGCCGAAATCTTGCCCGGCCGCCGTGAAGAAACCCCGTTCTTTATGGCCGATGGCCCTGCGCATTCGCGTGACATGGGTTTTCGCCCTGTTATTTCCGGCATTAACACACCGGGCGGCAGCCGCCCGCAGGAATTGCAGGCAGAATGGAGCAAGGCTGGCGAATCAATGACCGCAGCGGGCTATGACACGCAGGCCGCGCGTAATCCGCTTGAGGAACTCGACCGCCTGCTTGTGTCCGCCCCCAATGAGGCCGTGAAGAAGAACCTTCAGGAACTGCGCAATACCATTAAAGAAAACAATATCACGCTCGAGCGGCAAAAACAGCTTGAGGCGCAGTCGCTCATGCGCACCGGCGTGTACATGACTGAAACCATCCGCAATTACTCCAGCAGGCGCAAATCGCTGCAATCACAGATTGAGGGCATGCAGCGGGACAGCAAGACGACCAAGGGGGCCGAACTTGAAAAACTGCGCCAGATAATGGATACTGCCCGCAGAGGGCTTGTCATGCTGGATACCAGCCTGGACAAGTCTTTGACCTTTTACCGCAGCAAGGTGGAGGACGGCGCAAAATTAACGCCGGAAACGCTGTCGGCTGCCTATGACTCTCTGAGCAAAGACTTCAGCGGCAGTGATCCCTTCAACGAAAACATGCGGCGCAACCTTGAGTTGTACCGTAACCATGTGGACTTGTTCCGCAAAAATAAGGTACTGTCGCGTGAGGCCATGCAAAAGGAAATTTTGGAACGTCGCTTTCAGTAGCCAAAGGAGTTTTTATGGCTGATAAAATGCGCATTGGGTGGATTGGCACTGGCGTTATGGGTTTATCCATGGCGGGGCATCTGCAGGCCGCAGGCTATCCCCTGACTGTATACAACCGCACCCGCGCCAAGACCGAACCGTTGCTTGCCAAGGGGGCGCAGTGGGCCGATACCCCGCGTGAAGTAGCGGCCAAATCCGATGTGGTCTTTACCATTGTAGGCTACCCCCGCGATGTAGAAAGCGTGATTCTTGGCGAAAACGGCATACTGCAGGGGCTGGCCCCAGGCGACCTTGTTTGCGACATGAGCACGTCCAGCCCCGTTCTTGCGGAACGCATCGCCGTGACGGCTCTGCAGCAGGGCTGCGTCTCTCTGGATGCCCCCGTGACGGGCGGCGATATCGGCGCCCGCAACGCGACCCTCTCCATCTTTGTAGGCGGTGAAAAAGAAGGGTACGAAAAGCTTGAGCCCTGCTTCAAGGCAATGGGCAAGAATATTCTGCACTGCGGCGCGGCCGGTTTCGGCCAGAAGGCCAAACTTGCCAATCAGGTGGCCGTTGCTGGCGTCATGTTCAGCGTGTGCGAATCCTGCTTTTTCGCGCAGGAAGCAGGCCTTGACGTGGCCAAATGGCTGGAGCTGGTGGTGCAGGGCGCTGCCGGCAGCAAGGCGATGGACACCCTGGGACGCCGCATCCTCAAAAGTGACTTTGATCCGGGCTTTTTCATCAATCACTTCATTAAAGACCTCGGCCTCTGCCTTGACGAATGCCGCCGCATGCAGATTGTACTGCCCGGCATAGGCCTGGCTGAACAGCTGTACCGCAGCATGCAGGCCAGAGGTCAGGGCGACCTGGGCACCCAGGCGCTTATTGACTGCCTTGCCACCCTTTCCGGCAAACAGTGGCGCTCGCACAGTTAGAACAGCCTTTCCCCGCCCGGCAGTTACGTCTGCCGGGCGGTTTTGCCTGCATGACGTGTCTGCGCCCCCTCTCCCTGGGCGAACCAGTTCGTGGAGGCCGCCATGACCCTGAACATTCCACAAAATCCCTTGCAAGATCCTGAACTGGAGTCCTACCGCTCCTTTCTGCTGGCACGAAGCGACAGATTCACAACTGAAATGGAGCGCATACAAACCCTCCACAGTTCCCTGCGCTCGTACGCCAACCTGCACGCCACCCTTGGGGTGCACCAGGCCAAAGACGCATCGGGACAGCCCGTATGGCGTCTGCGCGAATACATGCCCAATGCAACCGCAGTATGGCTGACCACAGACAAGCTCAACTTCCAGCGCCATGCGCGCTTTCAGTATCAGCGCGGCAATGACGGCTTTTTTGATCTCACCCTGCCGCAGGACGCCTTGCAGCACGGCACCTATATGGAATTACGCGTCCAGGCTGATGAAATCCCTGATGAAGACCCGCAAGCCCGCGCATTGCGCAGGGTACCTGCCTTTGCCCAATGGGTTGAGCAGGACACGACCATGCCGGGTCAATGGTGCGCCCGCCTCTGGCAGCCTGATGCGCCGTTTCGCTTCAGGCACCACAGGCCGCGTCTGGAGGCCTTCCCCCGGATTTATGAGGCGCATGTGGGCATGGCGCAGCCAGCCCTGCACCGTAGCGCCGACAGTGTGGGCAGTTACGCCAGTTTTACGCGCCATATTCTGCCGCGTATCCGTGAATGCGGCTATACCGTTGTGCAGCTTATGGGCATTCTTGAACACCCGTTGTACCGCTCCTTTGGGTATCAGGTCAGCAGCTACTTTGCGCCTTCGTCGCGCTATGGCACGCCGGACGAATTCAAGGCCCTGGTTGACGCCGCGCACGGGCTTGGTCTGGCGGTTGTGCTCGACATTCCGCACGGGCACGCCTGCCCCAACACCGAGCAGGGGCTGGCGCAGTACGACGGAAGCAATTATTTTTTCACCAGCCAGCATAACCAGTGGGGCACGCCGTCATTTGACTTCAGCCAGGAAATGGCGCGGCGGTTTCTGCTTTCCAACTGTCGCTACTGGCTTGAAGAATTCAGGGTTGACGGCTTTCGCTTTGACGCCGTGGGCAACATCCTGTACCGCGATCACGGCAGGGATGACGACTTCATCCACGTCAGCCATTGCTTTTATGACCGTGTGGGCCTGCCGCGCACCGACGAGAACGGTGAACTGTACCTGTGCCTCGCCAACACGCTTATCCATCAGCTTTGCCCCTCCGCCCTTTCCATTGCGGAAGAGTTTTCGGGCATGCCGGGTCTGACCTGCCCGCCGCAAGACGGTGGGCTTGGCTTTGACTACCGCTTTGCCATGGGCATACCCGACTACTGGGCCAAATGCATCGAAGAGCCGCGCGACATGGGCAGCCTGTGGCACGAAATGACCAACTACCGCCCGTATGACCGCACCATCAGCTATGTGGAGTGTCACGATCAGTGCATCAATGGCGATGATGCCATGATATGGCGGTTGCTCGGCAATCGCATGCACAGCCACATGTCTGTTTTTACGGACGACTGGCACGTGTCGCGCGGTCTGGCCTTTTACAGACTCATGCGGCTCATCACGCTGGCGACGGCCGATGCTGGCTATCTGAACTTTATGGGCAATGAATTCGGGCATCCCGAATGGCTGGACGCAGAAGCCTACGCCCACAGGCAATGGCACCTGGCCGATGCGCAAGACCTCAGGTACAGCCTGCTGGCGGCCTGGGACAAGGCGCAAATGCAGCAACTTGTACGCCAACACCTTGAAAGTTTTTGCCACAAGCCGGTGTTCCGCTTTATTCATGAAGAAAAGCGCCTGCTGGCATTTGAGCGCGGCCAGTTACTTTTTGTTTTTAATTTTCATGAGCTTGAAGCGCAAAAATCCCTGACTTTTGCCGTCACTCCCGGCAAATATGTGGAGATGATGAGCTCTGACGACAAACGCTATGGCGGGCACGGCAACCTTGATGTCGAAGGGCAGGTAACGGAGCATTTTACCACCCCGCTGCCAGACAGGCCGGAGGGCGATATTCACCTGTATTTGCCGCCATTAGTGGGACTTGCCCTGATTCGCCAAAAATAATTTTGAAAATGTGTTGACAGACCAAGTGGTTCAGCGTAGTTATCTTCCTCGCGTCGGGATGTAGCGCAGCCTGGGAGCGCACTTGAATGGGGTTCAAGGGGTCGAAGGTTCAAATCCTTTCATCCCGACCAGCTTAAAAGCAAATGAAAAATGCCGTTTAGGGTAAAACCTGAACGGCTTTTTTCATTATTAAAGATATCAGTAAGTTAGGTATATTGAAGAGATTATGGACACGACAACACACTCTACTCACGATACCATGAAAATGTGGTTATCCCCTGCCTCGGCACACCTGACCGGGTTACGGCATAAACAGGCTATCAATCGATGATCTTGTGACAACCGGAACCAAGAGATCTTCAAGATAGCTACCTATTTTTATGACGATTTTTTCCTCTACCTGGTATTGCCTGGGTGAAATTATCCACGAAACCCGAAGGACTACGTTGGCTTCGCTCTGTGATAGTATGGCTGTGTATTGCTATTTGTGAGGACGGGGATTTTGGCTATGAAAAAGAAAACGTTGGTTACCCCTGTGCTCAAATGGGTTGGTGGCAAGCGCCAACTGCTGGCCGTGCTAAAACCACTCTTACCGCAGAGGATTTCTACATACTGTGAGCCATTTGCAGGCGGCGGCGCACTGCTTTTCAATTTGCAGCCTAAAACCGCCTATGTAAACGATATTAACAAGGAATTGATCCGCGTCTATGAGGTCATAAAACGTGACGTTGAAGCCCTTATAGCCGCATTACAAGACTTCAAGAATGATGCTGACTTTTTCTATTCTGTTCGCGATTGGGACAGAGACAAAGAAAAGTACTCTTTATTAACTGATGTTCAAAAAGCCGCTCGCATTATCTACCTTAACAAAACCTGCTATAACGGCTTGTTTCGCGTTAATAATGCTGGGGAATTTAATTCTCCGTTTGGGAATTACCGTAATCCTAATATCGTTAATGCTCCGATGCTGCGTGCTGTTAGCGCATATCTGAACGCTGCCACAATTCATTTGACATCAATCGATTACGCTGAAGTTTTGCAAGGGTTGCCGAAAGGGACTTTTGTTTACCTTGATCCACCGTATGATCCTGTTTCAAATACTTCCAGCTTTACAGGGTATGCAAAGGGTGGTTTTTCTCGTGATGAACAGATACGGCTCCGCAACTGCTGTGATGAACTGCATAGATGTGGGTTGAAGTTTATGCTTTCAAATTCTGCAACGGATTTTGTCAAAGAGCAGTATAGTGCTTATAGAATTACTGTTGTACAGGCAAAACGGGCGATAAATTCCGATGCGACAAAACGCGGTGGAATTGATGAGGTGGTGGTGAGAAACTATAAATAACTCATCAAAAGCTATAAACGACACCACCCAGGAGCAATTTTTTGCCAGCCACTACGTCCTCAACCGCATTGCATAACAAGGTCGGCGTGATCTCCACCTTGCATATAATACGTTTGGAGAACATCGCCTGATGGCAAAAAAGGTAAGATCATGCACAAAGTGGTCCACAGTGCAGGCAGTCTTGTTGACGCGCAGCGTGCCGAGGGCCGGGGATCGTCATAGCTGGCCGTATCTGTCAGGCAGGGGCCAGGCCCCGGCAACTCCATCGGCTTACTTACAGGATCCGTGGTAGTGCCCGGCATGGCTGAAACAATGGCGACATATTGAGACATATTGATCTGCTATGGCGTTCAGCAAAGAGGATTTGCCGATATTGCGCCGGGCGAAGATGCCGATGTGCAGCCGTGTGGAGCGAGGCGTTTCCAAAAGGGCGGTATCAGGATTCATTCTCCGTCCTCGAAGTGCAGAGGTGAGATCAGATTTTCTTGTATGGCGTAGAATACCAGCTCAGGCAGATTTTTTGTGCCGAGTTTTTGCATAAGGCTGGCACGATGTTTTTCCACTGTTCGCGGGCTCAGAAAAAGCTCTAGGGCTATCTGTTTGGTCGTATGTCCGGCTACTACTCCTTTCAGTACCTGGCTCTCTCTTTCGGAAAGTGTAGTAGCATTTTTAGTGGAATGGCGGCGGCCCAGGTAGCCGTTGATTACGTTGGCCTGTATTTGCGAACTCAGGAAAAAACGGCCCCGGTTGACGGTGCGGATGGCGGCCAATAAGTCGCTTGGCGGCGAGGCTTTGAGTACAAAGCCCAACGCGCCCTGATCCAAAGCCTGCTGCACCAGAACATCCTTTTTGTGCATGGACAAAACAATAATACGCACATCTTGCACCTCACGCCGCAAAATGGGCAGGAGCTCTATTCCGGAAATGTCGGGCATGGAGATATCCAGCACCAGTACATCTGGTCTGAGCGTGCGTACCGCATCAAGCACATGGCTGCCGTCCTCGACGCCGCCCACCACCTCCATATCTTCTTCTGTATTGACAATACGTTGTACACCCTCGCGGACAATAGAATGATCGTCAGCGATGAGAACGCGAATTTTGTCACCCATGACGCTCTCCTGGTGTTCTTTTTTCTGTAACAAAAAGAAGAGGAAGAAAAACATCAACAGTACAGCCTTGATTCGGGGCTGAGGTTACTTCCAGGTAACCTTCCACAGAGCTGGCGCGTTCTGCCATGCCGAGAAGACCGATGCCGGTAACGTCGCCACGAGGGAGGTCGTATTCCGTCTGTTGTCTAAAGCCTTTGCCATTGTCTTTAATGCACAAAAAAATCCATTCGTGCATTATGTCAAGGGTGACAAAGACTTCTGTAGCTTCAGAATGGCGAATGATATTACTCATAGCTTCCTGCAGAATGCGAAATGCCGTCAGTTCAATATATGGTGCAAGTCTTTTTTCCAGGGCGGTTATTTTTGAGGTAAAGGTGAGGTTGGCGTGCTGCTGACCATGTTCCTGCAAGAAGGCCTTGATCATGAGCGGCAGCCCCAGGTGTTCCAGCGCCACAGGGTACTGGTGCGCCGCCACGCGTCGGATATCTTCTCCCAGCCGCTCCGCGCATTCCGCCAATTTGGCGCACAGTTCCGAAGCGCCATCACGGTCCTTGACGATAAGCTCTTTCATGGTGTGCAGCCCGAAGACAAAGCCCGCAACGCTTTGTCCGAACTCGTCGTGCAGGTCGTGACCTATGCGACGACGTTCTTCCTCGTTGCCCATCATGATATTTCTGGTCAGATGGTGGATGCGCTCCTCTGCATCCATATGTTCTCTGATTTCGCGTTGCAGTTCATTACGGCTGCTTTGCAGCGAGTCCATAGCTCCATTCAGGGCTGAAGCAATATGGCCGATTTCGTCGTTGGCAATAATAGGTATGTGCTTGGTCAACTGGTTTGACCGCAACCTGGCCACGCCCTCCATAATGCGGTGTATCTGCCGGAATATGGAGGATGCCAGCAGCCATGCCGCCAACCCGCCTATGACCATGGCAAGCACGGTGTACGCGATACCTTGGTTGCGCAGAGTCTGCAATTGGGTCGAGACTCTGCCCAGATCCGTACCCAACAGTACCCACCCTAAGTGCCGATTTTCTATAATCACCGGGGCCGCGGCGTGGATGGACGTGGAATCTTTTCGCCAGATGTGCGCTTGCTTTCTGCCGCGCAGCAGGACTATGGCCTCGGGGCCGGTAATGTAACGCCCTTGCTGCGAAGGGTTGGAATGGACCAGCACCCGACCGTCAGTCTCGACCACGGCCGCATAGGTGGCTGTGAAGTCTTTGACGCTTGCCCGCAGTACTTCATCCATTCCCATAATATCTTCAGAAAGCAGCCATGAGGACATGTTCTCGGCAATAAGACGCGAAAAATTCACGGTTGAGGATTCCGCCTCTGTAGCCAGAAATATCTTTTGGCGTTGATATACATCCACTACAAAAATTGACATCAGGACAAAATGAACAAGGGTTACATTTACTACAAGTTTTGTCCTGACACTTAATGTTTTATTTTTATTCATGGCTGAAGTACGCTAAGCTCTTTTGGAAAAGTGGATACGTAGTCTTTCATAAAATTGACTACGGGTTGATATGTGTCAATAGTACATCGCTCAAAATGCGAAAGTGTGAACTCATGAAGAATTTCTCTTCCGTCCGGAGAATTTACTAAATCCACAAGAGCGTCCATGATAATGCGCGCATCTTTTTCCGGCATATCGTCACGCACCAAAATAGCATTGTTTACCAACGACGGTGTTTTCCAGAGTATCTTCAGTATATTGTTGAATTCCGGGCGCTCCCGCATAAGCAGCTGCCATGGCATGGGCCATGTGGCGCCTACATCGGCATTGCCCAACACGACATTCATGATGACAGACTCCTGTGAACCCACAAAATGTATATCCGTATCTTTAATATCAAGTCCCCGGTTGTGCAGGTAATATAAAGGCATCATGGTGGCGGCCAGGGCCGTGGGCGAAGGGAAAGCCAGTATCTTCCCCTTGAGGTCCGCGATGTCTGTGATGCCAGAGTCCCTTCTCGCAAAAATAATGCCGCAAAACTGCGAATCGTCCCCCATCTTTCCTATGATTCGGTATCCGTGTTTCACGGCTTGCAGAGCCTGTGAGGGATTAGAGAGCGTTATTTCAAAGTCGTTTTGCCGGGTCCGGGCCTCGAAGCTTTGGTAATTGCGCGAAGCCACCAGCCGGACTTTGAAGCCGCATGCCTGGCTGTTGATTTTGTCCATCATGCGGATGAAGACGCTGAACAATCGGCGGGGGTTATAGAGAGGATGAACGGCAAACCGGTAGACTACGCCCTCCTGAGCGCAGACGGAATGATTGCCATACTCCGGGTAATTGGCCTTGTCGTTATCCGGGGTCGTCATCATTGAGAAAAGGAATCCCCCAAGCATCAAAACCGCGTACAACGGCAGAAGCCAGGGCCGATAGCTGGGGGATTCGTCTTCCGTGGGTTCCACAGCGGTCGTCAACACCCCATTCTTCTCCTTTCGTTTATCTTGCCCCAAAAAACTACTTACTGCACTAGGCAAGAGTACCCAGAATCTGTTCGGGATGTACCCAGAAGCTTTTAGGGCAACTTCTTTTTTTTTACGGGACATTCCGACTAGTTGCAGGCATGGGCGCGCGATAATCAACAAGGTGTCCGTATAAAGTCGGATTGCAGTCGCATGGTGCGACTTGTTCGACGGCGGTTACCTTAAGGAGAATCAACCATGCTCAACCCTGTACAGCACGCCGACTGGGAAATCGCCCAGGATGCCGAAACCCGTATGAAAAGCATTTATGATTTGGGCCGGGAGATCGGGCTCGAAGAAAAGGAGCTTCTGCCATACGGGCACACCATGGGCAAAATTGACGCCAATGCAGTCCTGACACGCCTGAGCGGCCGGCCCAACGGCAAATATGTGGACGTTACGGCCATTACGCCCACTCCCCTGGGCGAGGGCAAGTCCACAACCACTATAGGCTTGGTGCAGGGTCTGGGCAGGCTGGGGCAAAAGGCCTCCGCAGCTATCCGCCAGCCATCGGGCGGCCCGACCATGGGGGTCAAAGGGTCAGCCGCCGGGGGCGGCCTTTCCCAGTGCATTCCTCTGACCAAGTATTCTCTGGGGTTCACCGGCGACATCAACGCCGTGATGAACGCACACAACTTGGCCATGGTGGCGCTGACCTCGCGGATGCAGCACGAGCGCAATTATACCGACGACAAGCTGGAAAGCCTGTCGCACATGCGCCGCCTCGACATCGACCCCACCAATGTGCCTATGGGTTGGGTCATCGATTTCTGCTGCCAGGAACTGCGCAACATCATCACCGGCATTCCCGGCAACAATGGCAAGGCGGACGGTTTTATGATGCAGTCCCGCTTCGATATAGCCGTTGCCTCCGAAGTCATGGCCATTCTGGCCGTTGCCACGGATCTTAACGATCTGCGGGAACGCATGGGCAAGATCATCGTGGCCTATGACCGCCTGGGCAATCCGGTGACGACCGACGACCTGGAAGTGGCCGGCGCCATGACCGCCTGGATGGTTGATGCCGTCAATCCCAACATGATCCAGACCATAGAAGGGCAACCCGTGCTGGTGCACGCCGGCCCGTTTGCCAATATCGCCATCGGGCAAAGTTCCATAATTGCGGACCGGGTGGCCCTGAAGCTTTCCGACATCCATGTGACGGAATCCGGCTTCGGCGCAGACATCGGCTACGAAAAGTTCTGGAATCTTAAATGCCACTACAGTGGCTTGACCCCTGACGCTACTGTCATTGTGGCCACGGTGCGCGCTCTCAAAAGCCACGGCGGCGCGCCTGTGCCCGTGCCGGGTCGGCCTTTGCCCGAAGAATATAGGTCGGAAAATGTGGGATTTGTGGAAAAAGGCTGCTGCAACCTGCTGCACCACATCCGCACCGTCAAAAGCTCCGGCGTGTCACCTGTGGTTTGCATCAACGCCTTTGTCAGCGATAGCGACGCAGAGATCAAAAAAATCCGCGAGCTGTGCGAGGCTGAAGGCGCGCGCGTGGCCCTTTCCCGTCATTGGGAAAAGGGCGGCGAAGGGGCTGTTGAGCTGGCTGAGGCCGTGCTCGACGCCTGCGAGGAAAAGACGGTATTTAAGCCATTGTATTCCTGGGACATGCCCTTTAAGGACCGAATCGAGCTTGTGGCCAAAACTGTGTACGGCGCGGACGGTGTGGAGTACTTGGGGGACGCATTGGACAAGCTTGAAAAAATGCAGCAGCGCCCCGACGCCGGAAAACTTGGCCTGTGCATGGTAAAGACGCAGTACTCTCTTTCCGACAACCCGGACCTCAAAGGGGTTCCGCGTGGCTGGAATTTGCGCATCCGAGACGTACTGCTGTATGGCGGCGCCGGCTATGTGGTCCCAGTGGCCGGGAAAATCTCTCTCATGCCGGGAACCGGATCCAATCCCTCCTTCAGGCGCGTAGACGTGGATACAGCCACGGGCCGCGTGCACGGCATCTTTTAGCTCCCTGCAATGCTAATAGTGCAACTCCCAACATTATTAGGATGTTCACGTTGGCGATCCGCGCAGCCAGGCTGCGTTTGCGCCTTTGTGACGGGCGCGGAGCAAATGCCCCAGCATTTCATCGGTGAAATGCTGGGGCGACCACAGGGCATGGCGCAGGGGCAAGCTTCCCGCACAAGAGGGCAAAAAGGCGGCTGCTCTTGGCAAAAGTAAAACAAAAGCCTGCAAGAGACACCTGGCCAGCGTATTTTTAAGATTGCAATGGCCAGCAGAACCACGCGCCACGCAAGGACAAGGACGTTTATTTCACAGTAAACTTTACCTTTTTTGGAGATGCGTATGACAGCTGAAATAATCAGCGGCACTGCAATGCGCGCCACAATTCTGGCTGAACTACATGATGAAGTTACTACCATACGCAGCAGGTATGGCTGCGTACCCGGCCTTGTAACCATTCTTGTTGGCAATAACCCGGCTTCTGTCAGCTATGTATCACTGAAGATAAAGACGGCAGACAGCCTGGGTTTCCATGAAATACAGGACAATCAGCCCGAAGACATCACCGAAGCGGAACTGTTGGCCCTTATCAACAGGTATAACAACGACCCATCCATTCACGGCATTTTAGTGCAGCTTCCTCTACCGCGGCATATTGACGCGACAAAGGTGCTTTACGCCATCAGCCCAGAGAAAGATGTGGACGGATTTCACCCTGTAAATCTTGGCCGCCTGCTTATCGGCGGCAAAGCAGTCAATTTTCTGCCGTGCACTCCCGCCGGCATTCAGGAACTGATCGTGCGGTCCGGGACGGAAACCAGCGGCGCTGAAGTCGTAGTAGTGGGCAGGTCCAACATTGTGGGCAAGCCCATTGCCGTCATGATGGGCCAGAAAGGCAGGGGGGGCAACGCCACAGTGACCCTGGTGCACACGGGTTCTCGAGATCTTGGTGCCCATTGTCGGCGGGCGGACATCCTGATTGTGGCCGCCGGAGTGCCCGGCCTCGTCAAACCGGATTGGATAAAGCCTGGGTCCACGGTCATTGATGTGGGCGTTAACCGCGTAGGGTTCAATGAAGACACAAGTAAACCCATTCTTTCTGGCGATGTGGATTTTGAAGCAGCCAGACAGGTGGCGGGCAAAATCACCCCCGTACCCGGTGGCGTTGGTCCCATGACCATTACCATGCTTATGAAGAACACCATCAGATCCGCATGGATGCATCTGCGGCCATAGGGTGTCCTGCGAGGTTGAGACGCTTTGGCGGCTGCGCAAACAACTTCACCATGGGGCCAAGTAGTCCCTTTGCGGGTGAAGCCAGGAGAGCGTCGTACAGGGTTCGGTTGGCTTTATGAATGCATCTTCGCCGCACCGCACGGCTTCACGGAAACAAGGGGGCCGGCCCCGCTCTTCGGCGTGCCGCCCCCATACGGTATTTCTACCCATGACAACGTCAGATTTTACCTAGTGAAGTTGGGGATCGCCGGGGCGTGATTAGGGAGTCTTCCGGCTAGGTTTAACAGGCTTTTTGGCGCAACTATTTCATCATGAACGTATTGGTTGAGAACGTTGTGTGGATCAGGACCTTTTTATTCCCAAGGAGTGTTTATTATGCGTAAACTTCTCGTGTGGGTTTTTGCCGTTTTCCTTTGCTTCGGCATGGTGACGCCGTCCTTTGCCGAAAAAATTGTGGTCGGCTACCAGCCGTACGACACCATTTCTTATTCGGCCATAGTGATTCGCGCCAAGGAAATTTGGAAAAAGTACATGCCTCAGGGAACCGAGGTGGAGTTTGAAGGGGCTCTGCAAGGTTCCGTCATCGTGAATGCGATGCTCGCGGATAAGCAGAGCATCGGTTATCTGGGCGACATGCCCGCCGTAGTCTGCACGACCAAAACCAGTATTGCACCCATCAAGCTGGTGGCGTCCCTGGGGTTTTCCGCCGGGCAGCGCTGCAATGTGATCATGGTGCGCGCGGACGCCCCCCAATTCGCTTCGCCTGAAGACGCCGTCAAATGGCTGGACGACAAAACGATCGCGACGCCGAAAGGCAGTTGTGCCGAGCGTTTTCTGCGCACCGTCATGGAGCACAGTAACATTAAGCCCAAGACCATCCTTAACGAATCTTTGGAAGTTATCGCCACCAACTTCCGCGTAAAAAAGATTGACGCCGCTGTGTTGTGGGAACCCACGGTGAGCCGCATCAGCGATCTCGCCGGTGAGGGCGTTGCTCGAGTTGTCGCCACCGGCAATACGTTTGGCACTCCTGATGCCGGATTCGTCGCCATGCGCGCAGACTTTCTCCAGAAGCACCCCGACTTGGCTCTGGCCTGGCTGAAGGCCGAGTTGGAAGCGCAGCAATTCATTCTTGATCCCAAAAACTGGAACGAGGTAGCCCAGCTTGTTTCAGCGCAGGCTACCGGCATCACGCCGCTTATGGCTTGGTTTTCCATCTACGGGCAGATCCCGGCCCAATGTGGCGGCGCACCCGAGCGCGACACCAAGCCTTACATTTTCACGCCTGCCGTACACAATCTGCTGGAAGGCACATATACCTTCCTTTTCAAAAACAAGATCATCGACGTCGATCATGCGCCCGCCGGCGCCATTGACGACTCACTGGCCGTCAAGGCCGCAAAGGAACTGAATGTCCATGTGCCCTTGGGCGTCATTGTGCCCAAGGATATCTCCACGGCCAATCTGCCCAAATAGCGGGCAGAATATTGCGAGAGGGGCGGCAACGCCCCCTCGCCCCTGTTCATGTTTGAACACACCCTGAGGAGGATGGTTCATGCTTGAAGTCGCCGCGTCTGCGGGCGAAGTCCCCGTGGAGAAAAAGAACAGTATTGCCGTTCGGATCCTGCATAGCCTGACAAACAAAGATTCGAGAAGAGGTCTGTTGCTGGGGCTTATCGGCACTGTAGGGTTCCTGTTTTTCTGGTGGCTGGCCACGGAAAAGCTCAAATTACCCCGATTTGAAAAATTGCCTGGGCCCGTGTTGTGTTGGAACGAATTTATATCACGTGATCCAGTCTTTGGCACGTCCATTTTCACGCCGCAATACTACATGCATATCATGTGGAGTTGCCTGCGCATTCTTGCCGGCTTCACTATTGCCACTTGTCTCGGCGTCCCTTTGGGCCTGTTTATGGGCTGGAAGAAAAAAGTGCGCGATTATGCCTTCCCCGTACTGGAATTGTTGCGCCCTATTCCCACAATGGCGTGGGTTCCGTTGGCTATCCTGATGTTTGCAGGGCGCGAGGCTCCCATCATATTCCTGGCTTGTTTAGCCTCTTTCTTTGCCACAGTACTGAACACTCTGCTGGGCGTCGATTCCATCGACGAGGTTTATTTTCGCGCCGCCAAGTGCTTGGGTGCCTCCGAGCGGAATGTGTTCACACGCGTGGTTATCCCTGGTGCTTTGCCTTTCATCTTCACGGGGTTGCAGATCAGTATGGGCGTGGCTTGGTTTTCGCTGGTGGCGGCCGAGATGCTCTCTGGAGAATACGGCCTTGGCTACCTGATCTGGGATTCCTATGTCCTGAGCCAGTATCCCGTCATTGTTATCGGCATGGCCACGCTTGGGCTCATTGGCTATTTCTGTAGCGCGATTATCCGCATGGTCGGCAATCAGCTCATGCGTTGGACGGTGAGGTAAATCATGTCCAGTGAAGGCAAAATCAGTATCCGCAATGTGAGCAAAATTTATGACCCCGATGGCCTCAATGTCTGCGCAATAGACAATTGTTCCCTGGAGCTGGACGCGGGTGAGTTCTGCATGGTCGTCGGCCCTTCGGGCTGTGGCAAGACCACGCTTCTCAATGCCATTGCCGGGTTTCACGACATTTCTTCGGGCGAGATATATCTGGACGGCCAGCTTCTCTGCTCTGCCAACAAACAAACTCCCCCCGGCAAGGAACGCATTGTGGTTTTTCAGAACGGGGCTCTGTTCCCCTGGTACACTGTGCTTGAAAATACCACGTTCGGCCCTGTGGTGCAGGGAGAGGACGAATCTTCAGCACGCAAGAGGGCCATGGACCTTTTGGGGGAGTTGGGCTTGCAGGCCACGGCCAACAGTTATCCCGGGGAACTTTCGTCAGGCATGAAGCGCCGTGTGGAAATAGCCCGCGCGCTCATGAACGACCCCAAGGTTCTGCTGCTCGACGAGCCTTTTCGTGCCATGGACGCCGTGACCAAGGGCGTTATGCACGAGTTCCTGCTGCGGGTTTATGACCGGGTGCGCAAAACCATTTTTTTTATCACGCATGATTTGGAAGAGGCGATCCTGCTCGGCAGCAAAGTAGTTGTGATGACCACCAGACCTTGCCGTGTAAAGCAGATGATCAACGTAGATATCCCTCGCCCCCGCGACATCAGGGTGCAGACATCCGAACGGTATTGCGAGCTCAAAAGCCTCATCGTCAATGCCGTGCATGAAGAAGCATACAAGGCCTTTGAAGCCGGTGAGCGCGAGCTCGCATAAAAGGAACAGCCATGAGCAAGAAAAAAATTCCCTTGCTGGCCAGGCTGGAAACCATCGAATTCCAGCGCGGCGTCATTTCCATCATCACGCTCATTGTCATTTGGGAAGTAGGACGCTCCTTAAAGTTCCCCATGCTGGAATCCATGCCGGCCCCGCATGAGGTTCTAGGGGTGCTCGGCGGGCTTCTGGCCGAACCATCTTACTGGCAAAACTGGATGGCAAGCATCTATCGCGTGTTTAAAGGTTTTTTGTTTGCACAAATCGTCGGCATTCCCTTGGGCCTGACCATGGCGGCGAGCCGTACCTTTTTCGGCATTGTCTTTCCTTCTTTTGAAATATTGCGGCCCATTCCGCCTTTGGCGTGGGTGCCCATCTCCATCATCTTTTGGCCGACAACGGAAATGTCCATTACCTTTGTAATCTTTTTGGGCGCATTCTACACCGTGGTGCTCAATGTGGTCGGTGGCGCCAAGAATATTGATGCCCGTCTTACCCGCGCGGCCATTTCGTTGGGGGCGCGTCGCTGGGACATCTTTTGCAAAGTTGTGCTGCCCGCGACCCTGCCCAGCATTTTCACCGGCATGGCGGTCGGCATGGGCATCACCTGGGAAGTGGTGGTCGCCGCGGAGATGATCGCCGGCAAATCTGGCCTGGGCTATCTCACATGGTCGTCCTATGTCGGCGGGAACTACCCGCAGATCGTCATCGGCATGATGAGCATTGGCGTGGTGGGCTATCTGTCCAGTTCCGCCATCCGCAAGCTCGGCCATTATTGTATGCCCTGGACAAGAACATTCTAAACCTGTCTGTCATGGAAAATCCGGGACGTTGCGCTTGTCGTGCGGCAACGACTAATTTTCCGCGCGGATTCCCCAGGCTTTGCCAGAGCCGCGTAAAAACCAAGGAGCGAATATGGCCTCCTCTGAAATGGTCGTCAGCGACCTCCGTAAGACATACGGATATGGGCAGAAGGAAAAGATTATTCTGGAAGACTGCTCGTTCACCCTGCGCGGTGGAGAAATCACGGTTCTCATTGGTCCGTCCGGAAGCGGTAAAAGCACCCTAGTCAACCTGCTTGCCGGTTATGAAATGCCGGATTCCGGAAACATAACGCTGGACGGCGTGAAAGTGAAAGGCCCCGGCGGAGATCGCCTGGTCGTCTTTCAGGAAACGGCGCTTTTCCCGTGGATGAGCACCTATTCCAACGTGGCCTTTGGTCCTCTTGTGCAGCGAAAAATCGCCACAGCGCAGGTGGAGGCACGGGTTTCAGCCTTGCTTGAAAAAGTGGGGCTTCAAGACTTTCGCAACAAGTACCCCTCGCATCTTTCGGGAGGCATGCAGCGTCGGTGTGAGCTGGCGCGCATGTTGGCCAACATGCCAAAGGTCATGATGCTGGACGAACCTTTTCGTGGCCTGGACGCCATGACAAGGGAAATCATGCAGGAATATTTTGTTCGTCTGCTTGAAGAACAGAAAGGCACTGTCCTTTTTATTACTTCAGAAATTGATGAAGCCATTTTTATGGCCGACAGATTGCTTATCATGAGCAATGCCCCTGGCAAGATTATCAAGGAGATAGAAATAGATCTGCCGCGTCCTAGAGAAAAGGAAATCCTGCTTTCTTCCAAGGTGCAGCACTACAAAAGGGACGCGATGGATCTGCTCCATGCAGAGGCGCTTAAAGCTTTTTCATCCGGCAGCAGAGCTGTTCAAGATTTTCTTGAAGGCTATGAGCGCCAACAGGAACTGGTGTGATCCTGCCCGTATCCGTCACCGTTATCGCCATATCAGGCGAAAAAACAAAGGAGATTACCCATGGCTGAAACACAGGCCCCCACTACCCAAAAGCGTAAGCACGTCACCATTCCCATGTTGATGAAGAAAAAGCAGGCCGGAGAAAAAATTACCCAGCTCGCCGTATACGATTTCGCCAACGCCCGTGTGGCGGACCGTCTCGGCGCGGACATCCTGTGCGTTTCTGATACGGGCGGCATGGTGCTGTTCGGGCACCCCAACACCACGTCTGTTACTTTTGAAGAAGTCATGCTGATGGCCCAGGCCGTTGACCGTGGTTCGCAGTACGGCCTGCGCATGGTTGATATGCCCTATATGAGCTTTCATCTTTCTCCCCAGCAGGCCGTGGACAACGCCGCCCAGTTTGTACATCGCGCCAACGCAGAAGTGATGAAGTGCGAAGGTAACCAGTATCATTGCAAAAATATAGAAGCCATTGTCCGGGCGGGCATCCCTGTTCAGGGGCATATAGGCATTACCCCTATGCGTATGCCGCAGCTTGGCGGGTTTGCCGCTCAAGGGAAAACCGCTGATCGCGCCAAAGAGCTTATTGACGACGCTCTGGCCATGGTTGACGCCGGTTGTTTCTCTATCATGTGCGAAGTGTGTACCTCCGAGCTGTGTCAGTACTTGGCCGAAACCCTGCCTGTGCCGGTCATTTCACTGGGTGCCGGAAACAAAGCTGATGGCGTGCATATCATCGGGTCCGACCTGTTCCACCTGTATGAACCCCATGTGCCCCGGCATTCAAAAATATATGAAGACCTCATCCCCATCATGGAGCGCGTATACACACAGTACTTTGATGAGGTGCTGAACGAGGTTTACCCCGGCCCGGAACATACGGTCTTCATGAAGCCGGATGAACTCGCTAAGTTCAAAGAAATGCTGCACTGGACTCCCAAGCGTTAACTCTTTTCCTCCTCCTGCGTCACGCGAAGGCCCCCGTCTGCCAATGGGGGCCTTCGACAAGAGGTTTCCATGGAAGATGTTCAAATCGGCCCCGCAACCATTCCTCTGCACATAAACCGGGTGGGCGTGCGGGGCATATCCATGCCCATGCTGGTGCGTCGTCGTGGTTCTGACATGCCGCAACATACAGTGGCCGATGTGGAACTGGGCGTGGATCTTCCCCCCACATTCAAAGGCACGCACATGAGCCGGTTTGTGGAAACTATCCAGAGACATGCCGGCCTAGGCTTGGATTACAATGTAATCAGTAAAATACTTGAAGAGATGCGTGACCACTTGCGAGCGGAACGATCTTTCGCATCTTTTGGTTTTAAATATTTTTTGGACCGTAAGGCCCCGGCCAGCGGCATTGTTTCTACCATGCACTATGCCTGTCGTCTGGCCGGAGAAGCCGTGCCGGTTTCCAACCGGACTCCACCCTGGCATGTGCGGCACTCTATGGAAGTCGTTGTCCCGGTCATGACCGTCTGCCCGTGCTCCAAAGCCATCAGCGATGTCGGGGCCCACACCCAGCGTACGGAAGTGCGCATGACAGTGCAGATGTCCGGATGGGTGTGGATTGAAGAGTTGATTGATATAGCCGAATCCTCCGGCTCATCGCCAGTATATACGCTGCTTAAACGTGAGGATGAGAAGTTTGTTACTGAACATGCTTTTGCGCGGCCCGTCTTTGTAGAGGATGTCGTGCGCAATGTGGCTGCGGCATTGTCTGAAAATCCAAATATATCCCATTTCAGGGTTGAGGTGGAAAGCGCTGAATCCATACATGCGCACAATGCGTTTGCTACCATTGAATCCTGCTAGTGTTGGAAAAAAACTTTCATATTTCAGTGTGCTTTATCAATTTTTTATCATACTGTTATGTTTTATAAAAAATGCATTTATGAACAAATTATAAAGCATCTTATTCTGTTTCATAATATTTTTATAGAAAAAGAAGCGGTATTACGGGTAATGCTTAAGGAGTGGATCATGAATCATATCGCTTTTGACGCGCTTAACCCCGCGCAACTGTATGAAAAAGTTTTGCCCGTCATGGAAGAAAAGGCCATGAAAAATCGGCGCAAAGTTTTCCTGGCCGCAGTAATGGCCGGAGTATTCATTGGGCTGGGGTTTGTTTATTGCGCTATGGCTAATGTGGCCGGCGCGGGGAAGATTGTGGGCGGCCTGGTATTCAGCCTGGGGTTGATGCTGGTTGTGGTGTGCGGCGGCGACCTGTTCACGTCATCGACTCTGACGCTTATTCCCCGCGCCCACGGCTCAGTTACCTGGCGGCAGGTCTTTGCTAACTGGGGCGTAGTTTACGTCGGCAATTTTGTGGGCAGTATTCTGCTGGTCATGATTGTGCTGCTTAGTGGACATCCATGGGAAAGCGGCGGCAATGTGGCGTTGTTCTATATTAACACCACCGCGCACAAGCTTGATCATACATTTGTGGAAGCTGTATTCCTGGGTATCTTGTGCAACCTTATGGTTTGTCTTGGCGTATGGATGAGCTATGCCGGGCGTTCCTTGCTGGATAAAATGGCGGCTTGCCTTCTCCCTGTGGGACTGTTCATCGCTTGTGGTTTTGAACATAGTGTAGCAAATATGTTCATGATTCCCATAGGCATCATTTGCAGTCAGATTATGCCGCCAGAAGTGGCGGCCAAACTGGCGTCTCCCCATGCGCTTACTTCAGAACTTACTTGGTGGAATTTTTTGATTAAAAATCTTATCCCCGTCACCTTGGGCAACATCATTGGCGGGGGCATTCTGGTGGGGCTCTATCAGTGGAATCTCCACAGTCCCATAAGGAACAAGCAGTCCGACAGATTCTGCCCTCCTGAAAATCCGAGGCACAACGGCCTGCACGACCTTCACGGTGACGGACGCGCCTGAGATAAACGCTCCGCACTGGCCGCGAGAAAGAGCAAGGATGCCCCGGCAACGGCCCTGAAACAACTTGCGACAGATCTTGAGAAGGAGTTGCTGTATTGCCCTCCATTCTCCCTTAAAGGCCGCTTGATTCATGGGGGCCTTGCAAGCGTTGTCTGGAAAAACGAAGAAGGACTTCCAGGAAGCTTTTGAGAGCGGAGATATAAAGGGTACTGAGACGGTGAGCGCGCGTAAGGTTCCCAGTTAATCTGAGTGCATCACATTGCTTCATTGAAAAATCTGACACAGAGATGGCACAAATCTACAGGCAACAGAAAAGGGGCTTACGAATTTCTTCGTAAGCCCCTGAACTTTCTGGTCGGGATGAAAGGATTTGAACCTTCGACCCCTTGAACCCCATTCAAGTGCGCTCCCAGGCTGCGCTACATCCCGACATGAAAAAAAATAAAACAATTTCACAATATAAGCAATAAAAAAACGTAAGCCTCCTGGCAGGCAATTATACTTATGAACGGCAGCAGTTTGATTTTTTATTCATATTGCCATAAAAAAAACTTTATGAATATTGCAAACAAAAAAGGGAACCGGCAGTACAACCTTCGCTGCACTTAGGTGCCATTTTAACAAAAATCGTCAAAAGAGCACTTATCATGGGATGCGTACAGGATTTGATCACTGTAATTATTCCAGCGCATAATTCAGGCGAATACATAAAATTTGCATTAACAAGCCTTGAAATGCAGTCATACGCAAATTTTGAGGCTCTGATTATTGACGGTTCAACTGATGACACATCAAATTTAATTAATGAATTTGTTCATTATGATCATCGATTCACGTCATATAAGATACAAAACTTAGGCCCCGGCTTTGCAAGGAATTTTGGAATAGATAAGGCGAAAGGAAAATATGTAACGTTTATGGATCATGATGACATGGCTGCTGAAAACTGGTTAGGTGAGCTACATGCCATGGCAACAAGAGAAGAAACTGATATTACTTTTTGTTCAGGATTTGATTTTTCCGGTGATACTGTTTCCCTTTTAGAACTGCCACCAATCCCAGATTCTGTTTATATGCTTAACGATACAATCCGAAATCAAATAAGTTGTCTGTTTATTGCACCATGGTTAAAACTCATACCGCGAGAGTTTATTACCAAAAATAAACTCAAATTTTCTTTGGACAATAAATTTGATGATGTGTTGTTTCATTTTTGTGCAATGCATGCTGCCAAAAAAATTGCCTTTACTGAAAAGCGGCTCTACTATCATCGCATTCATGATGGCTCTATAACCAGCAAATCTATAGCAAACAAGAATTTATTTTTTTACCATTACAAAACACTCTATGATTTAATTTTATATAAGCATGACGAAAAATTGATACATCGATTCATGCGTTTTTTAAGCTCATATTCAGAACATGTTGAATCAGATCAGGTCTACACAAACATACACCATACAATATCTGAATATTTAAATCAAAAAAATGACGATGCAATACTCAAAACTATTAAATCTCTATTTCTCTTCTCATGGGAGCTTTTCTTGGACAAACCAATAAAAATTAATTGAGCAGGATTACATATATGAATCCGCCCGTTCTTAATATCACCATACCCGTGTTTAATCGGTTTCATCTTACGCAAAAAACAATTCTAACCCTGCGCAAAACGGTAACAAGTATTCCTTTTACGGTGACCGTAGTTGACAATGGAAGCGAGACTGCGCTGCGAGAAAGACTGGTAGAACTGCGCACTCACGGGTTGATAGACAATCTTTTTTTACTCCCCTGTAACATGGGTATTTCTTGCGCTTGCAACATTGGGTGGAAATCTGTTGATAGCCCCTATTACATGAAGCTTGATAACGATATTGAATTTATTGATGTCAGCTGGTTGGATAAACTCTTTCGGCTCTGGTCCCACGGGCATCCAGTGTCTACCCTTGGCCCCGCATTAACCCCCGAGCGGCTTAGACGGAATCCTGGCACTATCGAAAGTCAGGATGGCATTTTGGGCATTTGCACTGAAAACCTGCCCGGCGGCGCCATCATAATACCAAAAGCTGTCTCAGATGTTCTGGGCTACTGGAGCGAAGACTATGGCCTTTATGGGGCAGAAGATGGGGACTATGGGGTGCGCATGAACTGCGCTGGTTTTTTTCAGTATTACTATGACGATCGCGATTTTTTCATACACCACGGATACTATGGAGGTACGGAGTACGTAGGAACGGGGGTAGACAAAAAGAGTGAGCATGCACGCCTATTCAAGGATGAGGCTGGTGGTTTCGGCCTATTTGTTTTGAACTATTATCTCTACAACATGTGCATACGAAACTGGAAAGTGCCTTTGCGCTACCGCATAAAAGACATGAATGGATATAATGTCGTGCTGGAAGAGAATCCAGAACATGCACAGATACAAATAGCGTTACAGCGCAGTAAAAAATTTTTGGATGGGCTGTACAATACAGGTAAAAAATACAACATATATTCTGAGGCAGTGGTGACTCATTTAAAAAAAATATGGAAATCATGTGACCAAACATGCTCAATGCACAACATTGAACCTTCCCTTTAGAAGAGATCAACTTTTAGGATGCATTTTTTGCGCTTTACAGTCTCGGCTTCAGCGCTGACAGACCAACTGATGGCGCTTGAGACTTCGCGGGCAATAGCGCTTTCACTGGCGCCAAAGTGGTTTCAAAGTGAAATTGCCCCAACGCGACAAAATATCAGCGTTTATTCTTGTTCACACATCATTTTTTTAAAAACCTCCCCAATTGCCAATAAACACAGCATGACATCCAGAGCAATTTTGCCTGAACCCCCTCAACGTCGCTCCCCTGCGGGGTGGTGTGCCGCTACATGCCTTTGTCAAGGTGCGCAGTTCTGGTCACATACGAAAAATCATCAAAAAAAGCCCGCCTGGAGCCTCAAAAAGCCCGCCTGGATTCTCTTTTCTGCGCCCCAGAATTTTACGAACCAAACACGCTGACTATGGTTTTGCGCTGCTCCCTGACAAGGTCGGATCCGCGCCTGTCATGCGTCAATGCCCACAAGCGTATACTGCTGACGGCCAATTCCGAGTGATTCGGCGTGATCAAGCACATGTATCCCATTGCGGGACTCAATACGTTCACGCAACGAAGCGTTTTTTTCGCTGTCTGCGGCATAAACAAGGTCAACGCAGGCCCGATCCAGGGCCACAGGGTCAAAGGATGCCAGAACGCCAATGTCGTCCAGCTCTGCAGGCGCGGGATTCTTGTTGCAATCACAGTCAATGGACAGGTTGTTCATCAGGCTGACATAAACGATTCTGTCCGTACCCAGTTTTTCAACCACAGAACCTGCCGCTTCAGCCATTGATTCCAGAAACAGTTCTTTTTTTACCTTGTAGCATCGGATGAATTTGCCAAGGGCCCGAGTTTCTCCGCCGGTGTGGATCCACATTTTTCCTTCAGCGGAAGCAATGCCGATGGCCACATTCTTGATGGCCCCGCCAAAACCCGCCATGGCGTGTCCTTTGAAGTGGGATAAAATCACGAAGGAATCGTAGTTGGCAAAATGCGCGCCAACGTAATTTTCTGTGATGTGCTTGCCCCGCGCAAACGGCAGACTGATGGAGCCGTTTTCATCCATGATATCGACCGGAGCAATCTCCGTAAAACCGTGTTCCTTGAGGGCGACCATATGGTCTGCCGTATTGAAGCGCTTTCCGGCATAGGCAGTATTGCACTCAACGATGGTTCCGCTCACAGACTGCACAAGATCTTTGATCAACGCTGGCGCGGGATAGTTCTGCCCCCCCGGTTCTCCAGAGTGCAGCTTCACCGCCACCCTCCCCGGCAACGAACGGCCCTGCATCAGATGCCCGTAGATTTTTGTCAGCCCGACGGAACTGATATCTCTGGTAAAATATACAGTCGCTCCTTCCAGCCCCTGGGTAAAAGCCCCTTTGCCTGTCATGGCCACGGTACGCAGCACGGCTGCGTCCTCTTCAGTGAGGGCGCATCTGCTAATTGCCCCATCCATTGTATTCTCCTCCGCCCCACTCAAATCAGTCTGTTTGACACGACATGGCCTGAACCCTTAGCGCAGGCAAAACCACTTCACGGTGAAACTGCTCAGCGGATGTATGCGCAGGTGCGCACCGCAACGAAGTGGCAGGATGTCTGCGCTGCTGTTCCGCGGCGGGACAAGCCGTATAACCTGTGAGTACCTGTTTTTCAATCGTAGCCCGCACCAAGGGCACATCCACCTCAGAAGTGGCCCACGGGGCCATTGCACAGACGCTTGGCGACCCCAAGAGAGATAAAAAAACGAGGCGCTTATGCTTCTGTGTACAGTTAACGTACCCATCGAAGCATAAGCGCCTTTTATTTTTGGCACTTAGTTTCAGCGCCCATAGTACTCTGGTAGCAAGGGAGGGATTTGAACCCCCGACACTGCGGGTATGAACCGCATGCTCTAACCAACTGAGCTACCTTGCCGTGTGCTGCCCTCAGGCAGCGCGACGATTTAAATATAAGATTTGACCGGCCTTGGCAAGCAAAATTTTTCCAACACCCCGCCCCCTATCAATTTTCGGCCCGTGGCATTGGGCAGCCTGGATGGCGCGCGGCTCAGTTCACCATAAAATAATACACAAAGGGCGCGATGAGCAGCCGGTAAACGGCAAAGGGCACCAGGGTCATGCGCCCCACCAGGGCTACAAAAACCTTCACCGCCAGCAAGGCTGACACAAAAGAGCCGATCATGCCCACAAGAAAAAAGGGAATATCGGCAGAAGTGAACATACTCAGGTTTTTCAGCAGATCGTAGCCAGTGGCCGCCACCATAATGGGTACAGCCGCAATAAAGGAATACTCCGCTGCCAAAGGCCTTTTGGCCCCCAAGAGCATGCCGCCCATTATGGTTGCCGCAGAGCGCGAAAAACCGGGCCAGAGGGCAAGGCACTGAAAGCAGCCGATGCCCAGGGCCAGCTTTGGCGTCATGTCGTCAAGGCTGATGCAGGTTGTCTTGAACTTGCGCTTTTCAACAAAGATCATGCACAGCGCGCCCACCACCAGAGCAATAAGCACGGTGGCCGGGCGGAACAGGAATTCCTTGATGTAGGAATGCAGCAGAAGGCCAAGAACGCAGGCAGGCAACGACGTAAGAATAAGCAGTGTAATGCCGCGCATGCCCGCAAAGCGGACATAGGGCTGGGGGCGAACCAGGCCCCAAAACCGCTTCCAGTAAAGCACCACAACCGCAAGAATGGCCCCGAGCTGAATAACAACGTCAAAGGTGGCCGCCTTTTCACCGGCAAAACCGAGCAAATCGCCAACAAGAATGAGGTGGCCGGAGGAAGACACCGGCAAAAATTCTGTTAGTCCCTCAACAATGCTCAGAATAAAGGCAGTGAGCAAGTTGTCCATAACTGGCCTCTGTATTGCGCGCCGTGCGGCGAATCGCTGGCTTGGGCGTGTAGGCGCGTGGCGGGCACCGCATACTCGCGTATTGATGTTCCGTTATTGCCAAAAAACGGTCAAACGGTTATGGGTGAAAAAAAGGACGTATGCCATGAATACCATTATGCCGCAGGGCGAGCTGGTACGTAAAGCCGCTGCCTATCTGTCGGAAGAACGCGCGCACCATCCTGACAAAAGCCTGACCACGCTGCTGGATGAAACAGGCATGCGCTTCAACCTTACTCCGCTGGATGCCATGGCCCTGGAGCGTCTGTTTCAACAAAAGCCCTGTAGCAAGGCGGACTGATCAGCCCGCCCCCAGGAACTACGCCAGCCACACGATCAGAGCAACTTTAAAAGGCTTGACGCTTCCATGCGGTATTCTGCCGAAATACGCAATCTTCGGCAGAATCCACGCCACGTTGCGCGCTCTTCACCTCGTGCAGTGTCAGAGCATGTAACCTTATTCAAAGGTAATGCTCCAAGCCGGGCACTACGCTATTTCACTGCCGTTGGGAACGTCGGAATCCAGCCCAAGCAGGGTCAGGCCCGAATCATTTCCGGCCGTAAGCACCATGCCGTGCGACACGAGACCGCGAATCTTGCGCGGCTCAAGGTTAAGCACTGCACAAACACGTTTTCCCACCATTGCCTCTGGTGAATAGTGCTCGGCCAGGCCAGACAGTATCTGGCGGGGCTGCCCTTCACCAAAGTCAATTTCAAGACGCAGGATGCGGTCGGCATTGGGATGCTTTTCAGCTACCAGCACCGTTCCTATGCGCATGTCCAAAGCTTTGAAATGATCAAAATCTATGTTTGGCTTGCCCGCTGCCGCGCCAGTCAGATCCGCGCCGACCTGATCAGCGTCGGCGTTCACGGCCTTGGGCTGGCTGTTGGCCGCGTTCTGCTGCTTGGCAGCTTTTTTTTCCGCCTTGGCAGCCTTGGCTTTATCGGCCTCGCCGGAGTCCTTTTTCACCTCGATGCGCGGGAAAAGATTTGAAGCCTCGGCCACCGCCGTGCCCGGCACAAGCCCGTCAAAATTGTCCATCTCGGCTTCAAGGGCACGCACGGGAGGCATTCCAGGCTCCACGGGCTGGCCGAGCTGTTCCAGCATCTTTGCGCAGGCTACCGGCATAACCGGCCACAGGCACACTGCCGTTTTGCGCATGGCCGACAGAAGCACATACATGACAGTGGCGAGGCGCTCCATATTGCCCTGCTTGTGCAAGGCCCAGGGCCCCTGACTGTCCACGTACTTGTTCAGGGCGCGCACCAGTTCCCACAGGGACTCAAGCCCCTGGGAAAACTGCACGTTGCCGAAAAGCTGGCTGAAGTTGCGCATGGCCGTGGCGGTCAGTTCAATAATGGCTTCATCAGCTTCATCAAATGCCTTGGGGGCGGGAATCCGACTGCCGAAATACTTGGCGGTCATTGAAAGCACCCGGCTGAAAAGATTGCCCAAATCATTGGCAAGGTCAGCGTTGATGCGGCTGATCAGGGCCTCATCGCTGAAGCTGGCGTCCGATCCGAAGTGCATTTCACGCAGCAGAAAATAGCGGAAGGCGTCCGTGCCAAAGCGCTGGCTCATGGCTTCAGGCTCAACCACATTGCCAAGTGATTTTGACATCTTGGTATCACGCACAAGCCAGTAGCCATGCACATCAAGATGCTTGTACTGAGGCAGCCCAGCCGCCTTGAGCATGGTGGGCCAGAACACGGCATGCGGTTTGAGGATATCCTTGGCAACAAGGTGCTCGCCCGGCCAGAAATGCTCAAAGTCCTTGCCGTCAGGCCAGTTCAGTGCGCTTATGTAGTTGATAAGGGCGTCAAACCAGACATAGCACACATAATCCTTGTCAAAGGGCAGTTCTATGCCCCAGGTCAGCCGCGATTTGGGCCGGGATATGCACAGGTCTTCCAAAGCGCCGGATTCCAGCATGGCCAGAACTTCCGAGCGGTAGCGCTCAGGCCGGATAAAGGAAGGATTCTGCTCAATATGCTCCTTGAGCCAGGGCAAATACTTGGACATGCGGAAAAAATAGTTCTTTTCGCTGATAAATTCCGGCTTGACCAGGTGCTGTGGGCAAAGGCCGTTTTCCAGTTCCTTTTCGGTATAGAAGCGCTCACAGCCATAGCAATAGTGGCCGCCGAACTCGCCGAAATAGATATCCCCGGCATCGTAAACTTTCTGCATAAAAGCCTGCACCGAGGCCTTGTGCGCCTCATCGGTGGTGCGCACAAAGCGGTCGTTGGCAATATCCAGCTTGGGCCAGAGAGACTGAAAAAGGGCGCTGATGCCGTCCACAAATTCCTTGGGAGATTTACCTTCTTTTTCAGCAGCCTGCACGATCTTGTCGCCGTGTTCGTCCGTGCCCGTAAGAAAGAGCGTGTCCTGCCCGAGCAGCCTGTGAAACCGGGCCATGGCATCAGCCACGACAGTGGTATAGGCATGCCCCAGATGGGGTTTGGCATTGACATAGTAAATGGGCGTCGTGATAAAAAAGGTGTTCACTCAAGGCTCCGTAGGCTTGCTTGGCTATTGTGTTCTCTATATCAGAGCATTCTCGCTTGAACCGTTCGGGCGGCCGCGTGGCAGGCGCTCGCGTGAAGTCGCGAACAAATGCAACCGCTACAACCGCGTAGCCACGTCAATTGCATGGTCAGGCGCAGTAGCGGGCGTGACCGCAGACCTTTTGAACGCGTTCTCGTAAAAGTACTCTGCCCTGAATTACTCTGCCCTGCTGTGCGGCTTGCGACGCCGCTTGCGGCGCGGCTTGCCGGGGTCGCCCTGCCCGCCGCCAGCATCGCCATTGGCTGCGTCATTGTGGGCAAATCCCGCACCATCGCCGCCATTTTCCTGGCCGCGCTGCAATTCAGGCTCTTCATGCGGAAAAAGCTCATCCATCATATCAAGCTGATCAAGATTGTCCGGCGCAGCGGAAACTACCAGCAGACCGTCACCAACCTGGGCCTTGGGGGCCTGGCGTGGCGGATTTTGCGGATTTTGCACGGATTCGGGCCGGTGCGGCGAAAGGGCCTGCCACTCCTCAAGCGTAAGCTCAAGCTCTTCATTGGCCTCGGTGAGCACGGCCAGCGAGTTGCGGAACATATTGGCCCGCAGCACCTTCATGGCGCCTTTGTCTGTCTGGTATTTCTTGCCGAGCCGGGGGCAGTTTTTATGGAAGTGATCGTAATTTTCCTGCTCATACGAAAGGCAGCAGAGCAAACGGCCGCAAATGCCGGATATCTTGGCGGGATTGAGAAAAAGGTTTTGCTCCTTGGCCATGCGTATGGTCACGGGCGCAAACTTTCGCAAATAACGGCGGCAGCAGCAGACCATTCCACAGTTGCCCACAGCGCCCACCATCTGGGTTTCGTGGCGAACGCCGATCTGCCGCAACTCAATGCGGGCGCGGTACTCGCGTACAAGATCCTTCACAAGGTCGCGAAAATCAATGCGCGAGGGCGCTGTGAAGTAAAAAATGAGTTTGCTGCGGTCAAAAAAGACTTCCACATCCACAAGCTTCATATCCAGATCGCGCTGGCGGATGCACTGACGGCAAAAGGCCTGCGCCTCCCTGCTCAACTGCTCATTGGCCTCGCCGCGCCGTACGTCTTCGGGACTGGCCAGACGTAAAATCTGCGGCAGCGGTTCTTCCTGATCAGACAGCGGACGAGCCGGGCCAGAGACAATGACGGCCAGCGCATGCCCCTGTTCGGCTTCAATAAGCACATGTTCCCCCGGATTGAGACCGGCAGGACCACTGTAATAGCTTGTCTGGCCAAGCGAACGAAAACGCAGGCCATATATGGGCATTGAGGTCACGGTACAAAACCTTGTGAAACGATTTCCAAAAAAATTCTTTTCGGACATAAAAAGCCCGCTGTCAACCGTAGCCCCCCGAACAGGGCATGTGACAAGCCATTACGGGCAAAGCTTCCGCGCTTCAAAGGCAGGCAGGCGCAGATCGCCAAACAGGGCTTGGCGGAGTTTAGCCCTGCAATGCCTACTTGTGCAAGCACGTCGACAAAGCGGGCGCATGTATGGAAAATGGTTGCTGGCCTGTTACCATTGCGCGACAAAAGGGGGCAACACGCTGGCCCGACTTGCCTTCACCCCTGCCCTGCTTTACATTACACATGATACAGGAGCTACCACGATGATACAAAGAAATGATGCTTTACAGCTTCTCGCTGCCCATGCCACCCCCCCGTCCCTCATGCAGCATGCCCTGGCCACAGAGGCCATCATGCGGGCGCTGGCGCGCCATCTGAATGAAGATGAAGAGGTATGGGCCATTACTGGCCTGCTGCACGATCTGGACTACCCGACCACGGCGGACAACCCGCAGCGTCACGGTCTGGACAGCGCCGACCTGCTGGCAGACAAACTGCCGGAACCAGCCCTTGCCGCCATACGCGCCCATGCCGCAGAGATGAACGGGGGCAGGGCCGAAACCCGTTTCGACTATGCGCTGCGCTGTGGTGAAAGCGTTACCGGCCTTATCAGTGCCGCGGCCCTCATGCGCCCCACGGGCATGGAAGGCATGGAAGTAAAAAGCGTCAAGAAAAAGATGAAAGACAAGGCCTTTGCTGCCAGCGTCAGCCGCGAGAATATACGTCAGTGTGCCGAAGCCGGGCTTGAACTTGACGCCTTTCTGGCTTTGGCCATTGAAGCCATGCGCGCCCACGCCGATGAGCTTGGGCTGAGCAAATAACTTACCACGAGGCCCACATGAACAAAGAATGCACCCTGCATACGGGCATCCACACCCTCGGCCCCTGCAAGCTGGATTCTCACCTGCCCTACCGCACCTGGGCCGATGACAAATCCATACAGATATTTGTGGATGAAGAGCTGACCGAAGATGCGGGTGAGCCTTTCAGCGTTTGCCTTGAGGCCGCCGGGCCGCGCCGCAAGCTCTATTTTGACACCACGCGGGCCAAGTGCGCCATAGTCACCTGCGGCGGGCTGTGCCCAGGTATCAATGACGTCATACGCGCCATTGTTATGGAGGCATTTCATGCGTACAACGTGCCTTCAATTCTGGGCATTCCCTACGGACTGGAGGGCTTTATCCCCAAATACGGGCATACCCTCCAGGAACTGACGCCCAAGGGCGTGGCCGACATTCACCGCTTCGGCGGCACCATGCTCGGTTCTTCGCGCGGGCCGCAGTCCGCCGAAGAGGTTGTGGACACGCTGGAACGCAGCAACGTCAACGCCCTCTTTGTCATTGGCGGCGACGGCACGATGAAGGCCGCGCGGGCCATCAGCAACGAGGTGCATGCCCGCAAACTGAAGATTTCGGTCATTGGCATCCCCAAAACCATTGATAATGACATCAATTTCATTCCGCAGTCCTTCGGATTTGAAACCGCTGTCTTCAAGGCCACAGAAGCCATCGAGTGCGCCCATACCGAAGCCTGCGGCGTGCCCAACGGCATTGGCCTTGTAAAACTTATGGGCCGCGAATCGGGGTTTATCGCCGCCAGGGCCGCGCTGGCCCTGAAAGAAGTGAACTTCGTGCTCATCCCTGAAGCGCCTTTTTCCCTTGAGGGCGAGGGCGGCCTGCTGCCCGCGCTGGAAGAACGCCTGAAATCGCGCGGCCATGCCGTCATTGTCGCGGCAGAGGGCGCGGGCCAGCACCTGCTGGCAGAACAGAGCGGCACGGACGCTTCGGGCAACCCCGTGCTTGGCGACATTTCCGAACTGCTGCGCACGTTCATCAATACCTACCTTGATGCACGCGGCATGGCCCACTCCATAAAATACATTGACCCAAGCTATATCATCCGCTCCATTCCTGCCAACGCCAATGACAAGGTGTATTGTGGCTTTTTGGGCCAATACGCCGTGCACGCCGCCATGGCTGGCCGTACGGACATGGTGGTGGGAAAAATTCAGGACCGCTACGTGCATCTTCCTCTGGAACTGGTCACGCGCAAGCGGCGCAAGCTGAACATCTATTCTGATCTGTGGCGGGCCGTGCTTGAATCAACGGGTCAGGGCATGCTCAAGGGCATGCTGCCCCCCATATAGCTTCCATGCAGCATTTACGACAAGTCAAAGCGTCCGCCGGATCGGGAAAAACCTATGAACTGACGCGCTGCTTTCTGCAACGCCTCATCAGCAGCGGCGCTCCGGGCAGAGCGGCCTCCCCCGCCTGCGCCCTTGTGTATGGCGGCCCCTGCGGCTGGGGCGACATTCTGGCTGTCACCTTTACCAATGCCGCTGCCACCGAGATGCGCGAGCGCGTGATCAGGCAGTTGAAAAGCGCAGCGCTGGGCAGCCCCATGCAGGGGCTCGACCTTGACCCGGCCACGGCCAGACGCTGGGTTGACGCCATCATGCGCGACATGAGCGCGCTGAACATCCGCACCATTGACAGTCTGCTGCACCTCATCGTGCGCGCCGCCGCTCTTGAACTCAAGCTGCACCCGGACTTTCAGCCGGTTTTTGCCACTGAAGAGGCGCTGACGCCCTACCTCGACCTTTTGCTGGAAAAAGCCTGGCAGGGTGACGAAGGCATGCGCGACCTCTTGCGGCAGGTCTGCCGGGCCATGGTCTGGCATGGGCAGAGCAAGGGCTTTCTTGCTGGCGAAAAGCTGTTGCACCAGTTGCGCCCCCTGCTGGACAGCGCCCTTTTGGGCGATTTTGGCGAGCTTTCATCCTATGACGAACTTGATGCACGGCTTGCCTTTCTCAACGAGACCGCAAAAATGGCCGCCGCACGCCTGCTGGAACAGGCCGCGCGGCAGAACCTGCCCTGGCTGGCAAACGCGCTCAAGGCCATTCAAGCTTGGGCCAATGGCGATTATAAAATTTCCACCTATCTGACCAAGGACGAAGCCGCCCAGGTTTTTAAAAAGGGCGCGAACATCGATGCCGAGGTGGAGAGGGCCTATGTGGTCTTTTCCAGAGCAGCCGGGGCATGCCTCGCGGACGGGCAGATCCTGCGTCAGGCCCTGCGCCTTGAGCCTTCCATCCGCATGGCCCGCATCCTGACCTCGGCCTTTGCGCACAATCAGGAGCAGGAAGGCGCGCTCCCCGGCCTGCTTATTCCCCATCTGGCGCAGCAAGTGCTTGAAAGCGATTACGGCGTGCCGGACACGCTCTGCCGCCTGGGCACCCGCCTCAGTCATTTTCTTGTGGATGAATTTCAGGACACCAGTCAGGAGCAATGGCGCGCCCTTCGCCCCTTGGTGGAAGAAGCCCTGGCCCACGGCGGATCGCTGACCTGGGTGGGCGATGTGAAGCAATCCATCTATGGCTGGCGTGATGGCGACCCGGAGCTTTTTGACGGAATCCTTGCCGACAGGGGCCTCACCGCCATTGCCGCGACCACCTGCCGCGACAGTCTGCCCTTCAACTGGCGCAGCAGCCGACAGGTGGTGGAACACAACAACGCCCTCTTCTCTCCGCTGGAACAGCCGGAAACGGCACGGGCGGTCATGAGCGCTCTTTTGCCGGGCGACATGCAGCCAGAGCTGCGCGAAGAGATCATGAATTCTTCTGTGGCAGCGCTGGTCAGCGCCTTTGAGGGCACCACCCAGCAATGCCCGGAACACGCGCCTCAGGGCGGACTTGTGCAGGTGGAGGATGTGGCGGCCGACTCCTCCGAACTTCTGCGCGAAGCAGTCTTCGCACGGCTGAGCGAGATACTGCATGAAGACATAGCCCCGCAGCGCCCCTGGTCTGACGTGCTGGTTCTGGTGCGCAGCAATGATGGGGCCGCACGCCTGGCCGACCATCTGGTGCGGCAGGGCATTCCCGTCATTACTGAAAACAGCCTCCTCCTTGCCGCCCACCCCCTGATCATCCAGACTGTGGCCCTGCTTGCCTTTCTTGACAGCCCTGACGACAATATCGCGTTCATGACGCTGCTGTCGGGCAATATGTTTCGAGGCCATGCGGAAGCCGCCGAGCTTGCCAGCGCCGACGTGGACGGCTGGTGCGCCCAACAGAAAAAGGGCCTTCTGTACCAGAACTTTCGTCAGCGCTGGCCACGTATCTGGCAGGCCCTGCTGGCGCCGTTTTTCAGCCAGTCTGGCCTGATGACGCCCTATGACACGGTACTTGAGTGGTATGCGCGCCTTCAGGTGGAGCAGCGTTTTCCCGAATCCGCCACATTTTTGCGCCGCTTTATGGAAGTATTGCACAGCGCCGAAGAAAAAGGGCTTGCCACATTGTCCACCTTTCTTGAGCACTGGAACGCCAAAAATCACGAAGAAAAAGTTCCCATGCCGGAAAATATGGACGCCGTGCGCATCATGACGGTGCATAAATCCAAGGGACTGGAAGCTCCGGTGGTTTTCGTCCCCTTTACCGGCCTGAATATCTCGGTTTCGGACAAGCCCATGCGCGAAGAGCGCCAGGGCCTGAGCATGATGGTGCGTAATCAGAAAGCCCTTGGCCGCCCGTATTACGAAGAACTGGCCCGCCAGGCGCGGGAAAGCATCAATCTGCTCTACGTGGCCTTTACCAGGGCCAGAGACGCCCTGTATGTCTTTCGCACAACGGCAAAACAGCAATCGCCTGTTCTGGCGGGGCTGGATATACTGTGGGAACGCACGGGCTTGCAGCCACCCTATACGCTGGGCAGCCTGCCCCCTGCCCCGGAAGCTGACGTGGTCGGCAACGCGGAACAGCCGTCCGGCGCTCCAGTAATTGAAGACACCCTTTGCGCGCACTCCAAAGAAGGCGCATGTGCCGTGCAGGCAGAGCCCATCGGGCAGGCCGCCGCTGCGCCTGCCCCCGCTGCGGCCCCGTCCGCTCCTGAAGACTGGCGGCCCATGCAATGGCTGCCGCGTCTGAAAATTTTCCGCAATCCACTGGAGGCCTTTGCCTTCAGGCCCAAAGACAGGGGCAATTTGTTGCATTTTTGCCTGGAACATTTGCGCATCACCGGCAACCCGCAAAAGGACGCGCAGGCCGCCCTGCACTTCGGCCTGCGTCACTATCCCCTGACCGTGCCGGATGAGGCGGACATCCATCAGGGCGTGACAGAAGCGCTGCGCTGGTTTGCCAGCCAGCCGCAGTCAGCCCGCTGGCTGGCAAACGGTTGGCCTGAGCACTCCATCATGACCGACGACGGACACCTTTTGCGCATGGATTTGCTGGTGCGTGAGCGCTGGGGAACACTCGTTCTGGACTACAAAAGCGGGCAGCCCGATGCCGAACATGTGGAGCAGGTGCGCAAATATCTCGCCTGCCTGAACCGGGATGAAGATAAGGAGCAAACGTCTGCCAGGGGGCTTCTTGTGTACCTTGACCAGCAGCGTTTTCGCCTTGTGACGCTGGACGGCGCTTCGGAACTGGTTTCAGACTGCCAGGAAGTATTGCCCACTGAAGAAGGTCAGTCATGAGCGCCTCTCCTTTTTTGATTTTTCCCTGGCAGCGGCCCTTCTTGCCTGCCCTCAAGGATCACTTGAACGAGATCACCCAGGGCCGCCCCGGATCGGCCCTGCTGCTGGTTCCGCACAACCGCCCCTGGCGCTATCTTGTGCAACTCTATGCGGCCGACGGGTACACCGGGCTTTTGCCCAAGGTCATGACCTTGTCCGATGCCGTGGCCTCGTGGCGCGCCTTTGACAGTTCCGCCCCCCTGCATACGGCCAACACGCTGGATCGTGTGGCATTGCTGCACCAATGCATCAACGCCCTTGCCCGTGAAGACAGCAGCCTTGCGGCCCGCTTTGCCCGCATGGACATGGCCCTTTTTCTGCCCTGGGGCTTGCGCCTCGCGGCCCTGCTGGAAGAAATGTACGGGCAACTGGTGGAAATAACGGACATCAGACATCTGGAAAATGAAGTGGCCGCTCCGGCAGCGGCCCTGCTGAGCGCGCTGGGCCGCATCAGCAAGGCCTATGAGGCCGCGCTGCTCAAAAACGGCTGGACAACGCCGGGGCTGGACATTTTCACCCTGGCCCGGGGTAATCCGCCGGTTCCGCCCCTGTTCGTCCCACGCCCGGATCGTCCCGTGGTCATAGCGGGCTTTTCGCTGCTCACAGGCGGAGAAGACCAACTTTTGAAGCGGCTTTGGCAGGATGGGGCCGAAATCTGCCTGCACAGCGATCCGGCCCTTGCTGCAAATACGGGGAGCGTCCATTGGGCCTGCGAAGAGCAGGCGACATGGCTGCGCCGCTGGAATGCGCGGGCAATTGCGGCCATGCCCCTTACCGAGCAGGAAAAAGCCCACCAACCCCGCTACCGCTTTTTTGCCGGGTATGACTGCCATTCCCAGCTTGCCGCCTTGCGCCGCGACCTGGAATCCGTGGCCAGCACCCGCCAGCCCGGCGTTGACCTCGCAGAGGCCGCCTCCACAGCAGTGGTGCTCACGGACAGTTCCTTGCTCATGCCGGTACTGCACCATTTGCCGGACAAGGACGTCAACATCTCCATGGGCTATCCCCTGGATCGTTCGCCCTTGAACCGCCTGCTGGACGGCATCTTGCGGCTTCAGGCGACCAGAAGCGACGACGGACGCTACTATTGGCGGCAAGTGCTGCAATGCCTGCGGCATCCGTATGTGAACATGCTGCGCACCCAGGACAGGGACGGCAATCCCCTGCTCCTGCGCGACGCGCTGCGTTCGCTTGAAAAGCACATTCGCGAGGGCGCGCGGTTCGTGGATATGGACGAAGCCGTGCGTACCTGCCGGGGTGAGCTTTCGGATGCCCTGGCCCTGCTGCTGCAAGAAGCGCTGGACGTTCTGCTGCATGCGCCGTCCGCCGCCAGCACCACAAAACACATGGCCGACGTTCTTCAGAACCTGTGCACCTTTTTACGCAATCGCGGCGGCGAGATGTGGAAACACTTTCCCCTGGATGCAGAAGCCATGTACCGCCTCACGCGGCAGGCCGTGCCCGTTCTGCGTGAAAACCTTCTGTCGCAAACAGACTTTCCGCTCATCACGCTTCAGGGCATGGTGCGGGAAGTTCTCGGGCAGGAGCGTATTCCCTTTGAGGCAGAGCCCCTCACGGGCTTGCAGGTGCTTGGCATGCTTGAAACACGCCTGCTGCATTTCGACCGGGTGTTCATTATGGACGCCACCGACGACAAACTGCCTGGCAATCCCGCCCAGGATCCGCTCTTGCCGGACTCTTTGCGGCAAACCTTGGGGCTGCCGGACTCACGCCGTCGTGAAAGGGCCGCAGCGCACACCTTGTACCGACTTTGCGCCGGAGCGCATGAAGTGGCCTTTTTCTGGCAGGAAGGCATCAGCCGTTCAGCGCTTTTTGACGGTAAAAAAAATCGCAGCCGTTTTGTGGAGCAACTGCTCTGGCAGGAAGAGCAAAGACGCGGCGCATTGCTCGCCCCCGGCGAAGCGCCGCTCGAAACTGCAAGCTGCGCGGTAATGGCCGCGGCCACTGCAACAAAAATTCTCACACGCGGGGCTGAACTCAACGCCGCTCTGGAGCGTCTGCTCCGCACGCCGCTCTCCGCCACCCGGCTGGACGTTTACCTCCAGTGCCCCCTGCGCTTTGCCTGGCAGTATCTGTGCGGCCTGCGCCCGCCGCAGGAAATCAATGAAGGTGATGACCCGGCAGCGGTAGGCACCTGCATTCACAATACGCTCAAGGCCCTTTACGAACCCTATCTTCACAGGGTTGTCTGCTCTGGCGACATCTCGGCGCAAACAGTGCGCGCCCGTTTTTACGAGCAGCTGGAAGCAGCGGATTTACGCCGTCTGCTGCCAGCCGACAGTTGCCTGATGCTTGAAGAAGCGGCCCCCATGCGGCTCATGCGTTTTCTGACAGGCCAGCCGGACAACGTGCTTATCATGGCTCTGGAAAAAGAGCTTAAAGCAAGCCTGCACCTTGCCGGGCGCGATTATGATTTTGTCGGCACCGTGGACCGCGTCGACCGCCGGGACGGTCTGCTGTACATCCTTGATTACAAAACCGGCACCATCAAAAAGCATGACGGCAGCCTGTGGACTGACCTTTCCTATTTTGCCCGTGCCGAAAGCCTTTGCGATTCGCTGATGGCTGACGCCACGGGGGACCCGGCCCGGCTGGAACAGCTTGAAGACCTTTTTGACGAACTGCGCACCCGTCTGCCCAGCCTGCAGCTACCGTGCTATCTGTCCATGGCGGGAGCCTGCGGTATGGCCCAACTGGGCGACGCGGCCCTGGTTGAACTGCGTGACTCGGGCAAGGAGCATCCCCTGTTCGGCGGTCTTGTGGACGATGACCTGAATGCGGCCCTGGGATTCTGCCGTTCCGCCCTGACCCTGACCCTGATGCATATGGAATACGCCCCCAGTTTCTCGGCCCGGCCCGACAAACATTGCCAGTGGTGCCCGTATTCCGGCCTTTGTTCCATATAAATGCCGGGATGTTGGCGCTACGTACAAAAGTGTTCACAGAGTTATTGCATCTTGTGAAAATTGCAGCTATTGTTTCCTTAATTTATATATGGGGGATATCTTGACCAGCGCCTGAAAAGGTGTTGGACATGTTCCATACAAGTCAGGACGGAGGTCTTGCAATGTCTTTTCCCGCGTTGAAAATAGGACATCTCACCGCCAAAATCCCTGTGGTACAGGGTGGCATGGGTGTTGGCATATCGCTTTCCGGCCTCGCTTCCGCTGTGGCCAATCAGGGCGGCATCGGCGTTATCGCCGGAGCCATGATCGGCATGAAGGAACCTGATGTAGCCAAGGATCCTCTTACCGCCAACCTGCGCGCCCTGCGCACTGAAATTGAAAAAGCCCGCCAGATGACCAACGGCATTGTGGGCGTCAACCTCATGGTTGCGCTGACCACGTTCAGTCAGATGGTACGCACCACCATAGAAAGCAAGGCCGATATCATTTTTTCCGGCGCAGGCCTGCCGCTGGACATGCCCAAGCATCTCCTTCAGGCGTGCGAAGAAAAAAAAGAAGAGTTCAAAACCAAGCTGGTGCCCATAGTCTCTTCGGCACGTGCGGCTTCCGTCATTGCCAAAAAATGGATTTCCCGCTTCAACTACGTGCCTGACGCCTTTGTGGTCGAAGGCCCCAAGGCTGGCGGGCACCTCGGCTTCAAGCCCGAAGAACTGCAGGATCCCGCGCACGCGCTGGAAGTGCTTGTGCCTCAGGTTGTTGAAACCGTGAAGCCCCTGGAAGACAAGTACGGCAAGGCTGTGCCCATCATTGCCGCCGGTGGCGTATACTCTGGCGAAGACATCAAAAAATTCCTCGATCTTGGCGCTTCCGGTGTGCAGATGGGCACCCGTTTTGTGGCCACCCACGAGTGCGACGCCGATGAGCGCTTCAAGCTGTCGTATCTTGCCGCCACGGATGAAGACGTCACCATTATCAAAAGCCCCGTGGGCATGCCCGGGCGCGCCCTGTTCAACAACTTCATCCAGGCCTCGCGTGAAGGCAACAAAAAGCCTTTCAAATGCGTCTTCCACTGCGTACACACCTGCGAACAAGAAAAGACGCCGTATTGCATCGCTCAGGCGCTCATCAATGCCATGAAGGGCAACCTTGAACGCGGTTTCGCCTTCTGCGGCGCCAACGTGTCGCGGGTAAACAAGATCATCTCTGTCCGGGAACTTATGGACAGCCTGCAGCACGAATTCGATGACGCCATGGCCTCATTGAGCAAGAGCGTACAGAATATGTTCAACGGCAAAAACTGATTTGCCGTGGACGCGTGATACGAAAAAAGCCGGGCACATGCCCGGCTTTTTTGCTATCCTTTGCTGCAATTTCGGTTGCTGCAATTTTGATTGCCGAAATCTTCGGTCACCGAAACCTTCCGTCGATGAAATTTTCAGTGGTCGAATTTTTCAGTTGTCGAAATTTATTGGCCGCGCAGATAGCGCACGGCATTGACGAAGAGCAGCGTTCCCGGGGGGTCCAGTTCGCCGCGCGTCCAGGCGGGATGATTGGTCACATGATGGAAGGCTTCGGGGTGCGGCATAAGCCCGAGCACCCTGCCAGTGGGGTCGGTAAGCCCGGCGATGGCCAGGGCCGCGCCGTTGGGATTGAGAGGATATTCCTGTGTGGGCTGCTTTGTTTCGGGATCGGCATACTGCAGAGCAATAAGATTTTCCGATTCAAGGCGGCGCAGGCACTCTTCATCACGTGGCACAAGTTTGCCTTCGCCGTGACGCACAGGCATGCACAGCATGGGCATATCCTTGGTGAAGACACAGGGACTTTTTGCATTGGGCAAGAGGTGCACCCAGCGGTCTTCATAGCGGGCCGAATCATTGTGTCCAAGTGTAACCTGGCGTTCAAAGCGCATGCCCCCAAGGGCCGGCAGCACGCCAAGCTTGACCAGCAACTGAAAACCGTTGCAAATGCCCAAAATGAGCTTGCCCTGCTCCAGAAAGTCGCGCAAGCTTTGCAGCAGTGGAACGCCTTGCGCGTCCTTGAGGTAACGCCAGCGCATTACAGCGGCCTGGGCTGCGCCCAGATCATCGCCATCAAGGAATCCACCAGGAAAAACCAGCAAGTGATAATCAGCCAGACGAACCTTGGCTGCCACAATGTCTGAAAAGTGAACAACATCGGCTCTGTCTGCACCGGCCAGGCGGGCTGCATGGGCCGTTTCAAGATGAGAATTTGTTCCGTAGCCGGTGATGACCAGTGTATTGACCATGCCCATGCGGGTAAAGCCTCCTTGGCTTGCTAGCAAATCTTCATGCGCAGCGCCTGTGCTGACCAGGCGCTTGGTGCGCTGCCTGTGGGCCGAAAACAGCCCGCACTCCACGAACCGCAGGCAAAGCCAGGCTTACCGATGCGGGCTGAAGAGGGAATAACACACTACGTACCTTGTTTTCGATAGTCAATGCTAGCCAAAAAATTCATTTTGGGCTAAGGATACAGGGTTGTGCTGAAAAGTGATCACGATATCAAGGTGGAAGGCATGAAAACGAAATTTATCTTTGTGACGGGCGGAGTTCTGTCATCTCTGGGCAAGGGGCTTGCGGCGTCCTCACTGGGCGCGCTGCTGAAAACCCGTGGCCTTACGGTAACCATACAGAAGCTTGATCCCTATATTAACGTTGACCCTGGCACCATGAACCCCTTCCAGCACGGCGAGGTTTTCGTCACCGACGACGGCGCTGAAACCGACCTGGACCTGGGCCATTACGAACGCTACCTCAACGTGCCCATGTCGCGGAAAAACAATACCACCTCCGGGGCCATCTACAATCAGGTCATCGCCAAGGAACGTCGCGGCGACTATCTGGGCGCCACGGTGCAGGTTATTCCCCACATTACCGACGAGATCAAAAGCGTGGTTCTGTCCCTGGCTGAAGGGGAGGATGCCCCTGATGTGGCCATCATCGAAATCGGCGGCACTGTCGGCGATATTGAAGGGCTGCCCTTCCTTGAGGCCATACGCCAGCTGCGTTCCGATATTGGCCGTGACAACTGCCTCAACATCCATCTTACCCTTGTGCCCTACCTGCGCACCGCTGGCGAGCACAAGACCAAGCCCACCCAGCACAGCGTCAAGGAGCTCCTTTCCATCGGCATTCAGCCCGATATCATCCTTTGCCGCTGTGAGCAGAGCATCCCCGAAGAACTGCGCCGCAAAATAGCCCTCTTCTGTAACGTCGATCAGGACGCCGTGTTCTCCTCGGTGGATGTGAACAATATTTATGAAGTGCCGCTGAAGTTTTACGAAGAAGGCTTTGACCAGAAGGTGGCAATCATGCTGCGCCTGCCAGCGCGCAATGCCCATCTTGAAGCCTGGGAAAAGCTCGTCAGCGACTGCGCCGACCCCAAGGGCACGGTTACCATCGCCATTGTGGGCAAGTACGTGGACCTGAAAGAGGCGTACAAAAGCCTGCATGAAGCCCTGATCCACGGCGGCGTGGCCAATCGCGTTCAGGTGAACCTGCGCTACGTGAATTCCGAAAATATCGACGCCAGCAATGTGGCGGAACATCTGAAAGGCTGCAACGGCATTCTCGTTCCCGGCGGCTTTGGCTACCGTGGCGTTGAAGGCAAGATTATGGCCATCCAGTATGCACGTGAAAAAAAGGTGCCCTTCTTTGGCATCTGCCTTGGCATGCAGTGCGCTGTCATCGAATTTGCCCGCCATGTGGCGGAAATGGCCGACGCAAACTCCGAAGAGTTCGACCACCGCTCCAAGCACAAAGTCATTTACCTCATGACCGAATGGTACGACTTCCGCACCAAGAACGTTGAAAAACGCGATGCGGGCAGCGACAAGGGCGGCACCATGCGCCTTGGGTCATACCCGTGCAAGGTTCTGCCCAATTCCCGCGCGTTTGAAGCGTACAAGAAAGAACTGGTTGAAGAGCGCCACCGCCACCGCTATGAATTCAACAATGAGTTCAAGGAAGCTCTGGCGGAAAAGGGCATGGTTTTCAGCGGCACCTCGCCTGACGGAAACCTTGTGGAAATAGTGGAACTGCCCGACCACCCCTGGTTTTTGGGCTGCCAGTTCCACCCCGAATTCAAATCCAGGCCCATGGACGCGCATCCGCTTTTCCGTGAATTTATCACGGCAGCCAAAAAGCACGCCAAGGTTTAGGGCATTTACCTTTGAAAAAGTGTAAATGCTCTAACGTTGCACGAGAGTGCAGCGCCCACAACGTGGCGTGGATTCAGCCGCAAATCGCATTTTCGGCTGAATGCGAACGTTGGAGTGTGAAGCATTTCAAGGTTGATCTGCTCTAGGGCTTGCGGGATCACATCATCTTTTGATGACAGAAAGAAGGGAGGGCGACCTCCCTTCTTGCGTTTCAAAGCCTGAAGCTGTTCCTGAAGCCAACTCCTTGAAAATAATGATGCAAAGCTCGCGCCAGCACACTGGCCTCGTTGTTTTTTGGTCGCGCAACCACTGGCTATTGCATAATTTTTGCCACTATGGCACACTACTTGTAACTAAGATATTTTCTGCTGACCTTTCAAGACGGAACAGGCTCATGGCACTGGAACTTCGACAGCAACTAAAACTGACTCAGCAGCTCGTGATGACCCCGCAATTGCAGCAGGCCATCAAGCTGCTCCAGCTCTCACGCATGGAGCTTCTTGAGACTGTGCAGCAGGAGATGCTGGACAATCCTTTTCTTGAAGAATCCCAAGGCGATGACATTTCGACAGATCCCGGGGAAGACAGGCGGGAAAAAGCCGCCGAAGAGGTGTACGACCAAGACCTGGCCAAGGATGCTGACTGGGAGGATTACCTTGGAGAGTTCGCCAGCACCCCCCGCCTTGTGCAGCCACGTGAGTATGAGGTTGCCGAAGACATTTCCCCCCTCGAAGCGCGCTATTCGGCCAAGCCCACCCTTGAAGGCCACCTGATGTGGCAATTGCGTCTTTCATCACTCACAGAACAGCAAAAAGACATAGGCGAAGTCATCATCGGCAACCTTTCTTCAGCGGGCTATCTGCAGGCCAGCCTGGAAGAAATCGCGCAGATGACGGAATCGGAACCGGCAGAAGTTCAGGCAGTGCTTGAAAAGATACAACTGTTTGATCCCGTGGGCGTAGCCGCCCGCGATGCCCGTGAATGCCTGCTCGTACAGATAAAAAGCCTGAAGTATGACCGCGACCCCATATTGCTTGAACTGGTGCGCTCGCACCTGGAGGACCTTGAGGCCAAGCGCTACAAGCCTCTTCTGCGCAAATTCAAGCTGGATATGGAGGAACTGAAAGAATATCTGGACATCATCCAGAGCCTTGACCCCCTGCCCGGAGCCAGTTTTGGCGGTGGCGAACCGACCTATGTGAGCCCTGATGTTTTTGTGTACAAAATGGGTGATGAGTTCGTCATCCTGCTCAACGAGGACGGCTTGCCGCAGTTGCAGCTTTCCAACATGAGCCAGATGGACTTGAAGGGATCTTCGGATAAGGAAAAAGAATACTGTACAGAAAAAATGCGCTCGGCCAGCTGGCTCATCAAGAGCCTCTATCAGCGCCAGCGCACCCTGTACAAGGTTATGGAAAGCATCGTTCGCCACCAGCAGCCCTTTTTCGAGGATGGCGTGACGCGCCTGGCGCCGCTTATTCTCAAGGACATTGCTGACGACATCAGCATGCATGAATCCACGGTAAGCCGCATCACGACAAACAAGTATGTGGCGACGCCGCACGGTATTTTTGAACTGAAATTTTTCTTCAACAGCGGCCTGGAGCTTGATGACGGCAGTCAGGTCGGCTCCGAGAGCGTCAAGGCCCTCATCAAAAAGTTCATCGCTGACGAAGATGCCAGGTCTCCCCTGAGCGATGAACGCATCGGCGAGATGCTGAAAGACCACCTCAAGGTCAACATAGCACGGCGCACTGTGGCCAAGTACCGCACCGCCCTTGATATTCCGTCATCTTCAAGACGCAAGGAACATTTCTAATCCTGCCTCCGGCGCGGCACAGACGCTGCGGTTCGCATGAGGCGATACATATAAAAAGATGGTTCATCAAATTTCCACCGTCGCTCAAAAGACGGGTTCCACAGTTCTCCATGCCGGGAACTGACATCATAAGGAGGATTATATGAACATCTCTTTTGCCTTCAAAAACTTTGAAGCCTCCGACCATCTTAAAAAGTATGCCCGACGCCGCATGGAAAAGCTGGGGCGTTTTTTTGGCAAGTCTTCCGGTCTTGAGGTAAGCGTGGTGCTTACCGTGGACAAGTTTCGCCATCGCTGCGAAGTGACAGTTGTCGGCGAAGGTTTGCATATAAATGCAACGGAACAGACGTCAGATATGTACGCCGCCATCGACCTTGTGACAGACAAGGTCGAGGCACAGATCAAGCGCCAGGTCTCACGGGTCAAGACGCAGCGCCGCAAGGCACGTTCCGAAGATGTTGACGTCTTTACCTATAACCTTGACGCAGACGCTGAAGTGGCGCAACCGGTTGAAGGCACTGACCGCCTCGCCACCAAGCCGCTGCACCTTGACGAGGCGCTCATGCAGCTTGATTCCATTGGCAGTGAGTTCCTGGTGTTTTTCAACGCCGAAAACGGCCGCATCAACGTGGTGTACCGCACCCGCACGAGCAGCTACGCGCTGATTGACCCCGTCTTATAATTACGCCTGTTTCCGGCCGCCTGCCATCAGGCGGCCGGAAATATTGCAGGGGGAATCATGACTGCCACCACAAAGCAGCCACAAAAAACATCGGCTGCGAATCCCGCAGCCGAACTGCCGGTAGCCGTGTGCATTGTCACCGGCCTTTCCGGCGCGGGCAAAAGTACGGCCCTTAAAGTATTTGAGGATATGGGGCACTTTGTGGTGGACGGGTTGCCGGCAAGCCTGGCCCCTGAAATGGTAAGCATGATGTCTCGCCCTTCCATGAGCCATTTCAAGGGAATAGCCCTTGGCATGGATCTGCGCCAGAGCAACTTTCTGGATGAGATCAATGAAGCGCTGTCTGATCTCACCGCCCAGAACATTCGCCCCATGCTCCTGTTTCTGGAATGCAACGTGCAGGAACTGCTGCGCCGCTACGCCACAACGCGCCGCCCCCATCCCCTGGAACGCGAGGGCATGGGGCTTGAAACAGCGCTGCTTTCCGAGCGCAACAGCCTGCGCCCTTTACGGGAAATGGCCGACCTTGTGGTGGACACTTCCCGCTTCTCCATTCATGACTTGCGCCGGGCCATTCAAAAGCGCTGGAGCGACAGCAAAAGCAAGCTTCGGGCCATCAAGGTCAACATCATCTCCTTTGGCTTCAAATATGGCGTCCCCCGTGAGGCCGACTTCGTGTTTGACCTGCGCTTTCTTAGCAATCCATATTTTGTTGATGAACTGCGCCCCCTGAGCGGCAAAGACAAGGCCGTGGCGCAATATGTTTTTGACAAGCCCAATGCGCGCGAATTTCGAGCAAAACTTATGGACCTGCTGCTGTTCATGCTGCCGCTTATGGAAGCTGAAGGCCGCTACCGCGTCACCATTGCCGTTGGCTGCACCGGCGGTCGCCACCGCTCCGTGGCCATGGCCGAAGAAATCACGCAGGCCCTGAAACAGGCAGACTACCCCACGACCCTGGAACACCGACATCTTGAACTTGGCTAGAAAAGCTGGCAGGCTCTGAGCCGAGAGGAGTGCCATGACGGAAGACAGCAAGAAGACACAGGTAGGGATTATTATTGTCTCGCATGCCGACTATGGTTCTGCCATGCTGCGCACGGCCGAATTCATCCTTGGCCCGCAAAGCGACTGTAGCTCCATCAGTGTGGACATTGCCCATGAAGTTTCTGAAACGGTACGCCGCCTTACCGATGCCGCGCAGCGGCTGGACAAGGGCGCGGGGGTCATTATTCTTACCGACATGTTTGGCGGCACGCCCACAAACCTCGCCCTTGCACTGCTCGCCACCCACAAGGTGGAAGTGGTGACGGGCGCAAACCTGCCCATGCTGCTCAAGGTCTTTTCCGCGCGCGAAAAAAACCTGGAAGAGCTGGCGCAGCTTGCTGGCGAGGCGGGCTCCAAAGGCATCGTTGTCGCAGGAAACATGCTGCGCAATAAAGCACGGGCCAAAAACGACGGCTAACCTATGTGGTTTCGTGTGGACAATCGCCTGGTGCATGGGCAAGTCATTGAAGCGTGGTTGCCCTATACCGGCGCCAGGCATCTGATTGTCGCCAATGACGAACTGGCGGCAGACGCGTTGCGGCAGCAGATAATCGAGCTTGCCGTGCCGCAGCGCATCCTCACGCACTTCATCCCTGTACACGATCTGGCCATAACGCTGGACGCATGCGGCGAAGACTGTTTTGTGCTCTTTGGGAATTGTCAGGACGCGCGTCGCGCGAGCAATGCGGGCATAATTATGGAAACGCTCAATATCGGCAACCTGCATTACGGCCCTGAAAAAATGCAAATCCTTCCTCATGTGGCGCTATCCGCCGAAGACAGGGAAGATTTGCGCTCCATCCAGCAGCATCTGGTGCTTCTTGATTTTCGCAGCGTCCCCACAGAAACCGTAAGGGGTCCCCATGAGCAGCTTATATGAGATGATGGCAACCGGGGCGCCTTACGCTTTTTTTTTGCCCTGGCTGGCGCGGCCCGCTCATCCTGCATTATCGGCATTGTTGACCGTCCCATCTGCCTTGCGCTCATAGCCGGGGCCGTCACTTCCGACTGGAGCCTAGCCCTGCCTCTGGGCATTATTTTTGAACTTCTGTGGCTGGACGCCCTTGAACTGGGCAGTGTTGTGCCACCCTACGGCAGCCTGAGCTTTTTACTGCTTTTTCCCATCTGCAGGCACTTTGACCTTGTGGAACCGGGCCGCCTGCTCATCCCCCTCATCCTTTGCATGCTGGCGGCATACGCGGCGGCCTATGGCGAGCATCGTCAACGCATCAGCCAAAACCCCATGGTTGACAAGGTGGAGGCCTGGTGCGCGGGCAAACCCAAGGGCCTCGCCCCCGGCACGGCACTACTGCTGTCTTCCCTGTACAGGAGCCTGTGGCAGATAGTCCTTTACTGCCTCTGCTTCATCCTGATCTTCAGTCTTGTTGACACCCTGCACAACAGGCAAGCCCTGCCCACCCTGCGAACCGTTACGTGGTCAGCCCTTTACGTGGCCGCCCTTATGGGAGCGGTGCTTTCCCTGCGCACACGCCAGGCCTATGCAGTTCTTACGGGCAGCCTTGGCGTGCTGGCCATGCTTCTCTGGATCGACAGCTAACGCACTACAACTTTAAAATGCCTTGTGGGGGAGGGCCCCTTTTGCAAAAGGGTCGCCTCCCCCACGCCCCCACCCCCTAAAACTCTTAACGAATTTTCTGATCTGAAGTGAGGCCTTTGAAGACAACACCTTTCAGACTGTATACCATGCAAAGTTCATTGGCTCTCATGGCAAATGCGTATGCTATCTCCTTTAGAATGAATGTATACTCCCCGGCCACTTGCCCACACATTCCACCTGATGGCCATAAAGCAAAAACCCCGGCGCGCAGGCACCGGGGTTTTTAGTTGCTACAGACAGTCAGCGCTTACTTGAAAGCCTTTTCAAAGTTGGGCACAACCTGCTTTTTGCGGCTCATGACGCCGGGCAGCCACACGGTGGAGCCTTCGGCCTTGACGCCAAAAGCTTTTTCCACCACTGAGGGGTCGTCGGAGACGATGAGCATTTCCGAGCCTTCTTTCATGATGTCGGTCAGCAGCAGGAAGACGCTGTGGCGGCCTTCAGCCTTGACCTTTTCAATTTCTGCCTGCAGGCCGGCCTTCACGGGCTCAAGGATGGAAAGGTCAACCACTTCAAGCTGGCCAATGCCGACCTTGTTGCCGTTCATGTCAAAATCTTTGTAGTCACGGAAGACAAGGTCTTTCATGGGGGTGCCGTCAACAGCGCTCTTGACCTTGAACATTTCCATGCCCAGAGCCACCACATCGCTCACGCCCGCGATCTTGGCCAGTTCTTCAACGGCCTTTTTATCAGCAGGGGTACAGGTGGGGGACTTGAAGATAACCGTGTCGGACAGGATAGCGCACAGCATCGCGCCAGCAAGGTTCTTGGGAATTTCGATGCCGTAGAAGTCATACATGTTCTTGAGAACGGTGTTGGTGCAGCCCACGGGCCAGATCCAGGCTTCCAGCGGCGAAGAAGTGGTCACGTCACCAAGCTTGTGGTGGTCGACAATGCCGAGCACAGTGGCGGAATCCATGCCCTTGGGGGCCTGGGCCAGATCGGAGTAGTCAACCAGATAAACATCCTTGCCAGCCACGTCGGCGACAACCTGAGGAGCAGCGATGCCGAACTTCTTCAGCACAAATTCGGTTTCGGGAGTGGGCGCGCCCTGGGCAACCGGGGTGACGTCCATACCGCGCTTGCTGTACAGATCAGCGGCGACAATGGCGGAAACAATGCTATCGGTATCAGGATTCATGTGACCAAGAACTAATGCAGACATGACTGTCTCTCCTTCCGGTATGGTTCAGGTATGCGGTTCAATTTGACCGATTTGTACTCTTTAGCACAAAGTACTGCCCCTGCCAAGCGCCTCATGGAAATTTTCCTGACTACGGCACACCACGAGGCACAAAGTTTTTTTCATAACACGCTTGATTTACAGTTAAAAAATAAGCTCGTGATTTTTTTATTTTTTCAAGGCCCTTGGATGCGCATGGTCATAGGTTTGCATCAGGCTTTCCAGGCTCACCTGCGTATACCGCTGTGTTGTCGTAAGGCGCTGATGTCCAAGCAATTCCTGAACACTGCGCAGGTCTGCCCCAGCCTCCAGCAGATGGGTGGCAAAGGAGTGACGCAAACTGTGCGGCGACACGGTAAAGGTCAGTCCCGCGCGCTGACACAGGCGTTCCACAATACGCGCGGCTTCCCTCCTGTTAAGACGGCCCCCCCGCGTGCCCACAAACACTGCCGGTTCTTCCGGCAGCGCCAACAGCGGGCGCTCTTCAAGCCAGCGCTTCAGGCTTTCGTGTGACGTGTCCGAAAGCGGCGCAAGCCTTTCATTTGAGCCCTTGCCCATGATACGCAACACACGCGAACTCAGTTGTACGTCGTCCACATCCAGGCCCAGAGCTTCGGATATGCGCAACCCTGAGCCGTACAGCAGTTCAGCCAGAGCCAGGTCGCGGCATAGAATTCGCTCTTCTTCCGCACTGCCGGAAACAGGCCCGCCACCGCCAGCCGGCCCCTTGGTACTGTCCAGCAGGGCAAAAGTTTCATCCACATTGAGTGTGCGTGGGTGACGTTTTTCCTGGCGGGGATTACGCACCAGTGCGGCCACGTTTTCCGTGACTCTACCACCCCGCTGCTGAAACCGAAAGAAAGATCGTGCTGCCGCCAGTTTGCGCGCCATGGAGCTTTTGGCGTCCCCCTTGCGAAACAGCCAGGCCAGAAAAGACTGGATATGGCGGCGCGTCACGGTTTGTGGCTGCCCCAGGCTGACCCCCTGGCCGCGCAAAAACTCCGCCAGTTGTCCAAGATCAACCGCATAGGCTTTTTGCGTTGCCTCGGAGGCCCCTTTTTGCACAGCCATCCAGGTCAGAAATGCCTCAATAAAAAGTGGGCTGCGGTCAACCACGGCGGCCTTTGCACCACCTGCATCCACGCCGGACACATCCTTGCCTGTATCCTTGTCACCCGTATCCACTCCGGACACATCCGCGCCAGACGCATTCATGCCAGACGCATCCACACGAGACGCATCCATGCCTGACGTTTTTGCCTTTTTCACTGTGGCTGCCGCGTTGCGCGCAGTTCGCCCGGCGGGCCTGCCCCGCCCTGCCGCCGAAGGGCCCCCTGGCTGACCCGTGGCCCCGCCTTCAGCAGGGAGCGTCATTTGCCCCTGAACAGGCACAGCACTGGCACGGTGCGCGCCCTTGGTGTTTTTTGCGTTCTTTACCGTCATACTCCGGCCTCATACCGGGCTCCCGGCAGTCTGCGCACCTGCCCAAGCATCTCAAGCCCCACAAGCATGGCATTCATCTCTGACACCGGCATGGCAAGGGTGCAGGCCAGATCATCAGCCTGCATGGGGCCTTTCTGGCGCAGGCAGTCCAGCAGAAGCGCCCTGCGCTCCGAGGGCGCAAGCTGTTCGGCGGCGTCCAACGGGGGCAGATCCTGCTGTAAAGGCTGGTCGTCAGCCTTTATGGCTTCGTCCTTCTGTGTACTTACGTCTGTGCGCACGCGGCGACTGTCCGTGGCGGCCTCGCCCGTGCCCGCGATCTCTCTTTTGATCACGGCCTCTCTTTTGATCACGGCCTGGTCAGCGCCGTCATCCTGATCCTGCACGGATTTTTCCTCTTCGCTCAGGCTTGCCTGACTGATGCCATACGGCCGAAGCTGATCCGCCAGATCGCGCAACACGTCCTCGGCGCTGAACACAGGGCGCGCACCCTGCCGTACCAGATCCTGACAGCCCAGGCAGTGCGAATCCAGCGCCGGGCCGGGCACTGCGTAAACCTCACGGTTTTGCTCCAGTGCCAGGCGGGCTGTAATGAGGCTGCCGGAACGGCTGGCGGCTTCCACCACCAGAACGCCAAGGGCAAGACCGCTGATAATTCGGTTGCGCACAGGGAAATGTTCGGGCAAGGGCAGCGCCCCGGGCATAAATTCTGAAATCAGCAGACCATGCTCCCGCATGGCGTCAAAAACGCCCCTGTTTCCCCGTGGGTACATGACGTCAATGCCTGTGCCGAGTACGCCAATACTGCGTCCGATGCGGGCCAGAGCTGCCTCATGGGCCACCCTGTCAATGCCCAGCGCCATACCCGATACAATAGTCACCCCGCAGGACGACAGACACCGGGCCATATGGGCCGCCACGGTTCTGCCGTGTTCCGTAGATCGACGCGAACCCACGATGGCAAAAGCCGGAGCCTGCAAGAGCGACATTTCTCCCTGGCAGTACAGCAATACGGGAGCGTCCGGCAGTTGCCGCAGCGGGGCCGGGTACAGGGGGTCTGTCCATAACAGGATAGCGGCGTCAATGTCGCGCACGCTGTCCCACTCCTGCCGAGCCGTAACGCGCCATGAGCCGGTGGCCATTTCGGCCGACTGCTTCTGGGTAAGCCCTGCTTCACGCCAGCGCTGCCGGGACTGTACCGCGGCGTAGGCTGAACCGAACGTACGCAAAAGCCGCGCGCATGATCGGGCCCCAAGCCCGGTGCAGTGCCGCAGAGCCAGGCTGGCCCAGTATTCGGTACGGGCCTCTTCGCCCATTTCGGCCCAGGACAGCCCTTGGGACATGACTAGCGGGCCAGTCCGCGTGACCGGGCGATCCGGGCGGCCTCGGAGTTGGGGAAGCGCGCCAGCAACTGTTTGTATGCCTCGGCGGCCGCCGTCTTGTCGCCAAGACGGCTCAGGCACATGCCGGTTTTAAGCAGGGCATCGGCATTTTTGTGGTGCTGCGGATAGGATGCGTCAACCTTGCGGAACTGGTTCAGCGCTTCCTGATAGTTGCCCTGCGCATACAAACCCTCGCCAATCCAGTATTCGGCATTGGCCGCATACACGCCCTGCGGGTATTCCTGAAGGAAGCCTTCGAACCGGGTTATGCCCTCGGCAGAGCGCCCGGACGTCATGAATTTAAGGGCCGCATCATAGGCAGCTTTTTCATTCTTCGCAGGCTTGGCGACTTGCTGTGTGGCGGCTTGGGGCGCGGCAGCGGCAGAAGGCGAAGATTTTGCCGGGGCCGTCGGAGCAGTCTGGGCAGCAGGAGCAGCCGCCCGTACTGCGGGAGCGGATGTGACCGTTGGCGTGGCAGCACCTGCTGCTTCCACAGGGGGCAGGCCGGGATATTCCGGCGGCAAAGCTAGCTCTGAAGGTGGCAAGGAGGGCACGGGAACTGCCGCATTGCCACCTGCCGGAGCGCCCTTGCCAGAGCTGGCGGGGCTGGCGGGCACGGTGGGCTGATTCGTCCCTTGGCTTGCAAAATTTGTCGGACTGACAGCAGGCGGCACCACGGGTTCCGGGGCTGCCACAGGCGGCAGGCCCACACTAGGCGTTCCCGCCCCACTGGCAGGCTGAGAAGTTTTATTTGATGTGCCGACCTGCCCATGAGGGCCAGCCGTGGCGGCCTTACCCTGAGAAGGATTGGCAGCGGCAGGACTGGCAGCGGCAGGGCTGGCGACGGCAGGGCTGGCGACGGCTCCATTTGCAGTCACCGAAGTAGAGGTGGAGTCCTGGGGAAAAGAACGTGGCGGAGCCGCAGGATCGATAACCCGCCCCTTGGGGCCGCTGGCAGTTTCAGGCGCAACGGCGGCGGGCGGTGTTTCCTTGCCCTTGGCGGCGGGCGTTTTTTCACTCGTCTTTGCGGAAGAAGGCGCTGGTTCTGCCGCCAGGGGGGCTGCGCCGGAAGATCCTGCCGAAGCTGCGACTGGCGGGACTGTGACTGGCGGGGCTGCCTGGGCCGCCGGGGCTGCGACTGGCGGAGCAGTCACGACCGAGGGGCCGTTATGTCCCAGCGCCACATCCGGCGGACGTTGGCCAGCCGGTTCAGAGGCCGGGGCCGCGCCTGTCGCGCCAGGGGAGTCCGACGATGCGCCCGCTGCCGCCGACGGCACCGGCTTCACCGGGGCAGGTGGCAGGATGGGAACGACAGTCATGCTGGTCTTCTGGCCGCCACGGGTGCGCACTTCAAATGTTCTGTTTTTGAGCTGGGCCACCTGGCTGTCCAGAGTGGCCACGCTCTGCTCCAGAGCATTCAAACGCTGATCGGTTTCGCGCAGGGTCTTCTGGTTGGCCGTTTCTTTACCTTCCACATGGCGCAGTTGCGCTGTTGAAGCGCAACCCGTGGACAAAAGCACGCAAGCCAGAGGTACAGCAAAAAGTTTATTCATAACGTCTCCCGCAATAATTTTGCCCCAAGCCCGGGCATATATCAAGAACCCTTGCGGCCCCGGCTTTTTTAAGGCAAATACAGGCTTGAACGCATTTTATCGACCATAGCGTACTTTCCCAAGCCAGCGCAAGATTATAAGGAGCAACCATGAGTGTTTCTGTTCTGAAGCCACGCCCTGCCACAGGCGGCGCCCGATGAACTTTCTTCAGGATGTATTGGTTCAGCTATCCGCATGGATGGAGCTGCCGCGTCAATGGATGCAGACCTGCCCCTTTATGCAGACAGGCCTTGATTCCCTGTGCGTAACCCTGGCTCTGGCCGCCTTGCTGGCCTTTGCGGGACTTGGCTTCATATCGGCCACTGCACGGATATTGTCCATAACCCGCAAGCGCTCCTCCTATGATAAATGCGCGCGCCAACTGGCCCAACTGGCAATGGTTCTGGGCTGGGTTCTGCTGGTGGCAGGGCGCGTATGGCTGTTTTTCGCTCAGGGTTCCTACACCCCCGACTCCCTGCCCGACTTCATGGTGGAACTGAGCTGGATTATGCTGGGGATTGCCGTACTGGTCAGCAGCCTTTACTTCGCCTTATGGAAATTTCTTGTGAAGGTTCCGATCCTGCATGTGGTCATGGGCATGATCAGCAGCGTGCAAGGCTGCATCGCCGTGGTTGTCGCCCTGAGTTCCGCCCGCATGATAAACGCCTATACCAGCCCTGACGCCACCTCCATTACCCTGGGCGACATTTTCTTTCCCGGCTGGCTTTCGCCTTTCTGGCGCTCCTTATACTGGACCCTGCCCCTGATTCTGGCCATGGCGGCAGCCAGCGGCGCCATGTGGCTGACCCTGCGCCGCCAGCGCGACGATTTCGGACGCGACCACTACAATACCATGGTGCCCTGGTGCGCCGTATGGGCCCGCAATGCCTGGGCCGTCTTCTGGCTGATCTTTCTTGCTTCGACAGTGGCTGAAATACAGCAGGCATGGCAGGGCGGCGTTTTCACCACTGAAAATGCCCTGCGCGAAAGCGCCAAGGTGCTGGTGTGGCTTGTTCCCCTGATCCTGTGGACAGTTGTGGCCCGCAGCGCCGCGCCCATGCGCCACAAGTTCACCCTGCTGGTGGCCCTGATCATGGCCGTGGCCTTCATGCTGCCCTATTATTCTCAGGCCACAAGCCTGTCATCTCCAGCACCCCGGACGCTCCAGGAAATGATTATCGCCCCTCTGGAGGAAAGAGAATTGCCACCCTCGCCGCAAACAGCACCACAAACTGCGCCCGAAGCGGACCAACAGGCAAAACCCCAACCCGCTCCGCAAAAAAGCCCCGAATAGCTGACGCCTGTTGCCACGCCCGCGCCCGGTTCTCACCTTTTCTGACCGGGTCTGACTGGCCCTCACCGGACATGGCTGGTTCTGGCCAATAACGGGGACGGTTTTGCAGCACGGCGTGACACCACACAGCCTTTTCTGCTTTCACACAAAAAAACCCGCCTTGCGCGGGTTTTTTTGTGTGAAGGCCAGAGCAGCAACTTTTGAGTCAGATACATCATACCAAGAGTTTTAGGGGGTGGGGGCGTGGGGGAGGAGACCCTTTTGCAAAAGGGTCCCTCCCCCACAGAGCCTTTCTCCCCTACAAAATATCCCTCCCTCACAGGGCCTTTCTCCACTACAAAGCATCCCTCCCCCACAAACATTTCAAACCATAATTACTTATTTTGCGTACTGCTTGCGCCATTCGTCCAGGAACAGCAAGCAGGTTTCGATTTCATCAAGCACGCCGGATCGTGCTCTCAGTGCTGCGGCAACATGGTCAAAATCCGCATGGGGGCCAAGCCCCAGGCGCTCCACTGTGCTGGCCATGGCAGAGTTCAGTTCCGCCGACAGTTCCGGCGTCAATCCCTTGGGCAATGGCAGCTCCGGGGAGCCGGATGCGGCATTTTGCCCGTCCGCGTTTTCGTGCGCGTGTGCTCCGTTCCCGCCATCGGCCCAGGGGCCAAGACGCTCGGCCATATAATCCAGC